>JBMUCX010000007.1:0-45381 GCA_049458915.1 Ilumatobacteraceae bacterium
GGCACCATCATCCTCCCCGTCGGCGAACGACCACCCGACCTCACCACCCACCAACTCGACGAACGAGCACGACAACGCGCCGCCCAACTCATCAAAACTCGCGCAACAACCTCGTCGTCACCGGATCCATGAACCCCTCGATCTTCGGCCCCGACGAGTCCGAGTAGCCTCACCGCCGATGCGTGCCGCCGTGTACGAATGCTTCGGCGGACCGATCGACGTCGTCGAGGTCCCCGATCCGGCACCCGCGCCGGGAGAGGTCGTGGTCCGGGTCACCGCCGTCGGACTCTGCCGGAGCGATTACCACGGCTGGCACGGCACCGACCCCGACATCGCCTGTCCACATGTCGGTGGCCACGAGTTCGTGGGTCGGGTGGTGGCGGTCGGCGAGGGCGTCGGGCGACTCCGGGTCGACGACCGCATCATGGTGCCGTTCGTCTGCGGATGCGGCGAGTGCGAACCCTGCCGATCCGGCCAGCACCAGGTGTGCCGCCGACAGGAGCAGCCCGGATTCACCAGGTGGGGTGCGTTCGCCGAGTTCACCACCATCCCGTACGCCGAGGTGAACGCCGTCCACGTGCCCGACGCCGTATCGGACGAGGCAGCGGCACTCGTCGGCTGCCGGGTCAGCACCGCCTACCGCGGCGTCGTGGAGCAGGGTCGGATCGCCTCGGGCGAGGTGCTGGCCGTGCACGGCTGCGGCGGTGTCGGCCTCGCAGCGATCGCGTTCGGCCGAGCACTCGGCGCCCGGGTCGTGGCAGTCGACACCTCACCGGTGGCGCTGGAGTTGGCTCGGTCGGTCGGTGCCGACGACGTCATCGACGCGAGCGAGGTCGAACGGATCGACGAGTCGATCCACGACCTCACCGGCGGGGCACACGTGTCGGTCGACTGCCTCGGTCACGCGGACACCGCCGCCAACTCGGTGCGCTGCCTGCGACCGCTCGGTCGCCACGTCCAGATCGGCCTCTTCCCCACGCCGACCGCCGACTTCCCGATCTCGAGAGTCATCCGTGACGAACTCGAGGTGCTCGGAGTCCACGGACTGTCCGCCTCCAGGATCCCCGAGGTCCTCTCGATGGTCGCCGACGGGCGCATCGACCCGACCGCCGTGATCCGACGGTGGCTCACCCTCGACGACATCCCGACCGCGCTCCCGGACATGGGCCGATTCGCCACCCCGGGTGTGTCGCTGGTGACCAACCCGTAGCCGACGGCGGGACGGCTGCCGTGTGCGTCGGACGACTCGGTCGGCCTACCGTGGCGAGCAGATGTCCGACGACCCCGACACCCGTCCGCCCGACGGCACCCTCCGACGACTCGACCGATTCGTCCGCGCCGTCGTCGACGAGTGCCGGGTCGACAACGTCGCCGACCTGGCCGCAGCCGTCACGTTCTGGACGGTGCTGTCCATCCCGGCAGCCGCCCTCGCCCTGGTGAGCGTGCTCGGCTCGCTCGGTTCGGTCATCGGCGAATCGCTCGCCGCCGATCTGCGACGTGAGGTCGAGTCGTTCGTGGCGTCGACATTCACCGAAGGATCGGCCATCAACACGACGGTCGCCGACCTGTTCGACACCCGGAGCACCGGAGTCGCGACCGTTTCGACCGCGCTGGCGTTGATCACGCTGTCCCGGGCGTTCGCCGGCCTGGTCCGGGCCCTCGACGTCGCGTACGACGTCGAGGACCGCCGTCCGTGGTGGCGGCTCCGCCTCGCTGCGATCGGCCTCGGCGGCGGCTCCATCGTGGTGGTCGTCGCCGGCGTGAGTCTGCTGGCCGTCCTCCCCCGGCTGCCGATCGCCGGCGAACTCGCGTGGCTCATCGCCCCCGGAACGCTCGTCGTGATGGTCCTCTGGGTGGCGACCGTGTACCACATCGGCCCGCACCATCGAACGCCGTGGCGATTCGATCTGCCCGGCGCCGTGTTCACCGTCATCGGGTGGGTCGCCGCAACGCAAGCCTTCGCCTGGTACGTCCGGTTCGCCCCGTCGGGGAACGACATCCGCAACACGGTCGGCGCCGTCCTGCTGGCGTTCACCCTGCTCTACCTGTTGAGTCTCCTGCTGCTCGTCGGTGCCGAGGTCAACGACGTCCTCGCCCGCCGGGCCGGGGTCGTCGCGCCACCCCGAGCGTTGCAGGTCCCCGGACGGCCGGGGCGACGTGCCGACACCGACGCCTGACGAACCGTCGGCCCGGTCCTGGCCGCACTCGTGATCTACGGTGGCCCGGTCCGATGTCGACACAGGGAGGGGACGGCCGATGAACGCGCCACGGATCTGGAGCAACACGCGGGTACGGAGCACACCGTTCACGTCGCGTATCGAGTCGGGGGACGTGCGGGTGCAGGCCTACACGGTCTACAACCACATGTTGTTGCCACTCGAGTTCGTGTCGGTCGTCGACGACTACTGGCACCTCAAGGAGCACGTCCAACTCTGGGACGTGGCGGTGCAGCGCCAGGTCGAGATCGTCGGCCCCGATGCCGCCCGACTGGTCCAGATGATGACGCCTCGGAACCTGTCGGCGTCGAAGGTCGGCCGGTGCTACTACGCCCCACTCGTCGACCACCGCGGCGGTCTCCTGAACGACCCGGTGATCACCAAACTCGCCGATGA
Source organism: Ilumatobacteraceae bacterium (assembly GCA_049458915.1). Lineage (GTDB taxonomy): Bacteria > Actinomycetota > Acidimicrobiia > Acidimicrobiales > Ilumatobacteraceae > Ilumatobacter. Next base: position 2,613 of record JBMUCX010000007.1, read on the forward strand.
CCGGTTCTGGCTGTCGATCGCCGACTCGGACGTGGCGCTCTGGGCCAAGGGACTCGCATTCGGCCTCGGACTCACCGTCGACGTGTTCGAACCGGGCGTGGACCCGCTCGCCGTGCAGGGGCCGAAGGCCGACGAGTTGATGTCCCGAGTGTTCGGCGACGCCGTGGCGGGCATTTCGTTCTTCGGCTTCGCCCACCTCGAGTTCGCCGGGCATCCGATGGTCGTGGCCAGAACCGGCTGGAGCAAGCAAGGCGGTTTCGAGATCTACGTCGATCGTGCGGACCTCGCCGGACCGCTCTGGGACGCCCTCGCCGAGGCGGGCCGGGATCTCGACGTGCGCCCCGGCTGTCCCAACCTCATCGAACGGATCGAAGGCGGGTTGATCTCCTACGGCGGCGACGCGACCGTCGACGATTCCCCCTTGCAGTGCCGACTCGAGCAGTACTGCCATCTCGACGCCGAGATCGACGTCATCGGCTTGGACGCACTCCGGGCCGAGCGCGACTCCGGCGTGACCCGGGCGATCACCGGACTGTTCCTCGACACCGACACCCTCCCTCCGGTTCGAACCCGGTGGGAGGTGACCGCCGGCGGTCGACGCGTCGGCGACCTGACATCGGCAGCCGTGTCACCCCGGTTCGGTCGCGGCATCGCGCTCGCGATGCTCGATCGCGAGGTGTGGGAACCGGGGACCGAGGTGGTGGTCACGTCGCCCGACGGACCGATCGCCGCCGAGGTGACCGCCGTACCGTTCACCGAGACCGGGAGCTGAGTCGAGCGTGCAGCACCGGACACTCGGCCCCGTCGACGCTGGCACGACCCTGCCGGTGCAGCGATCGCTCATCGGCGGCGAGTCGGTCGCATCGTCCAGCGGCGAGACGTTCACGACGATGCATCCCGGTACGAACACGGTGATCTGCGAAGTCGAACAGGCCGGCACCGCCGAGATCGAACGAGCGGTCGCATCGGCACGCTCCGGCTTCGAGATCTGGTCGGCGATGTCGGCCGTCGACCGAGCCCGGATCCTGCGACGAGCGGTCGACATCATCCGGGATCGCAACGACGAACTCGCAGCCCTCGACACCCTCGACGCCGGTCGGCCGATCGGCGAAACCTCCACGGTCGACGTGCCGACGGGGGCCGACGTCATCGAGTTCTACGCCGGGGTCGCCCCGACGCTCCACGGTGAGACGATCGACTTCCCGACCGGCTTCGCCCGGATGCGTCGCGAGCCACTCGGCGTGTGCGTGGGGATCGGCGCCTGGAACTACCCGATCCAGATCGCGATGTGGAAGTCCGGGCTCGCGCTCGCCTGCGGCAACTCGATGATCTTCAAGCCCGCCGAGGTCACGCCGCTGTCGGCCCTCGCCCTTGCAGAGATTTACTTGGAGGCCGGTGTCCCGCCCGGGGTGTTCGACGTCGTCCAAGGCGACGCACGGGTCGGGCGCGCACTCGTCGCCCATCCCGGGGTCGCCAAGGTGTCGCTCACCGGCGAGGTGTCGACCGGCAAAGCCGTGATGGCCGATGCGGCGGCGACCCTGAAGAAGGTCACCCTCGAACTCGGCGGCAAGTCACCGATCATCGTGTTCGACGACGCCGACCTCGACAGCGCCCGCAACGCCGCAGTGACCAACAACTTCTTCTCGACCGGCCAGGTCTGCTCGAACGGGACCCGGGTGTTCGTCCAGCGAAAGGTGTACGAGTCGTTCCTGGAGGGTCTCGCCGATCGCGTCGCCGCACTCCGACTCGGCGACCCGTTCGATCCGGCGACGATGATCGGACCACTGGTGTCGGCCGAGCACCACACGAAGGTGATGTCGTACATGCGAGCGGCGCTCGCCTCGGGTGCTCGCCACGTCGTCGGGGGCGAGGTGCCGAACGACTCGGCCCTCGCCCGAGGCAACTACGTCACCCCTGCAGTGTTCGCCGACTGCACCGACGCCATGGGCTTCGTCACCGACGAGGTGTTCGGCCCACTGATGGCCGTGCTGCCCTTCGACGACGAGGACGAGGCGATTCGACGGGCGAACGCCACGCCGTACGGCCTGTCGGGAGCAGTGTTCTCCCTCGACATCAACCGGGCGAATCGGGTCGCAAACGCACTCGAAGCCGGATCGGTCTGGATCAACGACTACGGCACCCTCCCCGAGTCGGTGCCGTTCGGTGGCTACAAGCAGTCCGGGTTCGGGCGGGAGAACGGCTACCACTCGATCGAGCACTACACCCAGGTCAAGATGATCTACACGAACCTCGGTGCCGTCGAGCGCTTCATGTGAGCCGCCCGACCACGAGGTGTCAGACACCTCGTGGTGGGGCGTCGGGAGGCCTCGGCGAGAACCTCGGTCGAAAAGCGAATCGAGCCGCACCCGGACCCTGCGGTCCGAGCGCGGCTCGAGTCGACACTGGACGGTCAGTCCTCGGCGGCCGTGCGGGCCTTGGCGATCCCGAGGATCATCAAGCCGTACAGCGCCTTGGCCGTGATGTCGGCGAAGGTGTACCCGACCTGACGCAGCACCTCGAGACCCTCGGACGAGGAGTCGAACACCGGGAACAGGTAGGCGATCGGATAGACGCACCAGGTGACGAGCAACACGACGGTCGCGTTCTTGATGGCCGCCGAGATGGCTCCGCTCTCACGCTGCGATGCAGCCTTGAGCTGCTTCCAGAGCTCCCAGAGGATGTAGACGAACGGGATCATCGCGAGCACCCACCAGAGCCACTTCGTGCCGTTGTCGCTCGAGGTCTCACCCGGGTAGCCGAGTGCGATCATGAGCACGGTCGCCGGGACGAGGCGGATCATGAGGCTCTTGCGGACCTCGGCGGCGACGCCGAGCACGATCAGCAACTCGATGACGAGCAACGGCACGGTGATGAGCCAGTCGGCATACCGGTAGCCCTCGTTCATCTCTCCGACGGAGAAGCCGGACCAGATGCGGTAGTAGTGATAGCCCGCGATACCGACGACGACTGCCGAGACGGCGACGCCGGAGCGGTAGGCCTTCGAGACGCTGTTGATCTGCGTCAAGAAGTAGACGAACGCACCGAGCATGACTGCGGTGCCGAACGACAGTGCGTTGTACACGAGTGTGTAGTTGTCGCCGGTCAAGGTGACGGTGTCCATGAGAACCTCCTGGTGTTCAGAAAAGGGACGTCCATACCTTGTCACAAAATCACAAGCGAGACGAGCGATGCTCAGCAGAACTCGTGAGCGACATCGGCCGACGGTCAGGATCTCGAAGCATGACCGAATCACTCGACGCGCTCGACACCACCGACGGCCCTGGCCCGACCGCTGGCCGTCCGGCCGACGGCATCGGGGCGCTCGTCCGACAGCCGGTCTTCCGCCGGGTGATGATCGCCAACGTGCTCGCAGCGATCGCCCTCGGCACGAGTCGATTCGTCTTCGTCTGGTTGATCGGTGAACTCACCGACTGGAACCCGGCGACAGCGATCCTCGGCATCGTCATCGGTCTCCCGCCACTGCTCTTGTCGGCGTGGGCGGGTTCGCTCGCCGATCGTCTCGACCCCCGCCGTCTCGGCGCAGGATTGTTCCTGGTCGCTGCAGTGGTCTTCACGGTGCCGGCCGTGCTGATCACCACGGACTCGATGACCGTTCCCCTCGCCCTGATGCTCGGGTTCGCGTCGGCCGTCGCCCCGTCGATGCTCACGCCACTCCTGCAAGCGCTCGTGCCGCGGGTCGTGCCCAGTGATCGATTGATGCAGGGCGTCGCGCTGCAGAACCTCGGTATGACCGCCTCGATCATCGCCGGGGTGTTCCTCGGTGGGGCGGTGATCCAGGTGTTCGGGACCGCAGCGGGGTTCTGGCTCATGACAGCGGCCGCCGTCCTCGGGGCGATGGTCCACGGCGGCACGGCGCTGCCACCCGTGGCCAATCCGAGCGGCAGACACGGGGCGATCCGCGACGGGGCCCGGATCGCCCTGCGCACCGAACCCCTGAGGTCGCTGCTCGGCCTCACCGCCGTGTTCGGACTGGTCATCGCAGCGTCGTCACTGCTCCTCCCGGAGCTGGCCCGCGACGTGCTCGGCAGCGGTTCCCTCGCCGCGAGTGCGCTCAACGTGTTCATGAGCGTCGGCATGGTCGCGACCTCGATGACCCTTGCAACGCGATGGACGCCACGACGGCCCGGCCTCGCGCTGGCGATCACGACCGGATCGGCCCTCGGCACCGGCCTGATCGTGATCGGACTCTCCGGCACCTACGCCCTGACCGCCGTGCTCTGCCTCGCCTGGGGGATGTCCGGGGGAATCGCCATGACCTTGCTGCGCACCCTGATCCAAACGAACACACCCGACGAGCTGATGGGTCGCGTGATGGGCTTGTCGGCGATGGCGCAGAACGGCGCCTTTCCGGTCGGGGCGGTGGCGCTGTTCGGGTTGGTCTCGATCGCCTCGGTCGCGACGTCGATGGTCGTCGCCGGTGTCCTGTGCACGCTGCTGGCGTGGAGCATCGTGCTCCGACCGATCGTTCGACGCCTCTGATCATCGTCCGATCGGCCGGCGGTCAGACCTCGCGAACACCTTTCGGGGCTCGCTGCGACATGAACCCGAACAGGTACCCGGCGACCCGGCGCATCTGGATCTCTTCGGCACCCTCGGTGATCCGATAGCGCCGGTGGTGGCGGTAGATGTGTTCGAAGGGCTCGTGACGCGAGTACCCCAACCCACCGTGCACCTGCATCGCCCGGTCCGCCGCCTCGCAGCACAGTCGGTTCGCCCAGTAGTTGCACATCGACACCTTGTCCGACTGCGAGAAGGCACCGTCGCGGTCCATCAGCGCGGCGGTCTGGCGGATCAGTGCACGCAGCATCTCGCACTGCGTCTGCAACTCGACCAGGGGGAACTGGATCCCCTGGTTCGTGGCGAGCGGCTTGCCGAACGGGGCGCGCCGTTTCGCGTACTCGATCGAGCGGTCGATGCAGAACTGGGCGGCACCGAGGCTCGACGCGGCCTGGCGGATCCGGTTCTCGTTGAAGAACTCCTGCACCACCTGGAGGCCGCGGCCCTCGCCACCGAAGATCGCTGCGTGCGGCACTCTCACATCGGTCAGTCGGATGTGGGCGTGATCGGTCGGCATGTTGAACGTCCAGAGGTACTCGAGCACTTCGAACCCCTCGGCGTCCGACGGCACCAGGAAGCAGGTGATGCCGTCACCGTCACCCGCCTTGCCCGACGTCCGGGCGAAGATCAGGTCGTGGGAGGCCTTGTGGATCCCGGTGTTCCAGGTCTTCTCGCCGTTGATCACCCACTCGTCGCCGTCACGGACCGCGACCGTCTCCATGTGGGTGGCGTCGGAGCCGTGATCCGGCTCGGTGATCCCGAACGCGAAGCCTCGGCGCCCTTCGGCCAGGTCGTCGATCCACTCCGCCTGCTGCTGCTCGGAGCCGTATTTGAGCATCAGCAACAGGCCGACGTTGTTCCCGACGATCGAGTGCTCGTTCTGAAGATCGTTGTGGAGCCCGAGCCCCCTGCGGGCGAGGTGCTCGCGGATGACCGCCATCCCGAAGATCGTCCCCTCGCGACCGCCGTACTCGGCCGGGAAGGGGTAGCGGTAGTGGCCGGCCTCGTCGGCCAGGCGCTTGGCCCGATGGAGTAACTGCTCCCATTCCTCGTTGGGGAGGCCGCCGCGCTCCCAATCGGTGCGGGCGTCCTCGCGTCGGTGGTCGAAGAAGCGGATGTTGTCGTCGGACTGCTCGAGCGGCTCGATGACCGTCTCGATGAACTCGTCGAGTTCGGCGAGGTAGTCGACGAGGCCCTGCGGCAGCGACGGGTCCCAGACGTGTTCGGCTGACATCGCCCCACGTTACGGTTCGTGCCTGGCACGAACTGTAACGGCGTCGAGATCTCAGCCGAGTTCGGAGCCGACGATCGAGACGAAGCTGACGCACTCGCCCGGCGCACCGCCGAGGTTGTGGGTCATCCCGAGCTTCTTGCCGAGCTCGGTGACCGAACGGATCTGACGGTCCTCCGGCGCCTGGCCGCGCAGCTGCAGCCAGCACTCGAACAGCATCCGGAGGCCCGACGCTCCGATCGGGTGACCGAACGACTTGAGCCCGCCGTCCGGGTTGACCGGCAGGTCGCCGTCGAGGTCGAAGCTGCCTGCGAGCACTTCCTTCCACCCCATGCCTCGTTCGGCGAAGCCCAGGTCCTCCATCAGGACCAACTCGGTCGGCGTGAAGCAGTCGTGGACCTCGGCCATCGCCAACTCGGCACGCGGATTGGTGATCCCGGCCTGGGCATACGCGTCCTTCGCCGAGGCCACGACCTCGTGGAAGCTCGTGTAGTCGTACTCCGGGTCGATCGGTCCGGCCGCCGGACCGGCGGCGAACGCCAACGCCTTCACGTACAGCGGATGATCGGTGTACTTGTGGGCGTCCTCGGCGCGGCACAGGATCGCAGCGGCTGAACCGTCGGAGACCCCGGAACAGTCGAAGATCCCGAGTTGTCCGGCGATCAGCGGGGCGTTGCAGATCGTCTCCTTGCCGACTTCCTTGCGGAACTGGGCACGCGGGTTGCGGGCCCCGTTGAAGTGGTTCTTCCACGCGATCCGGGTCATCACGTCCTTCATCTCGTCCGGATCGACGCCGTACTTGGCGGCATAGGCCGGGGCGAGCAGGCTGAACATCGCGGGGGCGGTCAGGTCGGACTTGGTCCCGTCGTCGGGGACACCGGCGATCGCGAGACCCGACATCCCGTTGTCCTTCAACTTCTCGACCCCGACGGCGGCGACGAGGTCGTAGGCGCCCGACGCCACGGCGTAGCAGGCGTTGCGGAACGCCTCGGACCCGGTCGCGCACATGTTCTCCACCCGGGTGACCGGCTTGTAGTCGATCTTCAGCGGACGGCTCAGCGTCAGCCCGGACAACCCGGAACCGAACGTGCCGAGCCAGAACGCGTCGATGTCGTCCTGGCGGATCCCGGCGGAGGCGTACGCCTCCTGCGTGGCGTCGACGAGCATGTCGTCGACCGACTTGTCCCAGTGCTCGCCGAACGGGGTGCACCCCATCCCGACGATCGCCACCTGGTCCTTGATCCCTCGTGATGCCATGTCAGTCGTCTCCTACGTTTCAATTCGTGCCAGGCACGAGCGTTTCAGTTCGTGCCAGGCACGAGCTGTAATGGCTTCGCTTTCCAGAAGTAGTTGTGGATCCCGTTCGCCGTCATGATCCGGCGGAACGTCATCTGCACGCGATCACCGATCGCCACCGTGGTCGCATCGGTCAACTGGCAGGTGAAGCGCCCGCCGCCGTCGAAGTCGATCACGACGGCGATCGTCGGTGGCGCCAACGAGTACGCCAACCGGTCGATCGTGAACGTCGCCACCGTCGCCGGGACATCGGCCATCGGCACCATCTCCATGTCGTCGACGGCACCGCCCTTCACCGACACCCGCTGCGGCGGGAGGTGCACAGCACCACTCGACCGATCCCGCGAACCGACGAAGGCGTGCTTCCAGCGTTCCGAACGGAACGTCGGCGGCGCCGCCGGCGATTCCGGGTCGGGTCGGCGGGGTGGCTCACGATCGAGCACGCCCCGCCAGGTGAGGAAGTCGTTGTACTTCAACCCGTCGTTCCCGGCGGCGATCTGGTGGGCGACGGTCGACGTCGGGGCGTACGACTCGATCGCCCCGGTACAACGGAACACCGACGCCGTGCACCCGTCGGCGAGGTGCACCACCATGATCGTCTGCCCCGGTGACGCCTGGTCGAGCACCGACGCCAGCACCAATCCGGGGTTGGCGGTGCCGCTGTTGCCGACGGTGGTCGACAGATCGTCGACCACCCGAGCCGCGTCGAGGCCCGCCGCCTTGGCGGCGAGGCGGACCGCACGAGCGTGCAAGCCCGTGACCACGACGGCGTCCAGGTCGTCGGGCGCGAGTCCGCAGTCCTTGAGCGCAGCCGTGACCGCCTCGACGGCGATCGGCACGTAGACGTGTTCACCGAACCGCTCCTCCCACACCCGGGAGTAGTCCCAAGCGGGCAGGCGCCAGCGATCGAGGAACTCGTGCGTCGAGGCCGCTCCCCCGATCCACTCGGCGATCACCGGCCCGTCGTCGTCGGAGCCGATCATCAACGCCACCGCGGCGTCGCCGCCGTTCGCCTCGTCGGCCGACGAGGGGCGGCCGGTACGCACGTCGGACGCGACCACGAGGGTCGGGCGGGAGGAGTCGACCGCCTGCCGCAGCGCCGCGTCGAAACACCTGGCCGATCCGGCGACGTCGGCGGCGAACACCGACGACGGCAGGTCGAGTGCCGCATGGATCACGTTGGCGTTCGTCTTGTCGAGATACGGCGGCGTCGCCGTGGCGAACAGCACCGTGTCGGGCCGGGTCTCGATCGTCCGCAGCAGATTGCGGCCCGCCTCGACCGCCATCGACGTGGCGTCCTCGTCGTACGACGCGACCGCCCGGGTGCCGCGCCCCCCACCCGCACCGAGCGCCTCGGTGATCGCACTCCGCTGCAGTCGGTGGTACGGGATGTACGTGCCGTACCCGATGATGCCGCGCATCTCGCTCCTCTCGTCCGATCTCTCCGCCCGCGACCGTAGCGAACCGAGCGCTGCCGCATAGGAGCGGCCGACAGGTGTCGCGATCTGCCACAGTGGGGCGATGCCCGAACTCTCCCGCTCCGGCGAGGTCTTCGTCCTCCATCTCGGGGAGGGGGATCTCCGATTCACCCCGACATCGCTGGCCGAGATCGGTTCGGCACTCGATGCCGTCGAATCCACCGATGGCCCTTCCGCGCTGGTCACCGCCGCCTCCGGCAAGATCTGGCACAACGGCCTGGACCTCGACCACATGGCGACGCTCGGCGACCGGTTCCTCGGTTACATCGCCGAGGTCCAGGAACTGTTCGCCCGACTCCTCACCCTCCGGGTACCGACGGTGGCGGCGATCCAAGGACACGCGTTCGCCGGCGGGGCGATGCTGGCGCTGTGCCACGACCAGCGGGTGATGCGGTCGGACCGCGGGTTCCTCTGCCTGCCCGAAGTCGACCTCGGGATGCCGTTCTCCGATGGCATGGCCGCGCTGATCTCGTCGAAACTGCGACAGCCGCTCCTCCACCGGATGGCGGTGCTCGGTGAGCGGATCGGCGGCACTGAGGCCCGGACGCTCGGAGCGGTCGACAGCGCTGTCGACAGCGAGTCGGCGGTCCTCACCGAAGCGATCGAGCGGGCGGCCGCCCTGGCCCCCAAGGCGTCCCCCACGATCACCGCGCTGCGCCGCAACCTCTACGGCCCGGCCATCGACGCGCTCCGGTCGATCTGAACCGAACCGCTCGGGTCCCCACGCCGGGGTGGCCGGGATGTTGTGGCAGCAGAGTCGTCAGAAAAACGGAGCATCGCTGCCACAGAATTCGAGGTGCAACGCTGTGGCAGCGATCACGACGAAAACTGCACCGATCGCTGCCACAAAATGGGTCGAGGAGTTGGGCGGCGGGGATCAGTGGTCGGTGAGCAAGCGCTGGAGGCTCGGGCCGGGGGCCGGCCGAGCACCCGGATGCTCGATCACCCAGGCCGAGACACGGGTCGCGAACCGCGCTGCGGCCACCGGGTCCACGCCGGCCAGGTACCGCGCCAGGAACGCTCCGGCGAACGAGTCGCCGGCGCCGGTCGCGTCGACGAGCTTGTCGGTCGCCGGCGCCACCCGGTGCCCGACGCCGTCCCGCCACACCAGCGCACCGTCGGCGTCGAGCTTCAAGATGACGAGCGCCCCCGGATAGAGCGCTGCGAGCCCGCTGGCGATCTCGTCCGGCTCGGTGCAGCCGGTCAGGACCGATCCCTCCTCCTTGTTCGGGAGGAACACGTCGATCCCGAGGTCGGCCGTCACGGCGAGGAACTGCTCGACGCCCATCTCCTGGATCATCTGGAACGAACCCGGATCGAACGACACCGTCGCTCCGGCCCCGCGAGCGATCCGGGCCGCCTCGCGAGCCGCGCTCCGCGGCGGATCGGTGAAGAACGACCACGCGGTGAGATGGAGATGGCGGCACGAAGCGATTTCCACCCTCGGTAGTTCACTCGGCAGGAGGTAGAAGTCGGCTCCGTGACCGGACACCATCGACCGCTCCCCCGTGTGATCGACGAACACGGCGACCGAGCCGGTCACGTGCGCGTCGGACTCGACGAACGTGTGCGCCACGCCCTCCTGATCGAGGTCGTCGATCGCCAACTGCCCCATCCGATCGCGCCCGATCTTGCCGACGAAGTGAGTGGTCAGACCGCTTCGTCGCGCCCACACGGCGACGTTCGCCGCACTCCCGCCGGGGAGCAGCACCACCTCACCGAAGGTGTCGCCACCGCGCAGCAACTCGGTGTTCGTCCGGATCAGCACATCCCACGCGAAGTCGCCCAGCACGCACAGATCGGCCACGGCGCAACCGTACCCGGCGGCCGTCAGGAGGACGCAGCGACGAGCATCGACACTGCGAGCACGCCACGAACCGACCAGAGCACCGTCCGGACCCAGTTCGACATCACCAGACGGCGATGGAGCCGAGCGTCGAACCCCGTCGACAGCCGACCGTGCAGCGGCGCATAGAAGGCACCGGTCGACACCCAGAGCACGACCAGCACGACGCCGCCGCTCAGCCAGAGCCAGCTCGAGACGCCGGTGTCGACCAGGGCGAGCGCCCCGGCCGAGACGACCTCGACGACGGCGAACACCGACAGCACGGCGACCACTCGCTGCTGATGGAACCGCTCGAACGCCACGAACCCAGCGGCAGGTACCTTCGCCATCAGCGGGTACACCAGCAACTGGATCGTCCAGATGAAGCCGACCATCGCCCACGTCGCAGCAGCGTGGACCACCAACCACGTGTTCACCCGCCCGAGTATCGACGCTCGTCGTCCACGACGCGGAGCCGTGCACCGATCGCGACCATCGAGCACCGCTAGGGTCCGCCGTCGTGTTCACGACCGAGGCGCTGCTCATCGGCGCGCTCGCCTCGTTCGTGGTCGGTCTCTCGAAGACCGGACTCCCCGGGAGCGGCCTGCTCGCCATCCCGCTGTTCGCCATGGTCTTCGACGGTCGCCTCATCCCGGGCGCCACGTTGCCGATCCTGCTCGTGGCCGACCTGTTCGCGATCGCCTGGTACCGCCGACACACTCGGTGGGACCTCCTCCGACCCCTGGTCGGGTGGGTGGGAGTCGGCTACGCCGCCGGCATCGCCTTCTTCATCGCCGTCGGGAGCGCCACGAGGGCGATCGAGGTGATGCTCGGGATCATCGTCATCGTGATCGTGACGCTGCAGGCGTGGCGAATGGTTCGGCGTGTCGGGGCCACCCCCACCTCGAGAACGGCCACAGCCGCCTACGGCACCTCAGGAGGCTTCACCACGTTCGTCGCCAACGCCGCCGGCCCGATCATGAACACGTACCTGATCGGCCTCGGGCTGCCCAAACACGAGCTCGTCGGGACGTCGGCCTGGTTCTACTTCGCCGTCAATCTCGGCAAGGTGCCGTTCTACGTCGCGCTCGGCGAACTGACGAGCGGGGGCCGGTTCTTCACCGTCGACGGCCTCGTCTTCGACGCGATCATGGTGCCGGCGATCGTCGTCGGGGTGATCTCCGGTCGAGCGCTCTTCCACCGCATTCCGCAACAGGTCTTCCTCACCGCAGTCCTCGTCATGTCGGCCGCCGGAGCCGTCCGACTCCTCTGGTGACCGGCCGCGCTACCGTCGCTGCCGTGACCCCGCCGCCCATCCGCCCCGTCGAACTCCCGCCGGTCGGGTTCCCCGACGGCTTCGAATGGGGTGCGGCGACCGCCGCCTACCAGATCGAAGGAGCCGCCCGGCTCGACGGGCGCGGACCGAGCGTGTGGGACGACTTCTCGCACACCGAGGGCAAGATCGCCGGCGGTCACACCGGCGACGTGGCGTGCGACCACTACCACCGCCTCGATGCCGACGTGGCGATGATGGCCGAACTCGGCCTCCGGACCTACCGCTTCTCGATCTCGTGGTCGCGGGTGATGCCCGACGGCCGGGGGCGGGTGAACCGAACCGGTCTGGACTTCTACCACCGCCTCGTCGAACGGTTACTCGCCGCCGGCATCGCTCCCTGCCCGACCCTGTTCCACTGGGACCTCCCGAGCGGCCTCGAAACGATCGGTGGCTTCCGCAACCGCGACACCTGCAGTTGGTTCGCCGACTACGCCGCCCTCATGGTGCAAGAACTCGGTGACCGCGTGACGCGATGGTCGACGTTCAACGAACCCTGGTGCTACGCCTATCTCGGTCACGCCGCCGGAGTGCACGCTCCGGGCCTGCGAGACCAGCGGGCGGCGATCACCGTCGCCCACCATCAGCTCCTCGCTCACGGGATCGCGGTTCAAGCGATGCGCTCGGAGCGGGATCGCCTCGAACTCGGCATCGTGATCAACCCGTCCCCGGTGCGCAGCGAGGGGACCCCGCCGGCGAGCGCCGACGACATCCGGCGCGTGGACGGGATCCACAACAGGTGGTGGTTCGACGGCCTGCTCCGTGGCGCCTACCCGGCCGACCTCCTCGACGATTTCGGTCCGCTCGCCGATGCGGTGGAGCCCGCAGACCTCGCCACGGTCGCGCAGCCACTCGACTGGCTCGGGATCAACTACTACTTCGACATCCTGCTTCGAGGCCGACGTCCGGACGATCCGACGGCCCGGCCGATGCTGCAGTACCCGACGGTCACCGGGGCGACGGAGTCGGTGATGCGGTCGGAGCACACCGACATGGGGTGGCCGATCACGCCGGACGGATTCACCGAACTGCTCGTCCGACTTCGCGACGACTACGCGAACCTGCCACCGATCTACATCACCGAGAACGGGTGCGCCTACGACGATCCGGTCATCGACGGCCGGTGCGCCGATCCACGACGCATCGACTATCTCGACCTCCACCTGCGGGCGATCGCCGAGGCGATCACCGCCGGCGTCGACATCCGCGGGTACTACCAGTGGTCGCTCATGGACAACTTCGAGTGGGCGCTCGGCTACGACAAGCGATTCGGCCTCGTCCACGTCGACTTCGACACCCTCGAGCGCACCTGGCGCGACTCGGCCCACTGGTACCGAGACGTCATCGCCCGCAACGGAGTGGCGAGCAGGGTCCGCTGACCCGGGATCGGTGGCGTCAGCCGACGCCGAGCAGATCGACCACGAAGATCAAGGTCTCGTTCGGGGCGATCACCCCACCGGCACCCTGCGCCCCGTAACCGAGATGCGGTGGGATGTGCAGAGTACGGCGGCCACCGACCTTCATCCCCTGGACACCCTGATCCCAGCCCTGGATGACGTATCCGCGACCGAGCGGGAACTGGAACGGCTCCATCCGGTCCCACGACGCATCGAACTGCGCCCCGGTCGACCAGGACACGCCGACGTAGTGCACGCTCACGTTCTGGCCAGCGGTCGCCTCCGCACCATCACCGACGACGTCGTCGATGACGACCAGATCGGTCGGGGCGTCGGTGGACGGGACGGAGACTGCCGGCTTCTGCATCCGGCCGAGGGTAGCGGACGAGGTCGACCGTGACGTCCGGCACACGCAATGATGTGCGGATGGGAACTCGTGCTCAACTTCTCGTCCCCGTACTGCTCGTCATCGCCGCCTGTGGCGACGCATCCGAGACGGCGGACGGACCGCCGGCACCCACCGTCGTCGAGATCGACACGACCGAACCCGACACGACCGAACCCGAAGCGAAACAGCCCGACACGACCGAACCCGACATCGAGTCAGCCGGCGAGTGGACGCCGCTGCTCCTCGACGGCTGCGTCTGCTCGGACGGCAGCGTGCCGACGTTCTTCGAGCGAGCAGGTGATCCGACCGAGGTCGTGCTGTACTTCGAAGGCGGCGGCGCCTGCTTCTCGAAAGAGACCTGCGACCCGAACGGCGATCCGACCTACTCGGTCACCGCCGACGCGACCGCCGACGGCCTCGCCGCCCGCGGCGGCTACTTCGACCTCACCCGACCCGACAACCCCCTGGCCGACCACTCCTGGGTCTACGTCCCCTACTGCACCGGCGACGGCCACCTCGGCAACGCCACCACCGACTACGGCGACGGCGTGGTCATCGAGCACCGCGGCTACGTGAACGGCAGCGCCGCACTCGAACACCTCCTCGCCCGGTACCCCGACGTCGAGCAACTCGTCGTGACGGGGGCCAGCGCCGGCTCCATCCCGACCCCACTGTTCGCCGCCCTCGCCGCCGACCGACTGCCCGGCGCCGACGTCGTCACGTTCGGTGACAGCTCCGCCGCGTACCCCGACGTCGACCCGGTCAACGAGGTGATCGGAACGCTGTGGGGAACCACCGATGCGATCCCCGATTGGCCGGAAACCGCCGGGTTGACCGCTGCCGACTGGTCGATCCCGGAGCTCTACGTCTACGGCGGCCGTCACGCCCCGACCGTCCGGTTCGGACGGTTCGACTACGCCTACGACACGGTCCAGGCCACCTTCGGCGCCCTCGCCGGGGTCGCCGCCGATGAGCTCGTCACCCTGATCGACGAGACCGAGGAACAGATCGAGGCCACCGGACCGCAGATCGCGACCTTCGTCGCGCCCGGGTCGGCCCACACGATCGTCGGTGACGATCTCTTCTACACACTCGAGGTGGAGGGGGTCAGGCTCCTCGACTGGTTCACCGAACTCATCGGCGGCGGGACCCCGGCCGACGTTCGCTGCACCGATTGTTCCTGACGCGACACCACCGGTTCAGGTGCCTACTCGTCAGACCGACTCCACGATCCGACGCAACTCGGGCCACGCCGCTGCGAATCCGGCGTGCAGCGGGTGCTGTTCGACCTCGTCCGGCGAGTACCAGCCGATCGCATCGGTCTCGAAGTTGATCGACGCCCCGAACTCGCCGGGCACCTCGACGACGAACGTGGTGTACGTCCAGTCGACCGCCGGAGCGAAGACCGTGCTGCCGAGCACGGTGACCTCGTCGGGGATCGTCCCGATCTCCTCGGACGCCTCCCGGAGCGCTCCCTCGAGCGGCGTCTCACCGAGGTCGAGTGCTCCTCCGGCGCACGACCACGTCCCGCCCTCGTGCGCGAACTGCGACCGCTTCTGGAGCATGACCCTCGGGCCGTCGGGGAACCGCACCACGAACACCACCCCTGCCGCTCCGTACACACCCCATCGGACGCGCCCGTCGGAGCACCTCATGAACCCGTCGCCCGACTGCCGCACCGTCAGAGCTCCCACATCTGCTTGGCGGCGCTGACCGTCCCACGACCGACGTCACCGCTACTCGCCGTCTCGGGCCGGTAGGCGCCCCCGAGCAGGGCGCTCAGCGTCGCCCCGGTGCTCCGGGTCAGCGCGCGGAGGTCGTAGCCGCCCTCGAGGACGACGAGCAGGCGACGTGCCGGCACCAGCGCCTGGAGCCGGCGGGCCATGTCCGCGTAGTCGCCCGAGGTCAATCGGAGTCCGGCGAGTGGATCGTCGCGATGGCCGTCGAACCCGGCCGAGATGATCAGCCAGTCGGGAGCGAAGCGTTCGACCACCGGCACGACGACCTCGTCGAACGCCATCCGGTACGTGTCGCCGGCGGTGCCCTCGGGGAACGGGAGATTGAGGTTCGTGCCGCGGGCCGCATCGCCTCCGGTCTCGCCCAACTGGCCGGTGCCCGGGTACAGCGGCGACTCGTGGGTCGACACGTACAGCACGTCGGGGTGGTCGTAGAAGATGTCCTGCGTGCCGTTGCCGTGATGGACGTCCCAGTCGACGATCGCGACCCGCTCACCGACCGCGGCGATCTTGGCTGCGGCGACCGCCGCGTTGTTGAACAAGCAGAACCCCATCGCCCGGTCCGGCACCGCATGATGCCCGGGCGGGCGGCCCGCTGCGAACGCCACGTCGCAGTCTCCGGCCCGGAGCGCCTCGACCGCCTCGACGACCGCACCAGCCGCCCGGCGTGCCGTCAGCCACGACCCGGCCGTCGCCACCGTGTCCGGATCGAGATTGCCGCCACCGGCAGCGCAGAACCGTTCGATCGCGGCGACGTAGCCGGGATCGTGCACGAGTTCGAGATCGGCGACCGGAACCGGTTCGGGCACCCGGAACTCGGCCGCATCGGTCAGCCCGGCCTCGGTGATCCCGGCGAGTGCAGCATCGAGTCGCCCTTGTCGCTCGGGATGCCACTCGGGGGTGCCGTGGTCGTCGAGGTCGGTGGCGGCGAGGACGAGCAGTTGCGACGTCACCGCTCCAGCCTGCCACGCCGGGAGGCTCCTCGCCGGTCCCCAGTGGCACCGATCGATGCCCCGCTCCGGGATTCGGCACCCGACCACATCGATTCGCTACGGTTCGGTCGCGTGACCGGCGCTCTGCTGCATCCTTTCGCCCCTCCCGCCAAGGAGTCGTTCGTCCCGATCGTCCGTGGGTCCGGTTCGCTCGTCTGGGACATCGACGGGAACGAGTACGTCGACGGAACCGCCAGCCTCTGGTACTGCGCCGTCGGGCACGGACGCACCGAGATCGGCGATGCCGTCGCCGCCCAGATCTCCACCCTCGAGGCGTACTCGTGCTTCGACCCGTTCACGAGTCCGGTCGCCGACCGACTCGCCGAGCGACTCGTCGACCTGACGCCGATGCCCGATGCCCGGGTGTTCCTCTGCCAGTCCGGCTCGGAGGCGGTCGACACCGCGATGAAGATCGCCCGGGCCGCCCAGGTCCAGGCCGGCCATCCGGAGCGCACCCTCATCATCAGTCGGGTCCGCGGCTACCACGGAACGAACTACGGCGGAACCTCCGCACAGGGACTCCCCCTCAACAAGGTCGGCTGGGGCGACCTGCTCGGCGAAGTCGTCCAGGTACCGAGTGACGACATCGAAGCCCTGGCGACGCTCATGGCCGAGCGGAGTGGCGAGATCGCCGCCGTGCTCACCGAACCGGTCCAGGGTGCCGCTGGCGTCTGGCCGCCCGCCGAGGGATACCTGCAGTCGGTGCGTCGCCTGTGCGATCAACACGACGCGTACTTGATCTTCGACGAGGTGATCACGGCCTACGGTCGGCTCGGCCACTGGTTCGCGGCCGAACACTTCGGCGTCGTCCCCGATCTCACGACGTTCGCCAAGGCGGTGACCTCGGGGTACCAGCCGCTCGGAGGGGTGCTCGTCGGCGCCGCCGTGCGCGCTGCGCTGGAAGCCGATCCGACCTACCGCCTCAACACCGGATACACGTACTCGGGACACGCTTCGGCGTGCGCAGCGGCGCTGGTGAACCTCGACATCATCGAGCGCGAGGGCCTGCTCGAGCAGGCCGTGCACATCGGCGATCGGCTCGGCCGCGGCCTCACGGCACTCGCCGATGACGGGATCATCGGTGGCGTGCGCGGTGCCGGAGCGATGTGGGCGGCGGCGATGAAGCCCGGCCAGGACGCTGCTGTCGTCCGAGACCGGAGTTTCGCTGGAGGCCTGATCGTCCGGGCGATCGGCGACCACTCGATCACCTTCAGCCCGCCATTGGTGACCACCGACGAGCAGGTCGACCGGATCGTCGACACGCTCGCCGCGGCAGCCGGATGAGAGCGATGGGCCGTCTCGATGCCGTCGACCTGGGCGCCAAGCTCGACAAGGCCGAGTACGAGGCCCGTCTCGCCGCAGCCCAGCGGCGACTACTCGAACTGCGACTCCGCACCGGCGGCCTCCTGGAAGGGAGCGAACTCGGACCCGGCATCCTCGTCGTGATGGAGGGTGCCGACGCCGGGGGCAAAGGCGGTGCGATCAAGCGCATCGTCGAACCCCTCGATCCGCGGCACTACCGGGTCTCGGCATTCGCCAAGCCGACGTTCGAGGAGAAGAGCAAGCACTTCCTCTGGCGCTTCTGGAAAGAAGTGCCGGGACTCGGGAACATGGCGCTGTTCGACCGCAGTTGGTACGGGCGGGTCCTCGTCGAACGGGTCGAGGGCTACGCCACGAAGCAGCAGTGGAAGCGCGCCTACGACGAGATCGTGCAGTTCGAGCGCAACCTCGTCCTGGAGGGCGTCATCATCGTCAAGTTCTGGCTCCACATCAGCCCCGAGGAGCAACTGAGGCGATTCGAGAGCCGACGCGACGACCCGCTGCGCCGCTGGAAGCTGACCGACGAGGACTGGCGCAACCGGGACAAGATCGACCAGTACACCAAGGCGATCGAGGACATGTTCGAACGGACCGATCACGAGCTGTCGCCATGGCACGTCGTGTCGGGTGAGCAGAAGCGATGGACCCGGGTCAGCGTCGTCGAGACGCTCGTCGAGCGGGTCGAGGCCGGACTCGCGGCCTACGAGCGCCCGATCTCGGACGACGACGGCTGGGTCTGACCGGCACGGCGCCACCGGAACACCGTCGACACCGATCCGTCCGTGTCGAGCATCCACGACGTCCGCACGTCGAGGCCGCCATCGGTGACCACCAGGAGGTCCGCTCCCGAGGCGACCGGCGCCAGGTACTCGACCTCCAGGTCCCCGGTCCGCTCGACGTGGATCCGATGCTCCTCGACCACGGCGAGCTGAGCGGCGTTGTTGACGTGACCGAACTGGTCGAGGTCGCTACGACGGAACCGCCAGGGCATCGATCGCCCATCCGTGACGGGTGGAATGCCCGGCAGCGACAGCCGGGCCGAGACCTGCCGACCGCCTGCAGAAGCGCCGTAGACGTCGAAGAATCCGGCACCGAGACGCGCCGGTCGACCCGTCGACACGTCGAGTTGCACCCACAGACTGACCGCATCGATGTGCGCACCCGCCTCCGATCGGATCCGCGTCCGGCGCTCCGCCCAACTGCGACCCGAGCCCGTGCAGTACGTCGTCAGCCGGACGGTCTCACCGGCGACTGCCGGACGCTCGACGCGGATCAGGGTTCGACGCACCACCCAGCCGAGCGCGTTGTCGAGTCCGGCGTCGACGGCGTCGTCGCTGGCGACGTCCTGCAGGTAGCGACCCACGGCGTCCGAGCGCAGGAGGCCGTCCGGATCGACATCTCCGAGTCGCACGGTCCGCTCCGCATCGAAGCGCCGCCCACCCGGGAGCGGATCGAGCAACTCGACCGCCGCTGGGGCCGTCACGAACCGACCGCCCTGATCGCCGCGGTCGTCACCGCGGCCACCAACACCACGACGATGAACGGCGCCCGGCGCCACACCGCCACGGCGGCCACCGCCATCCCCGCCAGGCGGGCATCGGCGACCAGCGTCCGGCCCGACGTCACCGACAGTTGTACGACGACCGCCATCACGACCGCTGCCGGTATGAGCGTCGCGAGCCGCCCGAGCGCCGGCACCCGAGCGAGCACGCGCCCGCCGACGAACATGCCGAGGAAACGCTGGCCCCACACGCCGGCCGCGAGCAGGAACACGATGCCCCAGGTCATCGTTCCGCCGGACGGACCGAGGACACGCGAAGCGCCACGAACGCTCCGACGACGCTGACGACGATCGGGACCCCTGCCGGCGCCACCGGCACGAGCACGAGGCACAGTCCGCCACCCACCGCCGCCGCGACCGCCCCGGCCCGCTGCCGGAGCAGGTTGCCGATGATCGCGAGCAGTGCCGCCGGGAACACCGCGTCGAGGCCGAAGCGGTCGGCGTCGCCGATGACGTTGCCCAGGAACACGCCGACGACGACACCGAGGTACCAGCCCGCGTACATCGCTGCGGTCACTCGCCAGAACACCTCGGCCACCATCTCCGGCGTGCGCTGCTGCACGGCGAGCCCGACGTTGGGATCGAATGCCTGCGATGCGGCTGCAGCACGGTGCAGTGTCCCGACGCGGAGCCGGGCGCCGAGACCCACGGCGAGGAGTCCGAACCTCGAAGCGACGACCCAGCCGGCGAGAACGGCGGCGAACTGCGATCCGCCGGCGTCCCGGACGGCGATGTACGCGAGCTCCGTCGTCGCCGCGTTGACGAGCACTGCGGCACCGATGGTGATCCACACCGAGCCGACCCGCTCGAGCACCAGCACGTTGACCGTCACGCCGAGGGCGAAGAAGGTGAGCGCGAGCGCTGCGAGATCAGACCACGCCGGGGCGGCGGGCGGCGCCCCGTCCTGATCCGCTACCGATCCGACCACGCAGGGAGTCTCGCACCCGGGCCCGACCGGATCGGTGACCGTGGCTCGCCCGGATCGTCACGACCAGGCATCGACCATGCTGCGAGCACCACCGAGCAACCGGGTGGCGAACTCGTCGTCGAGACTCGGATCTCCGGTGTCGAGCCAGGCACAGATGCCCTCGAGCAGGTGATCGACCACCGCCGATGCCACCCATCGACGAAACGACGGGTCGACGCCCCGACGACCGATGATCCCGTCGGCATGGCCGGCGGCCACGAGACGGAACAGCTCCGCTTCGTCGGCGAACGGTGGCTCGTGGCGAGCGTGCCGCCAGAGCAGTCGGAAGGCATCCGGTCGCGCTCGCGCGATGTCGACCAGGGTCGCCACGATGCCGATCGGGTGATCGGCGTCGACCCTGACGCGCAATTGTTCGGTCACCGAGGTCAGCACCGCCCGATACAGGTCCTCCTTGCCGGCGAAGTGCCGGTAGACGATCAGCCGGGACACCCCCGCCCGCTCGGCGACCTCCTCGACCGTCGTCGCATCGTGCCCCTTCGCCAGGAACGCCGCCGCCGCTGCGTCGACGAGTTGGCGTCGTCGCTCGGCGCGCGGCAGGCGAACCGATCGAGCCGCCCCCTGGCCGCCGCCGGGCGGCGACGATCGATGCCGATGTGACGCAGACATTGACCGACATGTATACACCGGTGTTTACTCGCGGTCCATGAACGCCAGCAGCGATGGGTCGACCATCGGCATCATGGATCTTGCCGAACGACGAGCGATCGTCACCGGAGGAGCGAGCGGGATCGGCAAGGCGACCGCTGTCGCCCTCGCCGAACTCGGAGCCGACGTGGTCGTGACCGACATCGACGAGGACGGTGGCGCAGCGGTCGCCGAGGGGATCGGAGGATCGTTCGCGATGCTCGACGTCGCCGACCCGACCGCCTGGGATCGTGTCGTGTCGATGTTCGGACCGTTCGACATCGCCTTCCTCAACGCCGGCATCTCGACCAACCAAGGACTCCCACCCGTCGACGGCAATCCTCTCGTGGCACTCACGGACGACGCCTACCGACGCATCATGTCGATCAACCTCGACGGCGTCGTCTACGGCATGCGCGCCGTTCTGCCGGGCATGACGGAACGCGGCAGCGGCGACATCATCGCCACGGCGTCGATGGCCGGCCTCGGACCGATCGGGATGGATCCGGTCTACGGCCTCACGAAGCACGGCGTGGTCGGACTCGTCCGATCGATCGCCCGATGGCTCGAGGAAGGTGCCGACCGACCCGACATCTGCGTCAGTGCGATCTGCCCGGGGTTCACCGACACCAACATCATCGGTGACGGCATCCGCGACCTCATCGGCGCGATCGGACTCGAGATCATGCCGACCGAGCACGTGGCCGGCGTCGTGACACGAGCGCTCCACGAGCGGGTCCAGGGAGCCCAATGGGTGATCTGGCCGGGGGTCGAACCGCACGTCTACGAGTGGACCCCCGCCGTGCGTCCGCCTTCGACACCTGAGCGGCCATGACCACCGGCCCACTCTGGAACCCGTCCGATCCGGCCTTCCGCGCCGACCCCCACCCGGCGTACGACGTCCTCCGCTCGACCGCGCCGGCTCATCGCTCGTCGCGCTACCAGGTCGTCCTCACCCGCTACAGCGACGTGTTCGCCGTGTTGCGCAGCAACGAGGTGAGCCGGGACATCGATGCGAACGCCCTCCTCGACGACACCGACGAGCGAGCCGTCCGCCGACGAACCCGACGTCGCGGCGGGGCGAAGTCGATCCTCAATCTCGATCCGCCCGACCACACGAGGCTACGTCGCCTCGTTTCGCAGGCGTTCACCCCCCGGGCGATCGAGGCGTTGCGTCCGCGCATCGAAGCGATGGTCGACGAGGTCCTCGACCAGGCCGCTGCCGGTGGAGCGATCGAACTCATCGACGACCTCGCTTTCCCGGTGCCGTTCCGGGTGATCTCGGAGTTGCTCGACATGCCCACCGACCGGGCCGACGAACTGAGGGACTGGAGCCAGACGCTGACCGCATCCCTCGAGCCGGTGGCGACGATCGATGACTTCGATGCCGCCGATGCGGCGATCGGCCAACTCGTCCCGTACCTGATCGAGATCATCGAGGACCGGCGGCGCCGCCCGGGTGACGACCTGCTGTCGGCACTCCTCGCCGTCGAGGACGACGGCGACACCCTCTCACCGGCCGAACTCATCTCGTTCGTCGTGCTGCTCTACGTGGCCGGGCACGAGACGACGGTCAACCTGATCGGCAACGGGATGCTCGCCCTGCTCCGCCACCCCGACCAACTCTCGGCGTGGCGTCGAGACCCGTCGCTCGACGCAACGGCCGTCGACGAGCTCCTCAGGTACGACGGGCCGGTCCAGCACACGGTACGGGTCGCGATGCGGCCGATGACGTTCGCCGACGCCGATGGTTCCGAGGTGGTGGTGGCGCCCGGAGAGACGCTGCTGACCGTCCTCGGCGCCGCCAATCACGATCCCGACGTGTTCGCCGACCCGCACAGCCTTCGCCTCGACCGACCCAACGCCGGACGTCACCTCGCCTTCGCCGCCGGGATCCACTACTGCCTCGGCGCATCGTTGGCGAAACTCGAAGCCGGGATCGCCATCACCCGTCTGATCCGCCGGTTCGACCGGATCGAACTCGCCGGCGAGCCGACCTGGCGCGATCGGCTCACGATCCGCGGTGTCGACCACCTCCCGCTCGAGGTCGCCTGACGTCGACGGCGTCAGGGCTGCTGGAGCAGGTGGACCAGCGAACTCGTGTCCCAGCGGGAGCCACCCCGCTCCACGACGTGCTGGTAGAACTGGTCGACGAGCGCAGTGACGGGAAGGCGGGCTCCGATCCGGCCGGCTTCGTCCAGACAGATCCGAAGGTCCTTGCGCATCCACTCGACCGCGAACCCGAAATCGAACTCACCCGTTGCCATCGTCCGGGCCCGGTTCTCCATCTGCCAACTCCCGGCGGCACCTTTCGAGATCGTGTCGACGACCGCATCGATGTCGAGTCCGGCCCGCTGAGCGAACGCCACGCCCTCGGCGAGTCCCTGCAACAACCCGGCGATGCAGATCTGGTTGACCATTTTCGTCGTCTGGCCGGCGCCGGCTGCGCCGAGCAGACGGCACTCCCGGGCGTACGCCATGACCACCGGGCGGACCGCGTCGAACACTTCGGGACGGTCGGCACCACACATCACGGTCAGCGCCCCGTTCTCCGCCCCGGCTTGCCCGCCCGACACCGGCGCGTCGACGAAGCCGAGACCACGATCGGCGCAGGCGGCGGCGAGCGCCCGGGCGACATCGGCGGAGGCAGTGGTGTGATCGACGAGCGAGGCGCCGTCCGCCATGGCCGCGATCGCTCCATCGGGACCGAGCGTCACCTCACGCACGTCGTCGTCGTTGCCGACGCACATCATCACGAACTCGGCACCCTCCACCGCTTCGGCGACGGTGGGTGCCGCTCGATGACCGTGTCGCGCCACCCAGGCGAGGGCACGGGAGGCAGTGCGGTTGTACACGGTGACGTCGTGGCCAGCGGAAGCGAGGTGGCCCGCCATCGGACCGCCCATCACTCCGAGGCCGAGGAACGCGACTCGACTCATGACCCGAGTCTGGCAGGCTCACGTCGCGCCGTGGGAAACCTCGGGAGATCCCCGCTCCACGGACGACCGACCCACCGGCCGACGTCACTTCTTGGCGGTCTTCTTCTCCGGCTTGAGCACTCCCTTGGCGAGAGCGTCGTCGAGGTAGTCCTCGGCCTCCTCGGAGCTCACCTTCAGGGCCGGGGCGATCTCGGAGATCAGGTTCACGCGGGCTCGCTCGTACATGGTCCGCTCGGCGGCCGACAGCGACGCGTCGCGATTACGCGCAGCGAGATTCCGCACGACCTCGGCGACCTGGTAGACGTCGCCGCTCTTCAGCTTCTCCTGGTGGTTCTTGAACCGCCGACTCCAGTTGGACGGCACCCGCGGATCGGGCTTCGCGAGCACCGAGACGAGGTCTTCGAGTTCGTCGGCGCTGACCGGCGGCCGGACACCGACCTCCTCGGCCATGTCGATGGGTACCTTCAGCGTCATCTCGTTGATGACGGTCTCGAGGATGAGGTACTCGCGCTTCTCTCCGAAGGCCTCCATCTTCTTCGTCCCCTTGACGACACACGCGCCGTGCTGGGGATAGATGACGGTCTCGCCCTTCTTGAAGTTCACGCGGGTCCTCTCGGAGTTCGTGGTCGCAGTCCGTGACCGGATGCCGGGATCGGCTCCCGTCACGGGAACGGCCGTGGAAGGCTACCGCGCCCCCGACAGGATTCGAACCTGCGACCTAGAGATTAGAAGGCTCTTGCTCTGTCCAACTGAGCTACAGGGGCGTCGCTCAGGCTATCCCGAGTCGGTCGAGGGCCCGACCGCCGGAACCGGGAGTACCCGGCTGCAGCGCCGTCCGTTCGATCAGCGGGTCGCCGGACAGGAGCGGGCCGAGCGGCGACCACCACCCGATCGAGTCCCCACCGTTGCCCGTCGCCCCGCCACCTCCGCCAGCGCCCCCGGTGATCGTCGAATCCAGCAGGACGAGTCCACCGACACCGGCCGTGAGCAGCCCGACCGAGGTACCTCCTGCCCCCGCCCCTCCCGAGCCGCCGCGACCGCCGGCACCACCGGCACCCCCCGATCCACCAGCCCCGGCCGAGGTGTCACCATCCGACTCGCCGTCCCCTCCGGCACCGCCGGCACCACCCGCTGCTCCGCGGCCACCGCCACCGCCGGCGCCGCCGCGTCCGGCGGTGCCTCCGCTGATCGTGCTGTCGACCACTCGGACCTCACCGACGTCGACGAGCGACACACCGATCGAGCCGAATCCGCCGCCGCCGCCACCACCACCACGTCCACCGGCGCCGCCACCGCCACCACCGCCGCCGCCGCCGCCGGCGAGGTCCCCGAGGGACACCCCTCGGGATCCTCCCGCTCCGCCACTCCCCGAACCCCCGGATCCACCCGCTCGGCCGGACGCTCCCGTGGCATCCGGCGCGGCGAGACCGGAGCCGGGGAGTCCGTCCACGCCGGCGGAACCATCGGACCCGTCTCCTCCGTCGTCGCCCGAACCGCCCGGCGCAGCACCGTCTTCCCCGTCGCCGCCGTCACCACCCCCTCGACCGCCGGTCGTGCCGACGGCCGACGCACCGTCCACGCCGTCCGGGCGGCCCGACCGACCTGTCGTGCCCCGCGTCCCATCGGCCCCACGACCCGCTCGAACCGTCGACCGGAGGATCTCGACGGTCCCGACATCGATCGCTTCGACGCCGACACTCGCTCCGCCCGTCGACCGGCCGGCCGCGATCTCGACATCTTCCAGGACCAAGCTGTCGAGCCCACTCGCCGACACGCCGACGGAGCGCTCGGCGCTGTCGCCACCGATGATCACGACTCCCGAGACCACCACGGATCCAGCACCTTCGAAGCGGAGTCCGGCAGCAGCCTCGATCCGAGTCGGCCCCCCCTCGCGGGCCCAGTCGGCGCCGTATCCGCCGTAAATGCTGCGGTCACCCGCCAGGACCGCGTCAGCCAGCACGTGCGGTTCCGACCCCGACCGGAGGTAGAGGTCGGATCCGGGTGGCGTGGAGGCCACAGCGGCGGCGATCGACCGGAACGGTCGCTCTCGGGAGCCGTCGCCGGAATCGGCACCGCCGCTGACATCGACGAACACGGCGGCGGACGAATCGGCGAAGACGTCGACCCGAACCATGTCGAGCGCGGTGTCGCCCGCCCGTCCGGTGACGACCATCTCGAACGTCAACGTCGCTGGACGATCGGGTGCGACGAAGCCGACCGCCGCACCGATCAGCCGCCCCGTCCCACCCGTCACGTCGGGACCGGTGATCTGTCGCCAGACGACGGATTGGTTCGGCTCCGAGAGGTCGACCGCGACGAGCGCGACGTCCTCACCGACGTCGACCATCCGGTCCTCACCCGCCTCGGCCACCGCCGGAGCGAACACCGTCGTCGTCGGGGCGAGCGGGTCGGTCGTCGACGTCGTCGACGTCGTCGACGTGATCACGGGGAGCGGCGTCGGCGTCGTCGTGACCGGGGCCGTCGTCCTCGGCTCCGACGTGCCCACCCGGACATCGACCGTCGACGGCACCACGACGACCGCCTGATCGGACTCTCCCGATGACAGGACGACGAGTCCGGCGACGAGGACGACGGCCGACACCACGAGGAGAACGACGAGGTGCCGGATCCGGAGGAACTCCGGCCCGTCGTCGGGGTCGAACGGTGTCACGGAGTCGGTCGCCGACTCGTCCATCCGTTGCACCGTACCGGGTCCGATCGGTCCGGTGAGGTCGACGACCGACTCAGGCCAGGTGTCGGCGGAGCAGGTCGAGCGAGGAGATGACCGAGAACTGCCGCATCTGCTCGCGCAGGCCCGGCAAGCGCAGCGTCTGCGTCGTCGATCCTCCCGGCCAGACGACTCCCACGCAGAGGGTGCCCGGCGGCATCCCGTCCTGCTCGGCCGGCCCGGCGACGCCGGTCACGGCGAGGGCGACGTCGGCACCGAGCACGCGTCGAGCTCCGATCGCCATCTCGTGTGCGGCCTCCTCCGAGACGACGGGACCAGGTGACACCCCGAGCACCTGCTGCTTGACCTCGGTGGCGTACGAGACGATCGCGCCTCGGAAGACGTCACTCGACCCGGGGACACCGGTGAGTCGGGCTCCCACCAACCCACCCGTCACCGACTCGGCCAACCCGAGTGACCACCCGCGGGCACGGAGCAGATCGAGCACGACCGACTCCATCGTGTCGTCGTCGACGCCGAACACGAGCTCGCCGAGATGTGAACGGATCGTCGACTCCCAGACGTCCAACAGCGTGGATGCATCGTCGGAGGTCGACGCCTTCGCGGTGAGGCGCACCTTCAACCCCTCCCACCCGCTCGCGAGGAAGGCCAGCGTCGGATTCCCGACCTGTTCCAACTCGGCGATCACATCATCGAGTCGCTCGTTCAGTCCGCTCTCGCTCTCACCCCAGGTGCGCAGGACACGACTCGCGATCACGAATCGTTCGCCCGACCTTCGTCGGAGTTCGGGCACGATCCCGCGCTCGAACATGTCCTTCATCTCGTGCGGTACCCCGGGGACGGCGAAGACCACCTTGTCCGCGCCGTCGACGACGACGGGGCACACCAGACCGGGCGCCGTCCCCCTCGTCTGCGGGATCACCGTCGCCCCGACCGGCACCATCGCTTGGCGCAGATTGTTCTCCGGCATCCGTCGACCGCGGGCGGCGAAGAGTTCCCGGATCGTCTCGGCCACGCCCTCGTCGAGTTCCAACCCGACTCCCATCACGGCGGCGATCGCCTCACGAGTGAGGTCGTCGTGCGTCGGGCCGAGACCCCCGCACATGATGACCGCATCGGCATCGACGAGCATCCGACGGAGCATCGCCGTGATCCGTCCGACGTTGTCACCGACCTTCACCTGCACGAGCGAATCGACACCGCGCGCCGCGAGGTGCTCACCGAGCCAGGCCGAGTTGCTGTCGACGATCTGGCCGAGCAGGAGCTCGGTGCCGACAGCGAGGACGTCGCAGCGCACTCAGACCGCCGCCTGCTCCGCCAACGCCTTCTCGGTCACCCGCGAGTACCAGAGGTAGTGCGCGCCGCTCACCACGGCGAGGGCGACGGCCGCCCACAGCAGCCCCACCCACAGCCACTTCACGTCGACGGCGAACCACGGCCAGAGGGCGAACCCGACGGCGAGCTGCTGACAGAAGGTCTTCCACTTCGCGAGCCGGCTGGCGGGGATGCTGACCCCCTTGGACGCGACGAACGTCCGATAGACGCTGATGACGAACTCCCGCCCGGCGATGATCGCGACCGGGACGATCCAGAACATGTCCGTCGTCACCAAGGTGAACATCGCTCCGAGCACCAGCACCTTGTCCGCGAGCGGGTCGAGGAACGCGCCCGACGTCGTCGTCCCGTGTCGACGCGCGAGGTAGCCGTCGATCCCGTCGCTCACGCACAGCACGAACCAGAACCCGAAGGCGATCCAGGAACCACGGTGGTGATCGGGGATCAGCAGGAACATGACCGGCGACAGGGCGATCCGACTCACCGTGATCAGATTCGCCCAGGTGGCGAGCGCATTCGGGTCGACCGGCATGTCAGACGGCACCGGTCGGGGACGGCCATCCGTCGTCATCGGCACTCGCACCGGCAGCCACGAGGTCGGGGCCGAGCGCATCGACGATCCGCACCATCACGAAACTCCCCACGACCTCATCTTGGCGCACGTGGACGATCCCATCGATCTCCGGCGCCTCCCGCACACTTCGTGCGCTGCCCGGTGCGTCGACGAGCACCTCGAGGTCCCGCCCGATCCATTCATCGCGACGCGCCGCGGTGATGTCGTCCTGCAGTTCCCGCAACTCGGCCAGGCGCTGCTCGACGAGGTGATGGTCGACGGCTCCGTCGAGCGTCGCTGCGTACGTGCCGTCCTCGGAGGAGTAGGCGAAGAACCCGCACCAATCGAGCTGAGCCTGCTCCACGAACCGGAGCAATTGATCGTGGTCGTCTTCGGTCTCGCCCGGATAGCCCACGATGAAGTTCGAGCGGAAGGCCGCATCGGGTTCGCGGTCGCGGATGTCGGCGATCCGGCGGAGGAACCGATCGCCGTCGCCCCAACGACGCATCCTCCGGAGCAGGGGCTTGCTCACGTGCTGGAGCGACAGATCGAAATAGGGCACACCGCTGTCGAGGACCGCGTCGATCAACTCGTCGGTCAAGTCGCTCGGATACAGGTACAGGAGTCGGACCCGGTCGACCCGTTCGGCGACGGCCCGCACCAATGGGACGATCGAACCGGCTCCGAGTTCGTCCGGTCGATCCTTGCCGTAGCTGGCGAGATCTTGCGCCACGAGCACGATCTCGCGAGCTCCGAGTTGGTCGACCTCACCGAGGATCGCGGCCACGTCGCGGCTCCGCTGCGGACCGCGGAACGCCGGGATGGCACAGAATCCGCAGGTCCGGTCACACCCCTCGGCGATCTTCACGTACGCCCACGGCGACGTCGACCGCGGCCGCGGCAGGTTGAGCAGGTCGAGCGACGGCAGTTCGACGGCACTCACCGGGATCAGCTTCCGTCCGTGCGAACCGGTCGTACCGTCGGTCGCTCCCTCCGATCGATCGACGAGTGGCACGCCGAAGCCGGCGATCCGGTCGACCTCGGGCAGGGCCTCGGCCAGTTCATCGCCGTAACGCTCCGCCATGCATCCGGTGACGACGAGTCGGGACCCCGGTCGGCGCTGGTCGCCGAGGGCCAAGATCGTGTCGATCGACTCCCGCCTCGCTTCGTCGATGAACGCGCAGGTGTTCACCACCACCAGATCGGCCTCACCCGCATCGTCGGTCGGCTCCATGCCGTCGGCGAGCAGCGTGCCGATCAACTTGTCGGAGTCGACCTGGTTCTTCGGGCAGCCGAGCGTCTCGACGTAGAAGCGCTGCGACATGACGGCGTCAGGCTAGCCACCGGTCGGTGGTGGAGGGCCGCATCGGACGTGGCACACTGCCCGCCATGGCCACCGACGTGGAGTTCTGGGTCGATCCGGTTTGACCGTGGTGTTGGGTGACGGCCCGTTGGGTCGTCGACGAAGTGGCACCACGGCGTGACCTGAACCTGATCTGGCAACCGATCAGCCTGCTGTTCAAGAACCAACCGCCTCCCGGCTCCGACTACCACGAGGGCTCGGTGCCCGGTCACCGGTCGCTCCGGGTGATGGAGGCGATCCGGTCCGAGCAGGGCGACGGTCCGGTCTTCGACTGGTACTGGCAGTGCGCCACCCGGATCCATCACGACGGCGAGCGCCCGCTCGACATTCCAGCCGCCCTCGCCGCTGCCGGGTTCGATCCGGCCTTTGCCGATGCCGCCGACGACGAGTCGTGGGATGCCGAGATCAGGTCTCGGATGAACCAGGGCCTGGCACTCGTCGGCGACGACGTGGGGACGCCGATCATCGCCTTCCGCTGCCCCGACGGTACGAAGCGAGGCATCTTCGGTCCCGTCATCACGAAGGTCCCCGACCCGGAGACCGCCGTGAAATTCTGGGATGCGATGGAGGTCTTCGTCACCACCGACGGGTTCTGGGAGCTGAAGCGCACCCGGACGCAACGCCCCGAGTTCGGCGAACGACCGGCCGTCTGACCGACGACGCCTCAGTGGGCGTGGACCGCTGCCGCCCTGCGACGGAGACGACCGCCGCCGGCGAACGCAACGAGGAAGAACGCCGTCGACACGAGCACGATCGTCGACCCGGACGGAAGATCGTGGAAATAGCTCAGGTTCATCCCGATGAACCCGCTGACCGCTCCGATCGCCGTCGCCAGGACGAGCATCCGGGAGAAACTGTCGGTCAGCATCCGCGCCACGACGGCCGGAACGACCAACGTGGCGGCGATCAAGGTCACCCCCATGACGCTCATCGTCGCCAGCACCGTCGCCGCCAGCACGATCATGAGCGCCACGTCGACGAGCCCGGTGCGCACACCGGTCGCTCGCGCGACCTCCTCGTCGAACGTGGTGAACAGCAGCGGACGGTACGCCAGGATCACGAACACCAGGGTGGCGACGGCGACCCCGACCACCACGATCACGTCGGTGGACGTCACACCGAGGATGTTCCCGAACAGCAGCGCATCGGCACTCTTGCCCGGTGATCCGTAACGCTCGACGAGCGCGATCCCGAGCGCGAACGACGCCGTGGTGACCACGCCGATCGCCGCGTCCGAGCCGATGGGACGTCGGCGCACGATCCCCCCGACCGCCAGAGCCGTCACGACCCCCCAC
This sequence comes from Ilumatobacteraceae bacterium, assembly GCA_049458915.1. Lineage (GTDB taxonomy): Bacteria > Actinomycetota > Acidimicrobiia > Acidimicrobiales > Ilumatobacteraceae > Ilumatobacter. Next base: position 33,534 of record JBMUCX010000007.1, read on the forward strand.
ACGCCGGCACCGAGGAACAGATTGACCCCGACGAGGCCCGCCACGGCATAACCGCCGAAGATCGCGTGCGACAGCCCGTGGCCGATGTAGCTCATGTTCCGTAGCACCACGTAGCAGCCGACGAGCCCGCACAGCGCACCGGCGATCGTCGCCACGTACACGCCGTTGCGGAAGAACTCGAACTCGTACGGGCGGACGAGGTCGACGGCGACGACGAGTGGCCGGACCGACACGTCACCCCACCCGACTGCCCGAACCCGGGAACGCCACGACCGGGGCCTCGCGGGGAGCATCGACGACGACCCGCATCCCACCGTGCTCGAGGACGTCCATCGGCGACCCGTACGTGTGTTCCAGCACCTCCGGGATCAGGACGTCCTCGGGACGCCCTGCCCCGACGACTCGCTGGTTGAGGCACACGATCGTCGGCAGATGGGCGGCCATTCCGTTGAGGTCGTGCGTCGTGAGGACGATGGTGAGCCCGTCGGCGTTGAGGTGCTCGAGCAGGTGCAACACCTCGTGGCGCGTCTGGACGTCGAGACCGGAGGTCGGCTCGTCGAGCAGCAACACGTCGGCACCGGTGTAGATCGCCCGGGCGATGAAGACCCGCTGCTGCTGCCCACCCGACAGGTTCCGGATGTGACGACGTTCGAGCCCTGCGAGACCGAGTCGTTCGAGCACCTCCCCGATCGCCGATCGCTCGGCACGACCGAGCCACGGGGTCCGCAGACCTCGGGCGTTCGCCATCCCGACGCACTCGGCGACGGTGACCGGGAACTTCCAGTCGATGCGTTCGACCTGTGGCACGAAACCGATGCGGACGCCGTCCCGCCGCCGAACCGTCCCCGACGCAGGTCGCACCTCGCCGACGAGAGCCCGCAGCAATGTCGACTTCCCCGACCCGGAGGGACCGACGATGCCGATGAGTGCGCCGCGCTCGATGACGAGGTCGACGTCGACGAGCACCGGTGCCTCACCGAAGTCGACCGAGACGGTGTCCGCGACGAGCATCGGCTCCTGCCCGACCGATCGGAACTCGGCGGACGCGGTGTTCGTCACGGGTACTCCGCCAGGTCCTCGGTGACGTTGCGTACCTCGAAGGCCCGAAGTGCCGCAGCGTCGCCACCCAACGCCTCGGTCATCACGATGAAGTTCTCCCGCATCAGTCCGAGCCACGAATGCTCGACGTCGCCGACCTCGCCCGGCAGGTCGTCGTCGCGGAGCACGTCGATGTAGCGGGCACCGGTCTCTTCGCCGACCTGCTCGAGCACCGGCGACGGGAACACCTCGGAACCGAAGATCGCGGGCACCCCTTCCGCTTCGATCTGCTCGATCAGCGCCACGACCTCAGCCGGCGTCGGCTCACCGAAATCGGACGGCTGGATGGCACCCACCACCGTCCAACCGTACGTCTCGGCGAAGTACGCGTACGCATCGTGATAGGTGACCAGCTTGCGGTTGTCCGAAGGCACCGTCGCGAGCGCCGACGCCACCACGGCGTCGAAGTCGGCGACCAGTTCGGCGAAGGCATCGAAGTTCGCCTCGTACTGCGAGCGGCCATCGGGGTCGACGTCGACCATCGTGTCACGCACGATCTCGGCGTACCGGATCACGAGCGTCGGGTCGGTCCAGAGGTGCGGGTTCGGCTTGCCCTCGCTCTCTGGGAACGAGAAGTCGTACCGGTACTCGTCCGGGGTGATGGTGAGATCGCCGAGTTCGACGAGTGGCACACCGTCGGGAAGGTTGGCGAGTGCGAGTTCCTTCGTCGGCTCCTCGAGTTGCAAGCCGTTGATGAACAGCACGTCGGCAGTGCTGAGCAACTCAGCGACCGACGGCGAGGGCTCGAACGTGTGCGAGTTCACACCTTCGGGCACGATCCCCACGATCGCCGCCCGATCACCGATCACGTTCGCCGCGATCGACGTGATCGGTGCCACCGTCGTCACGACGATCAGACGATCGTCTGCAGCTACGTCGTCGTCGCCGCCGCAGCCCGCCACGGCGATCGAACCGAGTGCGATCGCCGTGAAGCACCTGGCGACCAGAAAACGCTCCATGCGTTGCACCATATGCCTCCCAGGAGCGGATCGCTCACCGTGGTGACGACGGGCGTGCGGCCACGTGTCACGTCCACACCGACTCGCACCGTGTCGGGCGACTCGCAGCGGACGGATAGGTTCGACGTGCCCGCCCACCCGCCGAACCGCCGGGAGTCCTCATCGTGTCAACCTCCACTTCATCGTCCGGCAGATCATCGTCCGAGTCCGCGACGGCCGAGCAAGGCCCCCGGTCATCGCTTCCGACGTCACTCGGCGGGACCGAGGTCCGCTACGTGGTCGGATCGACCGGGCCCGCACTGGTCGCCGAACTCGAGCAGTTCGCCCGAGCGGGCGGCGTCGTGGTCCTCGTCCCCGTCGACGGCGACACTGCTGCCGTCGACCTCGGCGGTGTGGAGGTCGCCGGCCACCTCCCCCGCACCGAGTGGTTCGTGACGCTCGCCGATCGTCCCGAACGCACCCGACTCGATGGCGAGGTGCCCGTGACCTCACCCCTGGCGGTGCTCCGGCCGTGCGCACCCGACGTCGACGTCGTCGCCACGACGAGCATCCACTTCGAGCACCGCCCGACACTGACCGTCCGCGACCTCGGAGCCGGACGAGTGATCACGAGTGGAATCACCGACCTGGTGGCGCTCTTCGCCCAGCCGAACCTCGCCCGATTCGTCGACCGACTCGCCCGTCGAGATGTCGGCTCCCGACCGACCTCCACGATCGGCGTCGGTGTCGTGGGATACGGACCGTTCGGCGGCATGGGCCATCTCCACGGCCTGGCGGCGACCGAGACCGACGGCCTGGCACTCGTCGCGGCCGCCGACTCGGTTCCCGAGCGGCTCACCGCCGCCCGCGCCGACTTCGGCGACATCGCCACGTACGACTCGGCGGAGGCGCTCGCCCGGGATTCCGCCGTCGACGTCGTCATCGTCGCCACACCGCCGGTGCACCACGCCACCCTCGCCCTGGATCTGCTGCGAGCCGGCAAGCACGTCGTCGTCGAGAAGCCGATGTGCCTCCGGACGGCCGATGCCGACCTGCTCCTCGAGACGGCCCACGAGGTCGGCCGGACGATCACCGTCCACCAGAGTCGGCGCTGGGACACCGACTGGATGGCGGTCCGGCGCATCGTCGAACGCGGGGATCTCGGTGAGGTCTTCAACATCGAGACGTTCGTCGGCGGCTTCGAGCACCCTTGCCGGGCCTGGCACTCCGAGGAATCGGTCTCCGGCGGCGCCGTCTACGACTGGGGATCGCACCACATCGACTGGATCCTCCAGGCCTACGGAGTGCCACCGGTTCGCGTGCTGTGCACGACACACACCCGCGTCTGGCTCGACACGACGAACGTCGACCAACTGTCGGTCTGGATGCAGTGGGCCGACGGACGCGAGGCCACCTTCCGGCAGAGCGACGTGTGTGCGATCCGTCGACCGAAGTTCCACGTCGAAGGGACCGCTGGCACGCTCGAGGGCCACTACGAGCCGGTCCGTCGCGATTCGATCGTGCCCGGCCGCGGCTTCATCGCTGCCGAGTCCCACCACGCCGAACGACCGGTCGACCTGCGTGTCGTCCGCTACGACGGTGACCACGGCCTCGTGGAATCCCACCACCGCCCCGCCCCGCACCCCGGCTGGGGCTTCCATCGGAACCTCGCCGATCACCTGTTACTGGGCGAGCCGCTCGCTGTCCGGCCCGAGCAGTCCCGCGACGTCGTGGCGGTGCTCGAGGCCGCCCACCGGTCGGGCGCCGAAGGCGGCACCCTCGTCTCGCTGGCATGAGTGGGTCGATGTGACGACCTCCGGTGGCCCCGAACCGGCACCACTCGGATTCGGTGTGATCGGCGCCCGCTCGTTCGTCGCGACCCGAGCGGTGCTCCCGGCGATCGACGAGGCTCCGTGCGCCCGCCTCGTCGCCGCCGCCTCGCTCGGTGGTCCCGTGCCCGATCGGTGGCGGTCCCGAGCGGTGTCGAGCTACGAGGACGTCCTCGATCATCCCGAGGTCGACGCCGTCTACATCCCGCTCCCGAACTCGATGCACCACGAGTGGGTGCTGCGGGCGGCGGCAGCGGGCAAGCACGTCCTGTGCGAGAAGCCGCTCGCCACCGATCCCACCACGGCGGCGGCCATGGCGCACGCCTGCCGGGACGCCGGCGTCGTGCTGGCCGAAGCCTGGATGACGCCGTTCGATCCGCGATGGATCGCCGCGCTCGACCTCGCTCGGGAAGGTGTCGTGGGCGACCTCGTCTCGGTGGAGTCGACGTTCACGTTCACGATCCCGTCGAGCGAACGAACCAACTACCGGTGGGACCCGGTACTGGGAGGTGGCGCCCTGCTCGACGTCGGCATCTACTGCCTCGGCGCCCCGACCGAACTGTGGGACACGGAGCCGATCGTCCTCACGGCGGATCGGGACACGGCACCGTCCGGCGTCGACGCCACGACCCGATTCGAACTCGCTTGGCCGGACGGCCGACGGGCGACGGGACGGTGCTCGTTCATCGAATCCGAGGCGCAGGAACTCGTCCTGACCGGAGCCGGCGGTGCGATCGTGCTCGACGGCGATGCGTTCACCGGTGGGACCGCGGCCCGGTCGATCACCGTCGAGTACGCGAACGGGAGGTGCGACCTCGTCGAGGTCGAGTCCGACGACCCGTACCGTCGCATGATCGAAGCGTTCACGGCCACCGTCACCGGCCGGGCGCCCTGGCCCCGACCCGTCGAGCGGTCGATCGCCCTGCTCGGACTCCTCGACCGGATCGCCCGGTGGAGTCGGCCGTGATCGCCCGGATGCACCGACTGTCGTCGGGGGTGACACTCCATGCGCTCCACTGGGAGCCGACGACCGAACCGACCGGGCGGACCTGGGTGCTGACCCATGGTCTGGCGAGCAATGCTCGACTGTGGGACGGCGTGGCTCGACGGCTGGCCGACCGGGGACATCGGGTGGTGACGGTCGACCAGCGCGGCCACGGCCGATCGTCGAAGCCCGACACCGGCTACGACGTGCCCACGTGTGCCGACGACCTCGCGTTCCTCGTGCGAGAACTCGGCGTCGGGCGACCCGCCGTCGCCGGACAGTCGTGGGGCGGCAACGTCGTCCTCGAACTCGGGTACCGGCACCCGGAACTCGTCGACCAGGTGGCCTGTGTCGACGGCGGATTCATCGACCTCCGGACCAGGTTCACCGAGTGGGAACAGTGCGCCGACGCCCTCGCCCCGCCTCGTCTCGCCGGGACACCTCTCGTCGACGTCCAGCGCTGGTTCGAGCGATCGATGGCCGACTGGCCCGAGGAGGGCCGACTCGGTGCGCTCGCCAACTTCGAGGTCCGACCCGACGGCACCATCGCTCCCTGGCTCACCTTCGAGCGACATCTGACCGTGCTGCGAGGGCTGTGGGAGCACACTCCGTCCACCAGGTACCCGCACATGGCGGTTCCCGTCGGCCTGCTCGTCGCCGCCACCGGCGACGTCGCATGGACGCACTCGAAAGAACTGGCTGTCGCCGAGGCGATCGCCGCGCTCCCGCGGGGCCGGGCCACCTGGTTCCGGCCCGCACACCACGACGTCCACGCCCAACAGCCGTCCGCCGTCGCGGACGTGCTGCACGCCGCCGTCACCGACCCGAACCACTTCGACCGACCGGACCAGGAGGATGCCAGATGACGATGCCCCGTCTGCTCACGATCATGGGGTCGGGTGAGACCGCGCCCACGATGAAGGTCCCACACCGCCGGGTCTTCGAACGACTCGCGGCCGCCGCACCCGATGGCGAGGTGGACGCCGTGATGCTGGACACCCCGTTCGGGTTCCAGGAGAACGCTCCCGATCTCGCTGCGTCGACGACCAAGTACTTCAGAGATGCGGTGGGGCGGGACGTCGCCGTCGCCGGACTCGCCCGGACCGACGGGGACGACGTCGTCGCCCTCGAATCGGCGGTCGCCCGGGTCCGGTCCGCCGACTGGGTGTTCGCCGGGCCCGGGAGTCCGACGTTCGCGCTCGCGCACTGGCGCGGGACCGCCGTGCCCGACATCCTCGGCACCAAACTCCGCAGCGGTGGAGCAGTGGTCTTTTCCTCGGCAGCCGCACTCACGATCGGCGTCGCGACCGTGCCGGTGTACGAGATCTACAAGGTCGGAGCCGACCCGTACTGGGAGGCTGGACTGGACGTGCTCTCGGTCATCGGCCTCGACGTCGCCGTCATCCCCCACTACGACAATGCCGAAGGTGGTCATCACGACACCCGGTTCTGCTATCTCGGCGAGCGACGGCTGCTCACGCTGGAACGCGAACTCCCCGATGGGGCCTTCATCCTCGGGATCGACGAGCACACGGGGGTGATCATGGATCTGGATGCCGACACCGCCGAGGTCGTCGGCAAGGGCGGGTTGACGGTCCGCCGCCACGGAACCTCGATCCGTTACGAGTCGGGGCGGATCGTACCGATCGACCTGATCCGCTCGGCCGCCACCGACCGCACCGACACCACCACCACCGCCGCCACGACCACCGTTGCCACCGCGGGGATGCCGACACCGACCCACGACACCTCGTCGTCGCTCGAGTCCGTGACGACGACACTCCAGCAGGCGTTCGACGAAGCGATCGCCCGACGGGACGCCAGGGCAGCGGTCGCCGCCGCACTCGACCTCGACACGGCCATCGCCGAATGGTCGAACGATTCGCTCCAGTCCGATCAGATCGATCGCGCCCGTGCCTCGCTCCGGTCGATGATCGTCCGACTCGGAGAGGTCGCCACCGTGGGGCTCCAGGACCCACGCGAAGTGCTCGCCCCGGTGGTGGCCGCTGCACTCGACGCTCGCCGGGTCGCTCGCGAGGAACGCGCCTTCGCCGTGGCAGATGCGTTGCGGGACGGACTCGCCGCGGCCGGGGTCGAGGTTCGTGACACCGCCGACGGTGTCGAGTGGCACCTGTCCTGACCGGCACGCGTCCGTCGACGCCGACGCGTCAGCCCGCCGGCCAGCGGGGAGTCGCTCCCTCGGGAAGCGCCACCTCGAACAGATTCAGCGTCATCGACACCAAGCAGTAGTAGCCGACCGTCGACGCCAACTCGACGAGCCCCTGCTCGCCGAGCAGGTCGCGGGCCGCCGCATAGGTCGATTCATCGACCCGACGACGTGTGAGCAACTGGTCGACCACCGAGTGGACGATCCGCTCGTCGTCGCGTTCGAACAGCGGAGGTTCACCGCGCTGCAGCGCGTCGATCACCGACTGGTCGACGCCGTGCTCGACCGCCATCGGCGCGTGCGCCCAGAACTCGAACTCCGAATGCCAATGGGCACCGACGGTACAGATGGCGATCTCGCTCAGTCGACGATCGAGTGAGGTCCGGAACCGGAGCAAGGCACCGAGCGACGACAGCCGCCGACCGATCCGCGGAGCATGGACCCACGAGTTGAAGGGGCCGACGAGCGCTCCGTTCGGATCGAACAGGTCGACACCACCTCCACGGCTCTCGACGAGCGAATCCCAGACACCGGCCTGGTCCTCGTCGAGCTGGTCACGGGTCAGGAACGAGAGTCGCGTCATTCCCGAACGGTAGACGGCCCACCCCGGATCCAGGCGAGCCAGACGGCGGCCGTCCACGTGAACGCGCTCCCGCCGAGGGGCGATCCGTCGATCGGATCGAAGTACTCGGCGAATCCCCCGTGGACGATCAGGTGCTCGGTCGTCGACCGGATCCGTTCCGCCTCGACGAGCCGTCCGCATTCCGACAGCCCGATCGCCACGAGGGAGTTCGAGAACGGCCAGGTCGGCCCTCTCCAATACCGCCGCGGGTCGAACACCGGCGACGACGGATCTTCGGTCGGCACCCCGAAACGGACCCGACCACACACCTCACCGAAGCGACGTTCGACCCCTTCGTCGACGATCCCCGCCCAGAACTCGAGCCACGCCGAGGCCGTGCTGGCGCCAGCGCGGCGTCCCGAGCGGAGATCCAGGGCATCGTGCGCCTCGATCACCGGATTCCACAGCACGGCGAGCGAGGCCTGGAGATCATCGGCCCAGGCGTCGAGCAGTCCGGCATCGTCGAGCGATCCGGCCGAACGCGCCAGCGAGGCGAGATCGCGATGCGCACGGATCAAGATGCAGGTGATCGCCGGATCGGCCATGAGGAAGGGCCCTTCGGCGACGATCCGGACGTGGTCCCATCCGACCGACCTCCCGAATGACGCGATCGCGACGTACCGGTCGTAATCGAGTCGTCCGGGACGCATCGACGCATCGACGTGGTCGAGGTCGCGTCGCACGTAGGGTTCGACCGCCGACGTGTCGACACCGGCGAGGCCGACGTCCCACGTCGGCGAGTTGTCCCGACCCGACTCCCACGGGTGCACGATCGTCGCCGGGCCCTGCGAGCACCGCACCTCGTGCCACCATCGATGCGAGGCCACCAAACGGGGCAGCACGGCCGGCAGGCGCTCGGCACCGACCGTCGGGTCGGCATCGACGACCCGACGAACCATCGACGCCAGCACCGGCGGCTGCGAGATCCCCGACGTCGCCGGAGATCGTCCGGTCGACCAGAACTCCGGTCCGGGGAAATAGCCGTCGTCGGGCCGGTGGAACACGATGTGGGGGATCATCCCCGACTCCCACTGGCCGAGGAGCAGCATGTCGATCTCGTCCCACGCCCGATCGACGTCGAACGTCGACCATCCCCAGGCAGCGAAGGCACTGTCCCAGTTCCACTGGAACGGGTACAACCCGCTCGTCGGCACCGTGTAGCCGCCGCGTTCGTTGCGACGCAACACCGACCGGGCCAGCTCGTCGTGCGCCGACGGGTCGAGCATCGACGTCAGAGCTGGCCGCTCTGCTGGAGGAGTTCGAACTCCTCCACCGTCATGAGCACCTCACGAGCCTTCGATCCTTCGGATGGGCCGACCACGCCGCGCTGCTCGAGGAGATCCATGATCCGGCCGGCGCGGGCGAAGCCGACCTTCAGCTTGCGTTGCAGCATCGACGTGGAGCCGAGCTGGCTGCGCACGACGAGCTCCATCGCCTGACGCATCATGGCGGTGTCCTCGTCGTCGTCGCCGGCCGAGAAAGCGTTCGAGTCGGCCGTGACCTCGTCGAGCGACGCGAAGCCCGGCGAGTGCCCGCCGGCGGCAGGCGCTCCGTCGTCGAGGACCTCACTCGAGTAGACGGGTTCGGGCGCCTGCTCCCGCCAGTGACGGACGACCTGGCGGACCTCTTCCTCGCCCACCCAGGGCCCCTGGATGCGATTGGGGACCGTCGAGTTTCCCGGGAGCAGCAGCATGTCGCCCTTCCCGACGAGCCGCTCGGCACCCGGCTGGTCGAGGATGACCCTGCTGTCCATCAGCGACGAGACGGCGAACGCCATGCGCGCCGGGATGTTCGCCTTGATCACGCCGGTGATCACGTTCACCGAGGGGCGCTGGGTGGCGACGATCAGGTGGATGCCGACGGCACGGGCCTTCTGAGCGATGCGGGTGATGGACTCCTCGACGTCGCGAGCGGCGACCATCATCAGGTCGTTCAACTCGTCGACCACGACGACGATGTACGGCATGTGCTCGTACGGGCTGTCCTGCGGAGCGACCCCGACCGGAGGCTCGATGTCGCCACGGGCCACCGCGGCGTTGTAGCCGGTGATGTCGCGATAGCCGACGGTGGACAACACGTCGTAGCGACGCTCCATCTCCTTGACCGCCCAGCCGAGGGCGTTCGCCGCCTTCTTCGGGTTGGTGACCGGCTCGGTCAGCAGGTGTGGAAGCCGTTGGTACTGCCCCATCTCGACCTGCTTCGGGTCGATGAGGATCAAGCGCACCTGGTCCGGCGTCGTCCGCATCAGGAGCGAGGTGATGATGCAGTTGATGCCGCTCGACTTGCCGGCACCGGTCGCACCGGCGATGAGGAGGTGCGGGGTGGTCGCCAGATCGAGGAACACGGCCGACCCGGCGATGTCCTTGCCCACGGCGACCTCGAGCGGATTCGATGCCTCGACGGCCTCCTGCGATGCGAGCAGGTCCCCGAGGGCGACGAGTTGCCGCTGACGGTTCGGCACCTCGACGCCGATCGCCGACCGGCCGGGGATCGGAGCCAGGATGCGGACGTCGGTGGCGGCGAGCGCATACGCGATGTCACGTTGCAGGCTCGTGATCCGAGCGACCTTGATGCCGGGGGCGAGTTCGAGTTCGTACCGGGTGACCGTCGGCCCGACCGTCATCCCGATGAGTTCGGTCTCGACGTTGTGCTGCGCGAGTGACTCGCGCAAGGTCCGGCCACGCTGCTCGATCTCGGCCAGGTCGACGGCCTGCTCACCGACGCGAGCGAGCAACCCGAGGGGCGGCAGGGTCCACGCTCCGCGCTGTTCACCCTCGAGTGGGAGCGACTGCTGCTCGTTCGATGCCGGATGTGCCTTGGGGCGGCGACGTTTCGGTGCCGGTGAGCGATCTGCGACGACCGGATCGGCGCCGAACATCTCGGCCACGTCGTCGGCACCGTCGTACAGGGACGGCTCGGTCGACGGCGGCGACGGCGTGTCGGCGACGACGTCTGCTCGCCCCGTCCGTCGTTCCCGCCGATCCGTCGCCATCGTCGACAGGTCGGTGATGGCCCGTCGGGTGTACCGGCCCAGCGGACGAGCGACCACCCCGACGCCCTGGCCGGTTCGCATCGCCATCGTCCGCAGCGACGTGCGCGTCACGAGCAACGCACCACCGAGCATCGCCGCGCACAGCACCACCGTCGCACCGGCCGGCGCCAGCAGTGCCTCGGTCGGACCTCCGATCAGCGCACCGACCCATCCGCCGGATGCTCCGAGCGTCACGCCACCGACCGACTCGTCGCCCAGCGGATTCAGTGATTCCGGGGACCGACCGACGTGGATCATCCCGAGGGCCGCGAGACCCAGGGCGCCCCACCCGACCACCAGCCGAGCGGGGCTCGACGACGTCCCCTGTCGGACCAACGCCACCCCCGCCGCCACCAGGACACCCGGCACCACGTAGCGACCCAGTCCGACCAGCCAGCCTGCGAAGGTGTCGATCCCACGGCCGAGCGGCCCGGCGAGATCGAAGTAGACGGCGAGCCCGAGCACGATGCCCATGACGACGAGTCCGATGCCGACGAACTCGTGCTCGCGTCCGCCGACCGCCTGGCGCAGATCGCTGCGGTGCGTGCCCGGAGGGGTCGCGTCGCGCACCGCACCCTTGCTCTTGCCGACCGAGCCGGTCGCGGGCGTCGACGCCCCTCGTCGTTCTCCACTGTTCGCCATGGCACCGACGAGGGTACCAATGCCACGCGAGCCGATCAGGGCATCGTCACTCCCCCTGGACGCCGAGGATCCTCCCGTCGTCGGCCAGCAGCACGAGCAGCGTCCCCCCCTGGGAGCTCCGCAGGCGGGCGTCGTAGATCGCACCGCCGGCGCCGTCCCCGGTCACGGCCAGATCGACGATCTCCGAGTTCGGCAGTTCCTCCCGCACACGCGCCAGGATCCGATCGGGATCGAAATCGACGGCGTCGGCTCCGAAGGTCGGCCGATCGATCGACCCCACCTCCACCGGGTCGGTCACCGCGCCGTCGACGGTCCAGAACAACTGCTCGGCAGGGCCACCTCCGGCCACGATCACGCTCACGAGTTCCCTGGTCGCCGTCACCTCGACATACGCCTGCGGACTCCCGTACACGTCCTCCACCGCAGCCAGGGCATCGTCGACCCGGTCGACGAGCAGGCCGTCCTCACGATCGGACCCGCCGCACGCGGCCACGAGGACTCCGGCAGTGACGACGGCCACCGACAGCACCCTCACG
>JBMUCX010000008.1:0-44992 GCA_049458915.1 Ilumatobacteraceae bacterium
ACCGAGGTGGTCGCTGCCGAGACCGATCGCCCGGAGCGCCTCGACAGCGGTTTCGGCACTCGCCCGGTCGGTGAACACGGCTCCGATGTGGTCGTGGCGCTCGTGGTCGCCGGGACGAGTCTCCATCCCGCCGATCGAACGGGGTCCGATCGACCCGGACCAGTGCCGAATCGCCGTACCGGCGGGCCACCGTGACGGGAACTAGCCTGGCGAGGTGCCCGCGACGGACCGCCCGCTGACCACCAAGCTCGAAGGCTTCGGGACGACGATCTTCGCCACCATGTCGGCGCTCGCGGTACGCACCGGTTCGATCAACCTGGGCCAGGGCTTTCCCGACACCGATGGTCCCGCCGAGGTGCTCGACGCCGCGGTGGCGGCGATCAGATCCGGCCTGAACCAGTACCCGCCCGGCCCGGGTCTGCCGGTGCTCCGAGAAGCGATCGTCGAGCACCAGCGCCGCTTCTACGGGCTCGAGTACGACGTCGACCGGGAGGTCCTCGTCACCGCCGGTGCGACCGAGGCGCTGGCGGGTGCCCTGCTCGGGATGCTCGACAGCGGTGACGAGGTGATCGTGTTCGAACCGATGTACGACAGCTATCAGGCGTGCATCGCGCTCGCGGGCGGGGTCGTACGGCCGGTCGAACTCCGCCCCGGTACCGACGGGCGTTATGTGTTCGACCCCGACGAGTTCATGGCGGCGCTGTCGGCCCGCACGAAGCTGGTGCTGCTCAACACCCCGCACAATCCGACCGGCAAGGTGTTCACCGGCGACGAGTTGCGGTTCATCGCGGATGTGGCCCTCGAGCGGGATCTCCTCGTGGTCGCCGACGAGGTCTACGAACACCTCGTCTTCTCCGGGTCCCGGCACGTGCCGATCGCCGGCCTGCCCGACATGGGAGAGCGGACACTGACGATCTCGTCGGGCGGCAAGACCTTCAACACGACCGGCTGGAAGATCGGTTGGATGTGCGGGCCGGCACCGATGGTCGACGCGGCCAGAACCGCCAAGCAGTTCCTCACCTATGTGAACGGTGGCCCGTTCCAGCCGGCGATCGCAGCGGGGCTCCGCCTCGGTGACGACTACTTCACCTCGTTCGCTGCCGACATGGAAGCCAAGCGGGATCGCCTGCTCGTCGGCTTGGAGGCGGCGGGTTTCCTCGCTCACCGGCCGGAGGCGACGTACTTCACCACGGTCGACATCCGGCCCGTACGTCCCGATGGTGACGGGGAGGCGTTCTGCACCGAACTCCCGGAGCGGATCGGAGTGGTGGCGATCCCGAACCAGGTCTTCTACGCCCGGCCGGAGCTCGGTCGGCACCTGGTCAGGTTCGCTTGCTGCAAACGCTTCGAGGTGCTCGACGAGGCGGTCGAGCGCCTCTCGCGGCTCAGTTCCGGCTGATCGTCTGCACCGACCATTCGAGGAGCCAGCTGAGATAGCCGTACAACTCGTGTTCGGGTGAGGTGTCCGGATCGTCCGGGTCGTCCGGGTCGTCCGGATCGTCGTCGGTGATGTCGAGCATCCCGCCGAGTACCAGCCGCAGTGAGTTGAGCGCTTGCATGAAGGCGACCAGGCCCGCTTCGTCGAGTCGGCCGTCACCGGCGAGAGCTGCGTCGACGAGGCCGAAGGCGGCGAGTTTGGACTGGACGAGTTCGTCGCGCATCAGTCGCTGGTACTCGGCCTCGGCGTCGGGGTCGCCGGGGTGCACCACGGGGAACAGGCGGGCGACGAGTACGTCGGCGTCGGGGCCGCCGTCGGTCAGCAACTGCCGCAGTTCTCCGAGCATTCGGCGGACGACGGGTGTCGCCGGTTCACCGAGGTCGACGACGAATCCGTCGCCGTCGGCGCGCACCGGGCCCTGGAACCGTCGTCGGATCACCGGGACGGCCCGTCGTGTTCGAGCGTCGCCCAGAGGCCGTGCTCGTGGAGGCGGAACACGTGCATCTCGGCCTGCTCCCGGGTCCCGCTGGCCACGACGGCCTTGCCCTCGTGATGGACGTCGAGCATGAGCTTCGTCGCCTTCTCGAGCGAGTAACCGAAGAGCTTCTGGAGGACGTACGTGACGTAGCTCATGAGGTTGACCGGGTCGTTCCAGACGATGACGACCCAGGGTCGGTCCTCGGCGACGTGCTCGTCGAGCTCGGGTTCGCGGACCCGGGTCGGTTCGAGCGTCGTCGGCACGTGACCATTCTGCCGTCTCGACAGTTGGGGCGGGCGTTGGCCCGTCGCGACCGGTACCCGTACGATGCATCCATGGCCGTCGGCAGCCGCCCTCTCGTCCCGTCGCGGCTGGCACCCGGTGGGGTCGCCCATGGCACCCGACGTACCGCCCGGTCCAAGGTGGGCGCGTACGTGGCACTCACCAAGCCCCGGATCATCGAACTGCTCCTGATCACGACGGTGCCGACCATGGTCCTCGCCGAGGACGGGTGGCCGTCGACCTGGTTGGTCGTGTGGACCCTCGTCGGGGGTTCGCTCGCTGCCGGGGGTGCCAACGCGATCAACATGTACGTCGATCGTGACATCGATGCCCTGATGGCCCGGACCCGGAACCGACCGCTCGTCACCGGAATGGTCGCCCCTCGGAACGCCCTGGTGTTCGCCGGTGTGTTGGAAGCGGGGGCGTTCGCCGTGCTGTGGGCTTCGTCGAACGTGCTCGCCGCCGTGCTCGCCCTGTCGGCGACGGCGTTCTACGTCGGCGTCTACACGATCTGGCTCAAGCGGACGAGTCGTCAGAACATCGTCATCGGTGGAGCGGCCGGAGCGGTTCCCGTCCTCGTCGGCTGGGCGGCCGTTCGCGGTGACCTGGCCTGGACGCCGGTCGTGCTGTTCGCTGCGATGTTCTTCTGGACCCCACCGCACTTCTGGGCGCTGGCGATCCGATTCGCCGACGATTATCGGGCCGCTGACGTTCCGATGCTCCCGGCGGTCGTGCCGATGGAGCAAGCGGTCCGACAGATGGTCGGTCACACGGTGGCGCTGGTGGCGTGCACGCTGGTGCTCGCTCCGGTCGCCGATCTGGGCGTCGTCTACCTGATCACCGCCGCCGCCCTCGGCGCCCTCTTCATCGGTGGTGTCGTCCAACTCGGGCGCCGCCCGTCGGTGTCGGGTTCGATGCGCGTGTTCGGCTTCTCGATCACGTACGTGACCGTGCTGTTCTCGGCGATGACCGTCGACGTCCTGATCGGTGCTTGACCGGCGCGTGACGTCTGTCCGGGCTGTGGATTTCCCCTACCGAGCCACCCGGCCAGTAGTGTTCGCTGGGTAGTGTCGGGACGGTCTCCCGAACCATTCGGACTCTTCTCAACGTGCCCAGCGAAGTTCAAGGGAATCAGCTACGTCCATGACGACGATCGATCATCACCCAGAGGCGGCGACGGCAGCCGTCGAGGACACCTCCCGGGAGTCGGCGATCGCCTCCTTCTTCGTCGGGGCGGCGCAGTGGGTCACCACGACCGACCACAAGAAGATCGGTCGGCTGTTCGCGCTGACCGGTCTCGGGTTCTTGCTGGCGACGGCGGTGCTGGGCGCGGTGCTCGGTGCCGAACGTGCCGACGAGACGAACGCCCTGGTCGACGCCGATGCGCTGCTCCAGCTGTTCCAGGCGTACCGGGTCGGCCTGGTCCTCGCCGTGGCCGCTCCGGTCGGACTCGGCCTGGCCGTGGCGGTCGTCCCCCTGCAACTCGGTGCCCGGTCGATCGCATTCCCCCGGCTCGCACTCACCGGCTTCTACTCCTGGCTCGGGGGTGTGGCGTTGACGATGATCGCGCTCGGCCGCAACGGCGGTTCGGGCGGTGGTGACCAGCAGGCGGTGCACATGTACCTCGCCGGACTCGGTCTCGCCGTGCTCGGGTTGACGGCGGCGGCGGGATGCGTCGCGACGTCGGTGCTCACCACCCGTGCCCCGGGGATGACGATGCGGCGAGTGCCGTTGTTCGCCTGGTCGAGCTTGGTCGGGGCGCTGGGTCTGCTGCTGATGCTCCCGGTGGTGTTCGCGGTCATCGTCCTGCTCTTCGTCGACCTCCGACTGGGGCTCGGCCTCGACGGCGGGAACTTCGGCGGTCCCGAAGGTATCGGTGTGTGGCTCTCCTGGGCCTTCTCGGTGCCGGCGGTCGTGGTGTACTCGTTGCCGGCCATCGGCGTGGCCGCCGAGACGATGCCGGTGGCGTTCCGGTCGCGCCAGATCGCCCGCGGGGTCGCATTGGCCGGTCCGGCCCTGGTCGGTGTCGCCGCCCTGGCAGCGACCACCCAGCAGTTCGTCCACGACGTCGAGATCGACACGACCGGCGAGGTGTTCCTGCGTGGAGCCGTGCCATTCGCGATCTTCGCCGGACTTCCACTGCTCGGGGTCACCATCACACTGCTGATCGGTCTGGCAGGAGTTCGGTCCGGATCGGGTCGCCCGGCCGTGTCGGCGCCGTTCGTGGCGTCGTTCCTCGGTCTCTTGATGATCGGCGCCGGCATCGCCGGGACCGCGGTGCTGGGCATCGTCGACCTCGAGTTGGTCGATCCGGTCGCCAAGACCGCCACGGTGTTCGAAGAGGGGGCCACCCTCTACCTCGTCTACGGGTCGGTGCTCGCCGCCCTCGGCGGTCTGACCTTCTGGGCCCCGAAGCTCTGGGGTCGCACCCTCCCCGACCGCAAGATGCTGCCACTCGCCGGTCTGGGCCTGATCGCCACGGTCCTCGCATCGCTCCCGCTCTACGTCGCCGGTTTCCTCGGCCAGGTCGGCGGAGTACCTGCTGCCGATGCCGACGTGGCGGCGCTGCTCTCGATCGGGTCGGTCGACGGTGGTTCGATCTGGACGGTGCTCTCCCTCGCCGGTCACGCCGCGATGCTCCTGACGGTGCTGGCCTTCCTGGGCCTCGTGGCGAAGGCGAGTCCGAGCGGGTCCGACGAGGATCCCTACGGGGGGCACTCCGTCGAGTGGACCACCTCGTCGCCCGCGCCGCACGCCAACTTCGTCCATGTGCCGACCGTTCGGTCGGCCGAGCCTCGACTCGACCAGACCCAGGAAGGGAGCCGGCCGTGAGCGCTCTGGCCGTCAGTCACGAACTTCCACCGGCTGCTGCCCCGGCCCCGCGGCGGCAGATGCTCGTCGCCACCGCGCTCGCCGGGGTCGCCGGTTCGATGCTGGTCGGTGCGATGCTCGCCGTGTGGGTCCTCCTACGCGAGCGGGTCGTCGGGGCCGGTGAGCGGTTCCCGGTCGACTACGTCATCACCGAAGTCGCCACGAACGTCATGCTGATGACGATCTGGGCGCTCTGCCTGTTCGCCCAGTGGGCGGTGTACTCCGGTCGACGCGGCGACCGTGCTCACACGGGCCTCGCCCTCGGCGTCGTCGGCGTGCTGGCGATCGCTTTCGTCAACGCCCAGGCGTTCGTGTACTCCCAGATGGGGGTCGGGATCGCCGACGACTACTACGGAGCGCTGTTCTACGCCGTCACCGGCACGATGACGGCGATCGTGATCGCCGGTCTGGTCTTCACCTCCGTCGCCGCCTTCCGCGCTCTCGGCGGACGCCTCCAGGAGACCGAGGTGCTGTCGGCCCACGCCCTCTACTGGTACTTCGCCGCCACTGCCTACAGCGCAGTGTGGTTCGTCGTCTACGTCACGAAGTGAGCTCAGCACCACGATGATCACCACCGGTTCCAAACTCCTCGTCGGAGCGGCAGCAGCCGCCTGGGTCTTCGCCGCTGCGTACGGCATCGCCCAGGAGGGCACGCTCGGATCGATCGGCCTGATCTCGGCGGCCGTCGGCCTCACGCTGCTGGCTGCGATCAACATGTTCATCCACGACTCCAACGTCTCGGCGACGGACGAGTCGGCGTTCGAGTCGTCTGCAGCAGCGCAGGCGACAGCACGTCCGTCCCTGTGGCCGCTCCTCACGGCGCTCGGAGCCGTCACACTCACCCTCGGCCTCGTCACCTATCCGGCGATCTTCGTCCTCGGCGTGATCGCCCTGATCGCCGGTGCCGTCGAGTGGCTGATCACCGGCTGGAGCGAGCGGGCGTCGGCCGATGCGGAGTACAACGACACCGCTCGCGATCAACTGGTCGGGCCGCTCGAGTTGCCGGTCGCGGCGGCGATCGGCGCAGGCATCGTCGTCTACGCGTTCAGTCGGGTGATGCTCGGTCTGCCCACCAAGGCCTCGACCGTGGTGGCGTTCGGCGTGGTCGCTGCGCTCGTCCTCGCGGTCGGTGCGCTGATCGGAGCTCGTCGGCGCATCTCGGCCGCCACCATGACCGGTGCATTTTCGATCGCGGCGGTCGTGCTCGTCGCCGGTGGCACGGTCGCCGGCCTCAATGGCGAACGCAAGACGCACGTCCACGAGACACCCGGTGATCTCGCCGCGGCGAACGAGTGCGGCACCGAGGAGACGGAGGCCGACGAGAAGTCGAGTCAGACCGTGGCGTCGAAGTCGAACGTCGCTGCCGACGTCACCTTCGACGGGACGTCGTTGACGGCCGATGCGCCGGGTTTCGCCGTCGGTGCGGAGCGGATCACCCTGCCTCGCTCGAACCCCAACCACGTGCTCTTCCACAACGAGTCCGACGAGGAAGCGCGCCTGGTGATCGAGTTGCAACCGCAGCTCGACGACGGAGTGCCGCTCGGGCCGGAACGGGTGTGCACGGCGCTCGTCGAACCGGGTGGATCGCAGTTCTTGACGGCGATCTTCACGCGGCCGACGTTCGCCGTCGACGAGCCGTTCGCCTTCCGTATCGCCGGCTCCGATGCCGCACTCGAAGTGGTCGTGCCGTGACCACTCGGACTACCGTGACCCCTGACGATCGGACTGACCAGACCATGGAACGCAGGACCCCCCTCCGCCGCCTCCGTGCCGTCGCCCTCGGCGGCCTCGCCGTGCTCGGCCTGAGCGCGTGTGCTCAGAACGCGCCGCAGGACACCTGGGATCCGGCCGGTGACAACGCCCAGCAGATCCACGACCTCCAGTGGCCCGTGTTCGCCGTCGCCGGCATCGTCGGCCTCATCGTGATGGCTGCGGTCGCCTACTGCGTGTTCCGTTTCCGGGATCGCGGTCAGCCGATCCCCGAGCAGACGCACGGCAAGGCGTGGCTCGAATACCTCTTCATCGCCATCCCGGCGGCGATCCTCGTCGGTGTCGGTGTGCCGACCGTGTCGGTGGTGCTGGCGCTCAACGAGACCGACGACACCGAGTGCGTCGTGAACGTCACCGGGCAGCAGTGGTGGTGGGAGTACGACTACCCGGTCGACGCCGACGGCATGATCTGCGGCGAGTACCAGCACACCGACGGGGAGACGCTCCCGATCATCACGAGTGGTCAGATGGTCATCCCGACCGACACCAACGTCCTGATCCGCGGTACGAGCCGTGACGTCATCCACTCGTTCTGGGTACCGCGCCTGAACGGCAAGCGCGACATGGTGCCCGGTCGGGTCCACACCTGGCGCTTCCAGGCGTGGGAGCCCGGGATCTACGCCGGCCAGTGCGCCGAGTTCTGCGGCCTGTCGCACGCCAACATGCGGATGGAGATCGTCGCCCTCGACCCGCCCGATTTCCAGAAGTGGCTCGACAACCAACTCGAGGCGTACCAGTCGCCCGAGGAGGGCACACTCGCAGCGACGGGTGAAGCGACCTTCGTGTCGCAGTGCTCGAGGTGCCACCAGGTCGACGGTCTCACCGACGCCAACGGTGATCTGATCGTGTCCGCTCCCGACCAGTTCGTGTGGAGTGGCGCAGCGCCCAACCTCTCGAACCTCATGACCCGCAACACGTTCGCCGGCGCCACGTGGGACCTCGTCACCGAGGCGTGTCGGAACGACATCTGGGAGTCCGCACCCGAGGAGTTCGGAGCGAAGTACCTCGAGGGCGTGACCGAGGACTGCCTCAACGAGATCGACCTGAAGGAATGGCTCCGCAACGCCCCGGCCAAGAAGCCGATGTACGCCGATGCCGACAAGCTCGACGACACCGACGGCAAGGTGCGGGGCATGCCGTACCTCGCTCTGTCCGAGGACCAGATCGACGAACTCGTCGCCTACCTGCTCGAGCGCAAGTGACCGGGAGATTGACCTGACATGGCACTGATCGAACGCCCCAAGACCCTCGAACTCGCCCCGGCGGTGGCGACTCCGGAGTCGTCCTACGGCGTGTTCCGCCGACCGGTCCATTCGACCGGCTGGAAGTCGTGGCTGTTCACCATCGACCACAAGAAGCTCGGCATCATGTACGGCGTCACGGCGATGTTCTTCTTCTTCGTCGGTGGCTTCGAAGCGCTCCTCATCCGGGCGCAACTCGCCGGCCCCAACGGCACGATCCTGTCGGCCGACAAGTACAACCAGATGTTCACGATGCACGCCACGACGATGGTGTTCCTCTTCGTCATGCCGATGGCCGCAGCGTTCGCGAACTACTTCGTGCCGTTGCAGATCGGGGCACGCGACGTGGCGTTCCCCCGGATCAACGCCTTCGGATTCTGGTGCTTCCTGTTCGGCGGCATCTTCCTCAACACCTCGTGGCTCCTCGGTGGAGCGGCCGACGGTGGGTGGTTCATGTACGCACCCAACTCGTCGGTGCCCTTCTCGCCGACGAACGGCATCGACTACTGGGCGCTGGGCCTCCAGATCACCGGCATCGCCTCGTTGACGGGAGCGATCAACCTCATCGTCACGGTGATCAACATGCGGGCTCCGGGCATGAGCCTCATGAAGATGCCGATCTTCACGTGGATGATCCTCGTGGTGCAGTTCCTGCTGCTGTTCGCGATCCCGGTGATCACCGTGGCGCTGTTCCTCCTGATGTTCCAGCGGAGTTACGACGCCACGTTCTTCTCCGTCGAGGCCGGCGCCGACCCGCTGCTCTGGCAGCACCTGTTCTGGATCTTCGGACACCCCGAGGTCTACATCCTGATCCTTCCGTCGTTCGGCATCGTGTCCGAGGTGCTCCCGGTCTTTTCGAAGAAGCCCCTGTTCGGGTACCCACTGGTCGTGTTCTCGGGTGCAGCGATCGGCTTCGTCGGATGGGGCGTGTGGGCCCACCACATGTTCGCCTCCGGCCTCGGACCGATCTCGGTGGCGGTGTTCTCCGTGGCGACGATGGCGATCGCCATCCCGACCGGCGTCAAGATCGTCAACTGGACGATGACGATGTGGGGCGGCAAGCTCCGGTTCACCACGGCGATGCTGTTCGCGGTGGGTCTGATCGTGCAGTTCACGATCGGTGGCCTGTCCGGCGTGACCCACTCGGTGGCCCCCTCCGACACCCAGCAGACCGACACGTACTACATCGTCGCCCACTTCCACTACGTGCTGTTCGGTGGGGCGATCCTCGGCATCTTCTCGGGCCTGTACTACTGGTGGCCCAAGGCGTTCGGCAAGATGCTGTCCGAACGGCTCGGCAAGTGGAACTTCTGGACGATGATCGTCGGTATGAACCTGACCTTCGGACCGATGCACATCATCGGACTGCAAGGACAGCCACGTCGTATGTACCAGTGGACCGAGGCCCGGGCGGGCGAAGGGTTCTTCAACCTGGGCTTCTGGAACCTCGTGTCGTCGGTGGGTGCGTTCGTCCTCGGGATCGGTTCGTTCCTGTTCGTGATCAACGTCATCTGGTCGCACCGCAAGCACGGACCTGCTCCGCTCGACCCGTGGGACGCCCGCTCGCTCGAGTGGCTCACCACCAGCCCGCCGAAGGAGCACAACTTCGACCGGATCCCGACCGTCGGGCACCTCGATGAATTCTTCCACCTCAAGTACGAGGACCGAGGCGAGGGTGACCACCACGAGTTCCACCAGGTGGCGACGGCCGAAGAACTCCTCGCCGAGCAGGAGCGCACGGCCGACGCGCACATCCATCTGCCGTCCCCGTCGTACTGGCCGATCATCTTGGCCCTGGGACTCCCGATCATGGCCTACGGCGTCATCTACAACACGCTCCTGATCGTCGCCGGTGCCGCCGTCGTGCTGCTGGCGATGTTCGGATGGGGCATGGAGCCGCACACGGCACCCGAGTCCGATTACGACCCGCCGGCCCCCGAGGGCGGCGCCGAACTGGAGGTCGCCGCCCATGGCTGACACCGCGGTCCACGCCGCTCCGGATCACGCCGGTCACGACGACCACGGCGGGCACCACACGTCGACCGGGCTGTCGAACAACAAGCTGGCGATGTGGCTGTTCCTCGGTTCGGAGTGTCTGCTGTTCGGTGGTCTCATCGCCACCTACATGCTCTATCGAGGTCGACACAGCGCCGCAGGAGGCCCCGATCAGTACTGGGACATCCCGTTCACCTCGGCGTCGAGCTTCGTGCTGTTGATGTCGTCGCTGACCATGGTGCTGGCGGTGACGGCGGCGAAGCGCCACGACGAGCGCAACACCCGGCTCTGGCTGGTGGTGACGGCGCTGCTCGGCTCGCTGTTCGTGGCCGGTCAGGTCTACGAGTTCACGACCTTCTACCGCGAGGGTCTCGGGTTCACGACCAGCCTGTTCTCGTCGAGCTTCTACACCCTGACCGGTTTCCACGGCGTGCACGTCACCGTCGGCGTGATCCTCCTGCTGTCGACCGTCGGGATGATGATCAAGCGGCGGATCCCCGGCGACAAGGCCGAGGTGGTCGAACTCGTCGGTCTGTACTGGCACTTCGTCGACGTCGTGTGGATCCTGATCTTCACGCTCGTCTACCTGATCCCGGCGTGAGGACACGATCATGAGCACCGACACCGCGACATCGACCGAGCACGCCGAGGACGGCCACGCCGAGCACTGGACGGACCGTCAGTACGTCAAGTTGTTCGTCTTCCTGGTCGTCGTCACGGCGGTCGAGGTGGCGCTCAGCTACATGATCGACGATCTCGGAGCGTTGTTCCTTCCGCTCTTGCTGATCCTCATGGCGGTCAAGTTCTTCGCCGTGGTGCTGTTCTTCATGCACCTCAAGTTCGACAACCGACTGTTCGGCATCATGTTCTACATGGGGCTCTCACTCGCCGTCGGCGTCTACATCGTGGCGCTGTTCACCTTCCGCTTCTTCGACTCCTGATCGGGTGATCGATGTGACGGTCGATCCGCTGGCGTTCCAGTGGCACCCGGAGGTGTGGCTGCTCGTCGGGTTCTTGACGGCGGCGTACGTCTACATGGTTCGGGTGATCGGGCCTCGCGCCGTCGCTCCGGGCCAACCAGTGGTGAGCCGGGCCAACCTGTGGGCCTTCGGAGGATCGATGGTGCTCCTCTGGGCGTCGTCGGACTGGCCGCTCCACGACATCAGTGAGGAGTACCTCTACTCGGCGCACATGGTGCAGCACATGTCGCTGAGCTACTTCGTGCCACCGCTCGCCCTGATGGCGACCCCGACGTGGCTCGGGCGGATCCTGCTCGGCGAAGGTGCGTTGCGTCGCACGGTCGGTTGGCTGTCGAAGCCGGTGATCGCCGGTGTCATCTTCAATGCCAGCGTGATGGTCATCCACATCCCAGTCCTGGTGAACGCCAGCCTCGACAACGGGGCGCTGCACTACCTGCTCCACGTGATGGTGGTGACGACGTCACTGCTCATGTGGATGCCGGTCTGCGGCCCGATCCCCGAGTTCCGGATGGGCATCCCGGGAGCCATGATCTACCTCTTCCTCCAATCGGTGGTGCCGACCGTCCCGGCTGCGTGGCTCACGTTCGCCGAGGGCATCGTGTACGACGCGTACGACGGCCCGGTCCGGCTCTGGGGCATCAGCGCCGTCGACGACCAGCAGCTCGCCGGGGCGATCATGAAGACCGCTGGCGGTCTGTATCTCTGGGCGATCGTGATCTACCTCTTCTTCAAGAAGTTCGCCACGCGCTACGAGGATTCGTACGACTACAAGCGGACGGGCCGCATGCCGTCCAGCGAGATCACCGGCCACGACGAGTTCCCGCTGACCACCGCCGACGTCGAGCGGGCGTTCGCCGATTCCGTCGCTCCGCCGGAACGCTGACCCTCCGTCCGCACCCCGGGCGGTAGCCTCGCGGTCCGTGATCGATCTTCGCCTCCTGCGTTCCGAGCCCGAGGTCGTCAGAGCCGCACTGGCCCGACGAGGCGATCCGTGGATCCTCGAGGCGCTCGACCGTGTGGCCGTGCTCGACCGCCGACTCCGGGAGACGATCGCCGAGCGGGACGCCGTCCGTGCACAGGTGAACGAGCTGTCGAAGCGAGTCGGTGCCCTCCGCCGCGACGGTCGGTCCGACGAAGCCGAGGCGGTCCAGGCGGAGAGTCGAGCGCTCGGCGAGCGAGCCGTCGGACTCGACGCCGAGCACGACACGATCGAGCACGAGATCCGCTCCGAACTCCTGGTCATCCCCAACCTGCCGTTCGCCGGCGCTCCGGACGGCGAGTCCGATGCCGACAACCCGGTCGTGGTCGGCCCGGTCCTCCCCGAATCGTTCCCCGATGCCACGCGGACACCGCATTGGGAGACGGCGACCGCGCTCGGCATCCTCGACAACGAGCGCGCCACCAAGGTCGCCCAGTCCATGTGGACGATGCAACGTGGCGCCGGCGCCACCCTGGCCCGAGCGCTGTGCCAGTTCGCCCTCGACCGCAACGCCGACGTGCACGAGGAGATCCGACCCCCGACGCTCGTGTCGACGGCGACGCTGACGGCCACGGGCCAACTCCCGAAGTTCGCGGACGATGCCTACGCGATCGAGCGCGACGACCTCTGGTGCATCCCGACCGCCGAGGTGCCGCTCACCTCGCTCTATGCCGGTGAGATCCTCGATCAGTCGGCGCTGCCCATGAGGTTCATGGCGTACAGCCCGTGCTACCGC
Organism: Ilumatobacteraceae bacterium; assembly: GCA_049458915.1. Lineage (GTDB taxonomy): Bacteria > Actinomycetota > Acidimicrobiia > Acidimicrobiales > Ilumatobacteraceae > Ilumatobacter. The sequence goes on from JBMUCX010000008.1 coordinate 12,771, forward strand.
CGCGAGGCCGGTTCGGCTGGTCGCGACACCCGGGGCATGCTCCGTTCGCACGAGTTCGACAAGGTCGAGATCCTGGCGCTCGCCACACCCGAGCAGGCGCCGGCGCTCCTCGACGACATGGTCGGCCGGTCCCAGCGCCTGATCGAGGCGCTCGACCTCCCGTACCGGATCATCGAGATCTGCACCGGGGATCTCGGCCAGAGTCACCATCGCAGCTTCGATGTCGAGGTGTATGCACCGGGCGTCGACGCCTGGCTGGAAGTGTCCTCCGTGAGTTGGTTCAGCGATTACCAGGCTCGGCGGGCCGACATCCGCTACCGACCTCTCGGGGACGACGGCAAGCCGGTCAAGGGAACGGCGTTCGTTCACACGCTCAACGGCTCGGCCCTCGCCGTGCCCCGCGTGTGGGCGGCGATCGTCGAGAACCACCGCAACGACGACGGATCGGTCACGGTCCCCGAGGTGCTCAGGCCGTACATGCGCGGCGTCGAGCGCATCGTCGCATGACCTCCGATCCGGTCCGAGACCGCCGCAGCCAGTACGAGACGAGTGGTCTCGAGCGTTCCGATCTCCTGGCGGACCCGATGGCTCAGTGGACGGTGTGGCACGATGCGGCGTTCTCCGCCGACCTCCTCGAACCCAATGCGATGGTGCTCGCAACCGTCGACGCAGATGGTGGGCCCGATACCCGTGTCGTGCTCGTCCGTTCAGCCGACGAGCGGGGCTTCGCGTTCTTCACCAACTACGCGTCGACCAAGAGTCGGCAACTCGCGGCGTGTGATCGGGCGGCGGCGAACTTCACCTGGTTGGCACACCACCGCCAGGTCAGGGTACGCGGCCACGTCGAACGACTGTCGGCCGCCGAAAGCGATGACTACTTCGCGAGTCGTCCACGGGACAGCCAGATCGGCGCCTGGGCGTCGCCGCAATCGGAGGTGGTCGACGACCGCCGGGCCATCGACGAACTCGTCGCCGCTGCTTCCGCCCGATTCGCCGAGTCCGTCGTCCCGCGCCCGCCCGAGTGGGGTGGATGGTTGCTCCGACCCGTCACGTGGGAGTTCTGGCAAGGTCGCCCGAACCGCCTCCATGACCGGTTCAAATACGAGTGGGACGGTTCTGATTGGCGAATCGACCGTCTCGCACCGTGACAACTTTCGACCACCGGTGAGAACTCGACCACTGTGAGTCGATAACTTTCTCAAGATTCTCACCACATGCAACATTTCAGGGCCATTCGTACCTTGCAGATTGTATACCACCACCTAGAGTGGTCATCGGTATGAACGCAGCAACGGTCTCCCCCCGACAGCCCAAGCAGGCCCGAGCGATCCGTACCCGGGACCGCATTCTCGACCAGGCCGAGCAGGCCTTCGCCGACAAGGGCTTCGAAGCGGCCAGCCTCACGAGTGACATCCTCGAACCGGCAGGCATCAGTGTCGGGAGCTTCTACCACCAGTTCCCCGACAAGCGTGCCGTGCTCTACGCGTTGCTCGACGAACGTGAACAGTGGCAGTACGCGAGTTCCGACGGCACGACACCGACCACGGCTCGGAGCTTCGCCGAAGCGGTTCGCGACGAGCTCGTCGAGTTCTTCGACGACATCGACGACCACCCGGCGACGTGGTGGATCCGATTCCGCGAGTTGAACAGCGCCGACGCCGAGATCCGCACGCTCATCGAACAGAGTTGGCAGGGCTGGCAGGACTCCGTGGCCTCGATGCTCGCGCAGTGGGTCGACGATCCGGCGGTCAACACGGCGGGGCGGGCGTCCTACGCCGTTGCCGGGTTGCGGGGTGTCCTGCGTGAGTACTTGGCGGCCGAACCAGCCGCACGCCGAAAGATCCGCACCGACTCGCTCGACGACGTCGTCGCGGCCTGCGTCGGTTCGTTCGTGTCCTGACCGGTCGCCCGGTTGGGCGTTCGAGGCGTCCTCGTAGACTCGGGGACCCATGGGAATCTCGCCGCCGACGACGCTGCCGAGCGCCAACGATCCGTGCTGGTGCGGGAGTGGACGCCGTTACAAGCGGTGTCATCGCAAGGTCGAGGGCCGGGTGCTCCCCGGCGAGGTGAGCCCGATGCGCGCCGTGCCGGATTCGATCGACAAGCCCTCGTGGGCGCTGAGCGGCGTCCCGTCACGCTGGGACGAACCGCGGGTGAAGTCGCCGGAGGTCATCGAGCGGATGCGGATCGCCGGCCGAACCGCCGCTGAGATCCTCCGCCTCACCGGCGAGTTCATGCAGGTCGGCATGACCACCGACGAGGTCGATGCGTACTGCCACCAACTGTGCATCGAGCGTGGCGCGTATCCCAGTCCACTCAACTACCACGGCTTCCCGAAAAGCCTGTGCACCTCGGCCAACGAGGTCATCTGCCACGGGATCCCCGACTCGAGGGTGATCCAGGACGGCGACATCATGAATCTCGACGTCACCACCTTCATCGGGGGTGTGCACGGTGACACCAACGCGACCTTCCTCATGGGTGACGTCGGTGACGAGCACCGCCGCCTCGTCCGTGTCACCGAAGAGTGCACCTGGAAGGGAATCGAAGCGGTTCGACCGGGACGCCCCTTGAGCGACATCGGTCGAGCGATCGAGGACCATGCGAAGGAGCACCGTTACGGGGTCGTTCGCGCCTTCATCGGCCACGGCATCGGCGAGCAGTTCCACACCGATGTCCAGGTGCTCCACTACTACGACTCACGGAACTCGTTGATCATGCGTCCCGGTATGACCTTCACGATCGAGCCGATGATCACGCTCGGGTCGTGGCAACACCGGATGTGGGACGACGACTGGACCGCCGTCACCGCCGACGGCAAGTGGACCGCACAGTTCGAGCACACGTGCCTCGTCACGGACGACGGTGTGGAGGTGCTGACCGGTGGCGACGGTGCGGTTTCGGCGCGTGCGCCGTGGCGGGTCTGACCCCGACGGCTCCTGTTCCCCGCTCGGGAACTCCTCGGTCGGATCGAGCGACCTGATGAGCATGAAGATGCACCGTCACCTGCTTCCACTGCTCGCCTGCGCGCTCGTGGTGCCCCTCTCGGCCTGCGGCTCGGATGACGACGCGATCACCATCGACGGAGCCTGGGCCCGGCCCTCGGCGACCGGGCAGACGACCGGAGCGGTGTACTTCCGGATCACGAGCGAGATCGACGATCGCATCCTCGCCGCCAGCGTGCCGGCCTCGGTGGCGGCCACCGCGGAGGTGCACGAGGTGGTCATGGCCGACATGTCGGGTGAGATGTCGGGTGACATGGATGACATGTCGGGTGAGATGCAGATGACGATGCAAGAGATGACCGATGGTGTGGCTCTCCCGGCCGGAGAGACGGTCGTCCTCGAACCGGGCGGCTATCACATCATGCTGCTCGACCTCGCCGAGCCGCTCGAGGTCGGTGACGAGGTCGAACTGACCCTCGACCTCGGCACCGCCGACGACATCACGCTCACCGTCGAGGTCGCCGAATCGGCACCGTGATCCGCCACCGCACGTCGTCCCGGCTCCGGGTCGGCCCGCTGCTCCTCGTCGTGGTCGCCGCAGTGGCGTGCGGATCGGACTCGTCGTCACTTCTCCCCGATGTGGACGTGGAGACCTTCGATGGTGCGGTCGTGTCACTGACCGACGTCGATGGTCCTGCGGTCGTCAATCTGTGGGCGACCTGGTGCGCCCCGTGCCGCCGCGAGATCCCCGACTTCGAGGCCGTTCACCGTGAGCGTGGCGCCGACGTCCGGTTCGTCGGCATCAACATCGGTGACGATGTCGAAGATGCAGCGGCCTTTCTGGACGAGATCGACGTCACCTACGACCAGTACCGCGATCCGGGCGGGTACGTCGTGACCGCTCTCGGCACCTCCACGATGCCCGTGACCCTCGTCGTCGCTCCTGACGGCTCCATCGCCACGACCCATCTCGGACCGATGGATCAGGACGACCTCCGGCGAGCCATCGACGCCGCGCTCGTCCCCTGAGTCAACGCCGCACGGCGGGCCGGACGAGTCGGAATGCCGATGCCAGCCCGACCATCACCGAACCAGCGAGCACGGCCGCTGTCACGCCACGATCGAGGTCGATGGGCAGCGACGTCGGAAGCACCGGGCTGGTGAGCCCGTCACGCCGAGCGAGCGCCCACAGCAACACCTGCGTGGCGGCGAGCGTGGTGGCTCCCGGAACCACCATCCACGACCGACCGAACGATGCCACCGCGACCACGAGCGCGAGCAGGGCGGATGCCGGCAGCAGCCACCAGGACACGGAGCGCCCCGTCTCGGCCGGCAACGACACCCACTGCCCCAGGCCGACCACGACGGCGAGTGCTGCCATCGTCGCCATGAGCAACAGTGATACGGCCGGCCCCGTGCGGACGCCGAGCAGCGCGATCACCCCGACGAGGCAGGCGATGCCGAGCAGCGGCAGCGGCGAGGGCGCGGCGACGAGCGTCGTCACGACCACGATCGATACCGTCGTTCCGTCGACGAGGATCGGCACGGTCTGGGCCGGCAGGGACTCGCCGGGTTCGAGGCCGATCGGCGGCTCCGTCCCCATCCAGTGCGCTCGGTGGTCGTGCCATGCCCACGCCCCGGACCGCCCGACCGTTTCCCACTCCGGCGGCGCTTCGCCGTCGACGAACGCCGGGATGTCGACGTCCCCGTAGCGGTCGTCGTTGTAGTACGTCGCGAACGAGCGCCGATTGCGTTCCACCGTGCCGTCGCGTCGGATCCGCAGGTACGGCTCACCGTCGTAGCCGGGTACCTCGACGGAGTGTCCTGGCTCGACCTCCACACGCAGGAACGAGTCGCCACCCTCGACCGACACCACGACGCCGTCCGGGTCCGGGGAGATCGAGACGATCGTCGTCTCGAAGTCGGTCGGGCCGGCCGGGTCGGCATGGGCGATCGTCGGCGTCGCGAGCACGATGAGCGCCCCGGCGAGGGCGCTCGCCGTCATGACGGCCCGGTTCACGCCCCGTCCGGATCGTCGACGACCCGCAGGGTGAAGGCCCCGCTCGGGTGGACGCTGCACTCGCCCTCGAGCACGGCGGGGCTGTTGAACCGCTGCGTCAGGGTCTCGCCGGCGGCGACGAAGAACACGCCGACGACGTGGTCGGCGGTGTCCTCGTTCACGATCCGCAGCGTGTCGCCCACGCCGACGACGAGCTCGGCCGGAACGATCTCGATCGACTCGCCGCTCTCCATCCGGTCCGCCGTGCCGGCCGGGATCAGGAAGTCGTGGTCGAACTCGTCGGCATCGTCGGCCCGGGTGATGTCGATCGCAGGTGGTGACGTGTCGCCACCCGAGCGGGCGCCGATCACATAGGCGCCGACGAGCACGGCGGGAACGAGCACCGCCAGGATCACCAACTGGACCCGTGACATCCTCGCCTCGCTCATGCGCCCTCCTCGGACAGGAGGCGGGTCAGGTCGGCGGCGAGATCGTCGATCGACACGCCGAACTGCCAGGTGAGAACGAGCCGACCTCGGTCGTCGACGGCGTAGAGCGACGTCGTGTGCGAGACCTCGATGTCGCCGTCGTCCCCGGTGGTGATGCTGTAGCCCGCGCCGAATGGTGCGGCGACCTCGGCGAGGCGCCCTGCATCCTCGGTGCCGAGCGCGTGCGCACCATCGAGAAAGCTCGTGACGTAACCGTCGAGCACCGACAGGTCGCGCTCCGGGTCGACCGTGACCATCGCGAGATCGACGCGCTCGGCCAACGTCGGCTCCATCCGACGGGTCGCGAGCCGGAGGTCGGACAGCGTCGTCGGACAGAAGTCGGGGCAGTTGGTGAAGCCGAAATAGACCGCCAGGATCTCGCCGGGCTCGGCTCGAAAGCGGAACTCGGCACCGTCGGCACCGACGTCGGGGAGCGACAGCAGCCCGACGTCGGGCGCCGGTTCCCGGCGGTATCCGGCGAACTCGGCGTCGGCGGGTACGGCGTCACTGCCACCGCAGCCGGTGACCGCCACGACAGCCGCTACGACGAGTGTCGAGCAGATCCGGATCATCCGTCGACCTCGTCGACCGGAGGGAGTTCTCGGAGATAGGCGATCACCGACTGGATCTCGTCGTCGGTGAGGTCGTTGTCGGGCATCGGGAACCCGTAGCCGGCCACGATCCTGGCGCTCGGCTCTCGGATCGACTCGGCGAGGTACGCCTCGTCGGCGATGGCCGTCGATCCGTCGCGGAACTCGACCGTCGAGCCGAACAGGCCGACGAACGCCGGACCGGGCCCGCCCTCACCGGATCGTCCGTGGCATGCCGAGCAGCCGTTGGTCCGAGTGATCTCTCTCCCCGCTTCGGCGGCCGGGGACAGGCTGACCTCCGTCCCATTGGCGGCGCAGGCGGCGCCGAGTGCGCCGATGAGAGCGGCGAGCACTCCGACTCGGAGCGCGGTCGGCACCAGTTGTGCCAGGTGGTGTGAGCGGGTGTGAGATCGGTCTGTCACGAGTGGTTGGACGGGGGTGTCGTCAGGAGGGTCGATGAGAAGGTCGTCGGACGACACGGCTCGGTTCCCGACCGTCGTCGGGCTCGTGCGCCGCCTCGGCGGCCCGGAGCACGTCGACGAGTTGTTCACGAGCTCGCGAGACCCGCGATCGGATGGTACCGATCGGGACGTCGAGGACCTCGGCGGCTTCGTCGTATCGCAGGCCGTTCAGCTGGGTCAGGACGAATGCCGCCCGTCGATCGTCGTCGAGGAGATGCAGCAACTCGTCGATTTCGGCGCCGGACCCGTCGATCGGAGAACACTCGACCTCGATCCCGCCGAGCTCGTCGAGGCGGCGTCCGAGTCGACGCCGTCGGGATCGTCGCCGCGCGCCGTCGGCGCAGGTTCGCCGGGCGATGGTGAGCAGCCAGTGTCGAGCGGGCCCACTCGCACGGAACCTGTGGAGCGACGTGAATGCCCGCTGGTACGTCTCCTGGACCAGGTCGTCGATCGAGTCCGGGTCACCGAGATGGCGACACAAGGTGGTGACATCGTGGTGCGTTTCCCGGACGAAGCTGTCGAGGGCCGCTCGGTCGCCGTTCTGGGCGTCGAGGAGGAGACGGGTGAGATGGTCCACGGAGATCACAGTCTGCCCGCGGGAACCAGGCGGTCGGTAGGGTCGACCGTCACAGCATGGAAGACAACGCGATCGTGCCCGGGTCCGACGTTCCGCTGCGGTGCTCCGAGGCACGGGAGCGGGTCTCGGCGGCGGCCGATGATGAACTGGCCCCGGCCGAGGCACGGCTGCTGGAGATGCACCTGGAGGTGTGCGCGGCATGTGCCGACTACGCAGGGCGCGTCGCTGCGCTGACACGGATGGTCCGACTGCGGCCGGTTTCCGTCCGGCCGGATCCGGTTGCAGCCGTCCTGGCCCGCTCTCGTCCGCCCCGCCTCGGACGAGGCGGTTGGATGCGACCGGCACTCGCCTGGGTCGGGGTCGTCGTGGCGATCCAGAGTGTCCAGCCGCTCCTGTTCGGTGCTCTCGACGGTGCTCCGACCCACGTCGCGCGGCACGTCGGCGCCTCCGCGCTCGCGCTCGCGATCGGTTTCGGTTACGCCGCTTGGCGGCCGACACGGGCATTCGGTCTGGTTCCGCTGGTCGCGGCATTGTTCGCAGCGACCGTCGTCGCCTCGGTGCTCGACACCATCAGCGGGACGCGCAGCGCGCTCGCCGAATCGGTTCACATCGCCGAACTCATCGGCATGGTGCTGCTCTGGTCGGTCGCCGGTGCACCGGGTTGGGAGCGGACTCGCGACATCGTTCGATCGGTCAGGCGCGCCGGGGGAGTGCCGCGCACCACCACGTGAACAGGGCGCGACCGCCGTCGTCGGTGGGATCGAGACCATATGCCCGCATGACGGCGGCCCCGCATTCGGCGACGTCCCCCGACTCGAGGGCCTCGATCGCCTCGTCCAGGTGCCCGGCCGGCCACGGCACGGTCGACAGCACGGCCGGTGTCAGTCGCAGCGCCGTCGTCGACAACCCCGTCCCGCCGCCGGTGTGCCAACACCATGCCGAAGCGACCGGTGACGTCAGGACGGCGGCGATCTCGCGCACGGTTCGATCCGGTTCGCGCCCCGGTGGAGGGACGAGTGTGGTGACCGGGACGCCCGGGAGCCACGCGCCGGCCGGGTCGGCGACGGCCTCGACGATCGGAGTTTGATTGGCGACCAGCACCTTCGGCACGAGCTTGCGGTCCGCCCAACCGGCGAAGCGACCCTCGAGTTTGGTCAGGTCGACCCTGGGATGCTGGAAGGTGCGTTTGGCGAATCTGACCGGCCGGATGCCCCACCAGGAACGTCCGGGGTCGATCAGACCACTCGTGACGAGCGGGGGGCCCGGAGCCTCGTCACCGACCGCTCCGACCAGGGCGTAGTACTCGTCACGGAAGTTCGCATTCGCCTCGGCCCGCTCGCCGACCGTACCGGTCACGCTGAGCGTGGCTCCATCGAGCGGTGGGATCCCCAGTACATCCGTCACGACCCGCGTCCACGCGAATCGGTCGACCGCTCCGGCGGTCGGTCGGCGGAAGCCGAGCGCACACACGTTCACAGCGGCGTCGAAGAGTCCGCGCTGATCAGCACGCCACCACGACCAGGTGTGACGCGCGATCCGGTCGACCTCCTGACGAACGGGAGCGGCATCGCGTGCGGCCAGGATCGATTGCGGGAGGACGAGTCCGATCACCGAGCCGGCCGGATCGGCGAGGCGGAGGGACAGGGCGAGGAACTCGGCGGCGCTGTTGGCGTACGGGCCGCCACCATGGCGACTCGATCCCCCTCTGGTCGTCGCCGCCGCCATCTGCGACAGGAACGGTGGATTCCCGACGACGATGTCGAAGTGATCGTCTCCCCAGTCGTGGTGGAGCGCGTCGGCCTCCACGGTTCGGATCGCCGGGTGTGAGATCGTGTCCAGCGCCACCGGGTCGATGTCGCAACCGGTCGCCTCCGCCTCGAATCCTTCCCGATGGAGCCCGACCAGTACGGCATCGAGGAGGCGTCCGTCGCCGCACGCCGGATCGACCACGCGCACCGGTCGTGAGCGGAGCCCGTCGGTCTCGTTCGCCAGCTCGGCGAAATCGGCGATCACGCGCGACACGACCACCTCGACGAGGTCGACCGGTGTGTACCACGCTCCGAGCGACTTGCGCGTCGGCTTCGGCCGGGTCATGCGGTCAGCGTACGGTGGGATCCGTGGCCGACAGGTACCTGCGGTTTTCGCGTGACGACTGGGCTCGGCTGCGGGCGGCGACACCGCTCACGTTGCGCGAGCCCGATCTCGAGTCACTCCAGGGCATCACCGAGCGGATCGATCTCGATGAAGTCGCGGCCGTGTATCTACCGCTGTCCCGACTCCTGAATCTCTACGTCAGCGCGACGCAAGATCTACAGCGGGTCTCGTCGACGTTCCTCGGTTCGATGGCGCCGAAGGTCCCGTACGTGATCGGGATCGCCGGGTCGGTGGCGGTCGGCAAGTCGACCTTCGCCCGCATCCTCCAGGCGCTGCTCGCCAGATGGCCCGATCACCCCGAGGTCGCTCTCCTGACCACCGATGGGTTCCTCCACCCCAATGCCGTGCTCGAAGCGCGCGGCATCATGGACCGGAAAGGCTTTCCCGAGAGTTACGACACCCGCTCGTTGCTCGCCTTCCTCCGGGCGGTGAAGTCGGGCGAACCCGAGGTCCGCGCACCGGTCTACGACCACCTCCACTACGACATCGTCCCCGACCAGGCGGTGACGATCCGCCAACCCGACATCCTGATCGTCGAAGGGCTCAACGTCCTCCAGGTCGATCGGGAGAGCACCGAGTTCGTCAGCGACTACTTCGACTTCTCGATCTACGTCGACGCCGACGAGGCCGACATCGAGGAGTGGTACGTCCAGCGCTTCTTCGCGCTCCGCGAGTCGGTGTTCCGTGATCCCGACTCGTACTTCCGGAACTTCGCCGGCCTGAGCGATCGAGAGGCGGAGGACATCGCACGGCGGATCTGGTCGACGATCAACGGCCGCAACCTCCGGGAGAACATCGCTCCGACCAAGGAGCGGGCGTCGCTCGTGCTCCACAAGGCGGGGGACCACCGGGTGACCCGGGTCGATCTCCTGCGGCTCTGAGTCCCGGACGCGTCACCGCCCGCCGGCGTGTCGGGCGACGACGAACTCGACCGGCCCGTCGGGTGCTCGCCACGATCCGTTCCCGGGGTCGCGTTGCAGGAGGCGATCGGCGGGCACGGTGATCTCGACCGGTACCGACCGATGAGCTGCGACGGCGACCCGCTGGAATCCGACGAGGCGGGGTGGGACGTCGGGATCGGCGAACCGGGCGTACACCTGCACCACGTCGGCACCGTCGCGGTCGCCGGTGTTCGACAGGGTGCACTCCGCCGTCCATCCGTCGTCGGTCGAGCGGACCGATGCGTCGGTGATCCGGAACGAGGTGTACGACAGACCGAAGCCGAAGGGGAACTGCGGCCGGTGGCCGAGGCGCTCGGCCCGCCACCAGCCGTGCCATCGGTCGTAGGTGACCCGGTCGGCGTCGCGGTCGAAGTCGGGCAGGTGCGCCGGGTCCGCAGGCACGGTGAACGGCAATCGACCCGAGGGGTTCTCCGCCCCGAACAGGACATCGGCGAGACCGTGCCCGGCTTGCTGGCCGCCGTACCACGCCTGCACCACACCGGCGACTCGATCGACCCAGCCCGACACGACGACGGCGCTACCGGCCTGGAGCACGACCACCGTGCGCCGGTTCGCCGAGGCGACGGCACGAATCAGGGCTTCGTCGTCCTCTCCCAGTTGGAGGGTCGAGCGGTCACCACCGATCGAGAAGCCGATGCCCGGCCGCCGACGGACGTGGCCGGGTCGGACCGTCGGGAGACGGGGTTCGCCCCGGAACCGCTCCACCAGATCCGGGTCGTCACCCGGTGGGAACAGGTACTGGAGGTCGATGCCCGGGTCGCCGATGAACTCTCCCTCGTCGTCGGCCGTGTAGCCCACGACGACGATCGCGACGTCGGCGTCCCGGGCGGCGTCGACGGCTGCATCGATGTCGGGTCCGTCGACGTGGATGACGTCGGTACCGGGTGCAGCACTCCGGATACCGTCGAGCGCCGTCACGTTGTCGAGTGAGTAGACGTCGCTCGAGCCGCCGTCGCCCAGGTTGACCTGATCGGCGAGTCGACCGATGACGGCGATCGATCTGAGCGTCGAGGCGTCGAGCGGCAGGACCGGTGTGCCGTCGACCGACTCGTTGCGCAGCAGCACGACCGACCGGGCTGCGACCTCGCGCGCGAGTGCCACGTGCTCGTCCCGACCGATCACCTCGGGCCCCGGCGCCGGTGCGGACAGCACGGCGTCGAACCGGAGCAGTGTGGCCACGAGGCGCGTCACCGCCAGCCGGACGTCGTCCCACGAAGCGGTGCCGTCGTCGAGTGCGGTCGGCAGGTGCTCGGCCCGGACCATCCGATAGGGCATCTCGATGTCGAGTCCGGCGTGCACCGATGTCGCGGCGTCACGCACGCCGAAGATCCAATCGCTGATGACGAAGCCCTCGAACCCCCACTCGTCGCGCAGGATGTCCGTGAGCAACTCGCGATGATCGCCGCAGTAGGTCCCGTTCACGCGGTTGTAGGCGCTCATGACGCAGGCGACGCCCTCGTCGACGATGCGGCGGAAGTGTGGGAGGTAGACCTCGTGGAGAGCGACGTCGTCGATGTCGACATCGACCCGGAACCGGGCGTTCTCCATCGAGTTGACGGCGAAGTGTTTCACCGTCGCCATGGCGTGGCGCTGGACCCCGCGCACGAGTGCGGCACCGAGTTCTCCGACGTGGAACGGGTCTTCGCCGTAGGTCTCCTGGGCCCGTCCCCAGGCGGGGTGCCGGAGCAGGTTCACGCACACGCCGCCGTACAGCGTCGCTCCCGACGCTCGAAGCTCGCGACCGATGGCGTCGCCGATGCGTTCTTCCAGGTCCGGGTCCCAGGTCGCGCCGCGGGCCATCGAGACCGGGAAGCACGTGGCATTGCCGATCACGACACCGCGCGGCCCGTCGGAGAAGGCGATGCCGGGCATGCCGACCCGTGGCACCCGAGCGGCATGGAACGGGGCCTCGTGGTAGCCACCCTTGCCGAGGAAGTCCAGCCCGGCCCACGCCGGTGCATCGCCGTCGAGGCACCAGAGCAACTCGTCGCCGGTCATGTCGTCGACCACCCGCTCGGCGGCTGCTCTCGGGTCGACGCCATTCGCAACCGATCGCTGCGCCCGTGCGAACACCGGGTCGTTCATGTCCCGAGGTTAGGTGACGGCCGCACTCAGCGGGTGAGCCAGGTCGGCAGGTCCCGGATCGACTCCAGTTCGACGAAGCCACCTTCGTGGTCGTGCACGATCTCGTGCTCCCAGGTGATGTGGTACTCGACGTGGATGCCGGTGCCGCCGAGTTCGATGATCGGCAACACGTCGGAGCGGACCGAGTTGCCGACGAACACGAAGCGGGCCGGATCGATACCCCACTCGACGAGGATCGATCGATAGGTCTCGACGTCCTTCTCGAGCACGACCTCGATGTGCTCGAAGTGGTGGGCGAGCCCCGACGTACGGACCTTTCGGAGCTGGTGGACGAGGTCGCCCTTCGTGATCAGGACGAGACGGTGCGTCCGTCCGACCGCTGCCAGCGTCTCGGGGACACCGTCGAGGAGTTCGACCGGCCGCATGAGCATGTCGTGGGCGTGATCGACGATTCGACCGATCACCGAGGACGGCACCGCACCGCGTGTGGCGGTGACGGCCGCCTGCACCATCGACAGAGCGAACGCCTTGACGCCGTACCCGGAGATCGAGACGTTGTCGCGTTCGATCGCGTGGAGGGAATCGAGGACGTCGATCCCGTCCGGTGCGTACGGCGCGACCAACTCGTCGAACAGGGCTTCGGCCGCCGTGAAGTCGTCCTCGCTCCGCCAGAGCGTGTCGTCGGCATCGAATCCGACGACGTCGAAGTCGTCGCCGCGAGGCCGGCTCCGGCTCGTGGTCATCGGTGGATCGCGTTGAGGTAGTTGTAGACGGTGATGCGGCTCACTCCCATCGCATCGGCGACGTCTTCGACGGCCCGTCGGAGGATGAAGGCGCCGCGCTCGTCGAGCAGTCGGACCGCTCGTTGCTTGTCCTCTCGCGACAGACTCGGGAGCGGCCCGCCCAACTCGGTCTCCACGACGTCGATCAAGCGATCGAGGGCCCCGTGCAACGGAGGCATTCGGACACCTGCGACGACGACGCCGTCCCAGACCAGCGGGACGTCGGACGAATCGATGGCTCCGGGGTCGACGAGTGTCGCGCCGACCGCGGCGACGAGCGGCTCGACCGCTCGGACGAGAGGGTGGCCCGGCGCGGATCGTGGCGTCACCGCACCGACTCCCGTGTATCGGAGACGCCGATGCGGACCACGTCGACGTTGACGTGGTCGGCGCCGTTGGCGATCGCTGCTCCGACGATCGCAGCCACCACATCGGCGGTGGATTCGGACGGGACCGAGCACCCGGAGCCGAACGGGCCGACCTCCACCTCGTGACCGAGGGCGGTCGCTGCCTCGATCGCAGCGGTCACGTGCGGACCGGGATGACCCTCGATGAACGGCTCGACGGTGAACTCGATGCGCTGCACGCCCGCTGATCGTACGCCGCTCCGGTCGGCGGTACCGACGGTACGGGCGCCTACGATCGGCGCGATGTCGCTCGACACGATCCGCGAACACGCCCTCGACCTCCACGACGAGACCGTCGCCCTGCGTCGTCGACTCCATGAACGGCCCGAACTCGGCAACGACCTGCCGATCACCCGAGAGGCGGTGCTCGAGTCGCTGGAGGGGCTCCCGCTCGACGTGACCTTGCACGAAACGACATCGGGGATCGCTGCGCTCCTGACCGGCGATCGACCCGGGCCGACCGTGCTGTTGCGTGGCGACATGGACGCCCTGCCACTCCACGAGGACACCGGCCTCGAGTTCTCGTCGAAGGACGAGGGCACGATGCACGCGTGCGGTCACGACACCCACACGGCGATGCTGGTGTCGGCCGCCAAGCTGCTCTCGGCGCGACGCAGTGACATCGCCGGTCGGGTGCTCTTCATGTTCCAGCCGGGCGAGGAGGGTGAGCACGGTGCCCGCTTCATGCTCGACGAGGGCTTGCTCGACCTGCCGCCGCTCGCCGACGGCACTCCCTCACCGGTCACCGGTGCCTTCGCACTCCACATCACCTCGACCATCCCGACGGGGATGGTCGCTGCCAAGCCGGGGCCGACGATGGCGTCGGCGGACCGCTTCGAGATCCTCGTCAAGGGAGCGGGCGGTCACGCGAGCGAGCCGTTCCGGACGATCGACCCGATCCCGATCGCCTGTGAGATCGTCCAGGCGTTGCAGACGATGATCACCCGACGGGTCGACATCTGGGACCCGGCGGTGGTGACCGTCGGGCAGATCACGGCCGGGACCACCAACAACATCATCCCGGAGACGGCGAGCATCGTCGGCACGATCCGCACGGTGAGCGAGCGGACGCGTGCGATGGTGCACGACAACATCCGTCGTGTGGCCGAGAAGGTGGCCGAGGCACACGGGGCGACGGCAGAGCCCGAGGTCGTCCTCGGCTATCCGGTGACGACCAACCACGACGAGTTCGCCGAGTTCGCGCTCGACACCGCCCGAGCGGCCGTGGGCGACCGCAACGTCCATCGACTGCCACATCCGATCATGGGAGCCGAGGACTTCTCGTACGTGCTCCAGCGGGTGCCCGGCACGATGATGTTCCTCGGTGGCACCCATCCCGATCGGGACGCGGGGACTGCGCCGGCGAATCACTCGAATCTCGTCGTGTTCGACGAGGCGGCCATGGTGCCCGGCGTGGAGCTGTACGCCCGGACGGCGCTGCGTCACCTCGGTGCCGAGTAGCCGAAGGGGTCGCGGGTCAGCCGTCGAGCACCGCGGCGGCGAGTGACTCGATGAGCGACTCGGTGTGGGGGACGAGGCCGCGCTCCCAGTCCCACCACAGCGGGCTCGAACCCCGGACACGTGGCGGGAGTTCGATCTGGACGCCGGCGTTGGTCGGCACGTTCACCGGGTTGCGCTCGCTCAGACCGCGCAGCTCGCGAGGGATGCGGTCGAGATCGTCGACGATGTCGTAAGCGGGCAGACCTCGGCGGAGGTGACCGGCGACGTGTTCGGCGAGTTCTCGATTTCGTCCGCCGAGCAGCAGCGAGGTGAGCAGCGGGCGTCGACCGAATCCGTGGATGGTGATGACGGTGTCGACATGATCGAAGAATGCCGACAGCGTGGGCGACGCATCGGGTCGGATCCGGGTCGACGGGACGTGCAGGTCCCAGCCGGGGGGGTGGACGACGCCGTAATACGAAGCCCCCGACCTCTCGGCGGCGGTTCGGGCGATCACGTCGGTCGTCACCTCGAGCCCTCCACCGTGGTACGCCATGAAGCCCAGCCGGCCCCGGAGCGTGGACTCCTCGCGCACTCCCGGCATCGCCAGGACGTCGGCGAAGGTGGGCTCCGGGCTCGGCGACATCCCTCCATCGTCGCAGGTAGCCCGCCACCGCCGTGCGACGAGCCGCCGCATCGAGCGTCGTGCGTCTACGCTCGGGGGCGATGCTGGTGTGGATGGATCTCGAGATGACGGGCCTCGACCACACCCGGGACGTGATCGTCGAAATCGCCACCCTCGTCACCGACGACGAACTCGAGATCATCGCCGAAGGCCCCGACCTCGTCGTGCACCAGTCCGACGAGGTGCTCGCGACGATGGACCCGTTCGTCGTCGACATGCACACCAGATCGGGGCTGCTCGACCAGATCCGTGCCTCCTCGGTGACCCTGGAGGAGGCCGGTGAGGCGACGCTGGCGTTCATCCGAGAGCACTGTCCCGTCGAGCGGACGGTGCCGCTGTGTGGCAACTCGATCGGCACCGATCGTCGATTCCTCGCTGCGTACCTGCCCCGGATCGAGGACTACCTCCACTATCGATCGGTCGACGTCTCGTCGATCAAAGAGCTCGCTCGACGCTGGTATCCCGAGGTGCTGTCGCAGCGCCACCGGAAGCCGGGAACGCACCGGGCGCTCGACGACATCCGCGACAGCGTCGGTGAACTCCGGTACTACCGCGACCTCGTGTTCGCGGATCCTGCGGTCACCTCGGCGCGCCTCGTGGAGTTGCGGGCGGCGACGAGCGCCGCCGGTGATGCGACGTCGTCCGCCGAGGAATGACCGCGAGCATCCGTCGTCGGGTGACGTGCATCGTCGTGGCCACGGGGGTGTCGGCGTGTTCCGGTGATGGACGCGAACTCCGTCCCCCGCCGGGTTTCGACGACGGTCGGATCGTCTCGATCGACCTGCTCTCGAGCCCGGAGCCCGCCGTTGCCGAACTGCTCGGATCGGGAGCACTGGAGTCGGACCCGGTCACGGTCGATGGGCGTCGTGTCGACGTGGAGTCGTTCGAGGCCGAGTCGGACGGCCGCTTCCGGATCCGGGTGAGGATGGCGGAGGGAGTGCACACGGTGTGTGTCGCCGACGCATGCGGTCAGGTGTTCACGATGGCTGCCGACGCCGCGGGCGGTTCCTCGTCCGGCGGGTGACGGCCCGAACCGTCGGGCCGGGCACACTGGAGAGATGCGCGCCGTCGTCGTCAGCGAGTACGGAGGGCCGGAGGTCCTCACCGTCACGGAAGTTCCCGACCCGGTCCCTGGTCCGGACGACGTCCTCGTCCGGGTCGCACACACCGCGGTCAACCGGGCCGACACGTTGCAGCGTCAGGGCGCGTATCCCGATCCACGGCGCCGTGAGTTCGAGATCCTCGGGCTCGAGTTCGCCGGCACGGTGGCTGCCGTCGGGGATCGGGTGACGCTCTGGAAACCGGGCGATCGGGTCATGGGAATCGAGGCCGGCGCCTGCTACGCCGAGTTCGTCGTGACCCACGAGCGTCAGGCGCTGCCTGTTCCGGGGAACGTCGACCTCGCCGTCGCGGCGGCGATTCCAGAGGTGTTCCTCACCGCTTGGGACGCTCTGGTGGTCCAGGGTGGCCTCACGAGCGGTCGGTGGGCACTCGTCCATGCCGGTGCATCGGGCGTCGGCACAGCGGCGATCCAGATCGCTCGGGCGATCGGAGCGCGGGTCGCCGTCACCTGTTCGGCCGGGAAGATGCAGGCGTGCCGTGACCTGGGTGCGGATCTCGTCCTCGAGCGGTCGCCGGCCGATTGGGCATCGGACCTGCGCGCCGCCGTGCCGGGCGGCGTCGACGTGATCCTCGACGTGATCGGCGGTGAGGAGGCGAACCGCAACTTGTCGAGCATCCGGCCGCAGGGGACGATCGTCCAGGTCGGTCTGATGGGTGGGGCGCAGACGCCGGTCAACCTCGGTCTGCTGCTCGTGAAGCGAGCGCACTGGATCGGCACCACGCTGCGTGCCCGACCCATCGAGCAGAAGGCGGCGCTCGCCCAACGATTCATCGCCGAGGTGTTGCCGCGGTTCGAAGACGGGACCCTCCGCCCGGTCGTCGACACCCGGTTCACCTTGGACGAGATCGCCGCAGCGCATCGTCACATGGAAGCCGATGCGAACATCGGAAAGATCCTGATCGACGTGTGATCCGCCCGGGCGAACACCCCGGAAAAGATTCCCGGAAAATGCGCGGAAAAGGCGCGAGGAATCCGTTCGGCCGCGCTCTGGACGGGCATGCAGGTCACACACACCAACTCCATCCTTTCCATCGGCCGGGCCGTGCCGAAGCGTTCCGTACCGAAGCGTGCGGTGCCGAAGCGTGTGGCGGTGGCGCGATGAGCACCGTGCTCACGGTCGTCGAGGACGACGCTCCGGCGCTGTCCGGTTTCGCCCGCTGTGCCGACGGCAACGGCACGCTCGCCTACCTGTTCTTCTCGGAGGACGAGTTCGACATCGCCCGGGCCAAGTCGGTCTGCTCCCGGTGTGGACTCGCCGAGTCGTGCCTCGCCGGGGCCCTGGAACGGGCGGAGCCCTACGGGGTCTGGGGCGGCCAGCTCCTCGTCGACGGCGTCGCTGTCGCCGTCAAGCGGGGCCGGGGTCGACCCCCGAAGCATCCGCGGCCGGTGCTCGTCGTCGACGAGGTGCCGTTGCCGCCGCACCTCGTCGCCTGACGCCCGGTCCGTAGCATGACGGGCATGACGGAGTCGGAGCTCGCACGTGTAACCGAGCGTCCCCGCCGTCTGCTCGGACCGATCGTCCTCTCGGCCGGTGCCGGGGTGCTGGCGGTCGCCGGGGTGCTCGTGGTCAGTGGGGTGGGTGCCGATGATCCGACCCCCGTGGACGGAGAGTTCGTCCTCGTCGAGCCGGGCATCTACGACGAACCGGTCGAAGGGAGTGATCTCCCGGCCGAAGGCGATGCCGAGCGCCTCCCCGACGTCGCCGTCTCCGACCTCGACGGGCGACCGGTCGTACTCGCCGATCATCGGGGCACGCCGATGGTCGTCAACTTCTGGTTCTCACGATGCGCGCCGTGCCGTCGTGAACTCCGGGACTTCGCCGCAGTGCATGGCGAGGTCGGCGACCGGGTCCGTTTCGTCGGGGTCGACCCGTTCGACACGGTCGATGCGATGGTCGCCTTCGCCGTCGAGCGCGGTGTGACCTACGAACTCCTCCGTGACGCCGGTGATCACGGTGCTCGGCTCCTCACCGACGAACTCGGCCTCGTCGCCTACCCCGTCACGCTGTTCGTCGACGCGGACGGGCAGATCGTGCGACGGACGGGCGAACTCGACGCCGACGAACTCCGAGCGACGATCTCGGAACTGTTCTGAGCGAGATCTGCGGTGGGCCTCTCGTTCCTCAAAGGACTCGTCGCCTCGGTCAATCCGTGTGCGTTCGTCCTGCTGCCCACCTATCTGGCGTTCTTCGTCGGTGTCGGTGCCGACGAGGCCGTGTCCCGCCCGGCGGCGATGCGGCGGGCCCTGGTCGTGTCGGGGTCGGTCAGTGCCGGCTTCATGGCGGTGTTCGTCGGCATCGGCCTGCTGTCGGAGTACGTCACCCGGTGGGTGCTCGACCAGGCCGGCTGGTTGACGTTGGTCGTCGCGATCGCCTTCGTCGGTGTCGGCGTCGCCATGTCGGCCGGTCGTCGACTCCCGATCTCGACGCCTCGAATGGCCGTCGACCGGATCGGTCCGTCCGTCGGGTCGATGGCGGTGTACGGGGTGGCGTACGCCGTGTCGTCGATCAGCTGCACGCTGCCGTTGTTCATGAGCACGATGATCGGCAACGGCCGGCGCGACGGGTTCGGCAGCGGGGTCGCTCACGTGGTCGCCTACGGGGCGGGCATGGCGCTCGTGGTGACGTCGCTGACCGTGGCCATCGCTGCCGCCAGGACGAACTTCGTCGACGTGGTGCGGCGGGGCTCCCGGTACGCCGAGCGGATCGGAGGGGCACTCGTGATCGCCTCCGGCCTGTACCTGCTCCACTACGTCTGGGTCGTCGACGTGAACGAGGGGTCGTCACCGGTGAGCGACGCGGTGCAAACGCTCCAGCAGCGGATCCAGGTGTCGCTCAACGACCACTGGCAGATCGTCGCTGCCGTGCTCGGATCCGTGGTCGCCCTCGCACTGGTCGATGCCACCCGACGTCGGACCCGTCAGAGGTAGTGCATCTGCTCGGCGTGCTCGGTGAGCTGCGCCCGGTGATCGGGGTGGGCGACCGAGATCAGGGCCCGAGTCCGTTCGCGGATCGATCGACCACGGAGTTCGGCGACGCCGTATTCGGTGACGACCTGGTCGACGGTGTTCTTCGGGGTCGTCACGGCGTCGCCGGCCGCCAGCCGGGGCACGATCCGGGTCGTGCCGTCGCTGGTCGTCGACCGCAGCACCACGAATCCGCGACCGCCTTGCGAGTTCATCGCACCGCGAGCGAAGTCGTTCTGACCGCCCGACGACGAGTAGTAGTTCCCGTCGATCGTCTCGCTCGCGCACTGACCGAGGAAGTCGACGCTCAGGGTGGCGTTGATCGAGACGAAGCCGCGTTCGCGGCCGATGATCGACGGATCGTTCACGTATCGGACCGGCCAGAGTTCGACGGCGGTGTTCTCGTGGAGGAAGCGGTGGAGGCGCTCGGTGCCGAGGGCGAACGTGCCGACGGTTTTGGTCCGGTTGAGATCCTTGCGGACCCCGTTGACGACTCCGGCCTCCATGAGGTCGACGACACCGTCCGACAGCAGCTCGGTGTGGATGCCGAGGTCGCGGTGCCCCGACAGCGCCGCCATGATCGCGTTCGGGATCGCGCCGATGCCGGTCTGGATCGTGGCCCCGTTCGGGATCCGATCGGCGACGTACCCGGCGATCGTCCGGTCGATCTCGTCCGGCTCGCGGGGTGGCACCTCGACCAGCGGCCGGTCGCTCCGGCACCATCCTTCGACCTGGCTGATGTGGAGTTGGTTCCGCCCGAACGTGCGTGGCATGTGGTCGGTGATCTCGAGGAAGAACCGGGCCCGCCCGATGAAGCTCGAGGTGTAGTCGGCCGAGACACCGAGCGAGAAGTAGCCGTGCCGATCGGGCGGTGAGGCGAGTGCGACGACGAGCGGATCGGTCGTCCGGCTCCTCAGGATGACGAACACCTCCGAGAAGTGGGCCGGAACGAGTTCGATCGTGCCCCGGGCGAAGTGTGGCCGGGTGACGTGCGACAGGAAGTACGACACGTGTGACAACCGTTCGTCGAAGTCGCCGGCGAGGTAGCGCCGCTCGTGCAGTGCGTGCATCTGATGGACGCGGACCCGGTCGATCCGGTCGTCCCGGCGTTCAGCGGCCGCCTCGACGGCGTCGAGCACCGCGGTCGGCTCGCCGTTGGCGAGTGGGACGATCAGTTCGGTGCCCGGACCGATGTGGTCGAGCACCTCGTCCGGACGGTTCGGGGCTGCCACCGCTCCGACGCTACATCGCCCTGTCCACCGGCGGTACGGTCCTTCGACGTGACGCACGATGCCGGTTCCGCCCCACTCCTGGCCGCCGATGTTCCGATCCGGCCGGCGGCCACGGTGATGCTCGTCAGGGATTCGGACGACGGTCCGGAGGTGTTCATGCTGCAGCGAACGCTGTCAGCGGCGTTCGCCCGGGGTCAGTACGTGTTCCCCGGGGGAGCGGTCGACGACGCCGATCACGGTGAGCTGTTCGAGTCCGTCTGTGACGGGATCGACGACGCCGCTGCATCGGCCCGGATGGGGCTCCCGTCGGGGGGTCTGGCATGGTTGGTCGCCGCGATTCGCGAGTGTTTCGAGGAGGCGGGTGTCCTGCTCGCTCGCCGTGTGGGTGACGAGCACGTCGTCCGGTTCGACGACGCTGCGGTGGCCGAGCGGTTCGAGGTGGCGCGTCACGCGGTGCACGACGGTGAGCGGTCGCTCGTCGACGTGTGTGCGGACGAGGGGTTGGTGCTGCTCGCGGAGCGGATCCACCTCGTCGACCACTGGGTGACTCCGGTCGGTGAGCGCCGCCGATTCGACACCCGGTTCTTCGTCGCTGCCGCACCACCGGATCAGGAGCCCTTGCACGACGACGTCGAGACGATCGCGAGTCGGTGGGTCCGACCGGTCGAGGCGCTCGAGCTGTGGCGAGCGGGCGAGCTGCAGATGTTCCCACCGACGGTCGCCGCCTTGGAGTTCCTGCTGCCGCACTCCGACGTGTCGACCGTGGTGGCCGCTGCTGCGGCGGTCGGGATACCGCCGGTGATCACCCCACGGATCGTGCTCGACGCCGAGGGGCGGATCACGGGGATTCGTCGTCCGGGCGACGACGGCTACGACTCGACGCCGCTGCCCGAGTTCGTGCTCTCGGCTCCGCGCTGAGCAGGCAGGTCGTCGAACGCTGCGGCGACCGCGTCGAGGAGGCGCGCCGAGCAGCCGGCCATGTCGATCGGTTCGGTGGGGCGCGGCGGTGCGACCCGGGTGACGAGGTCCTCGGCGATCGCTCGGAAGGTGCGGGCTGCGATGCCGTCGCCGTGGAGGGCGACCGGCGCTCCGTCGTCGTTGCCGGCCGCGACGGACGGCTCGAGAGGGATGCTTCCGAGGAGTGGCGCGCCGATCGCCTCGGCGAGTGCAGCGCCGCCACCCGATCCGAACAGGGCGTACGTTTCGCCGTGGTCGCACACGAATGCGCTCATGTTCTCGACGACGCCGACCACCGGCAGGAAGCTGCGCTGGGCCATGTCGGCGGCGCGTTGGGCCACCTTCTGGGCCGCGACGGCCGGCGTGGTGACGATCACCACCGAGGTGTTGGGGAGCATCCGGGCGAGCCCCATCTGGACGTCGCCGGTGCCGGGCGGCATGTCGATCAGGAGGTAGTCGAGGTCGCCCCATGCGACGTCGGCGAGGAACTGTTCGACGGCCTTGGTCAGCATGAGACCTCGCCACATCAGCGCCGTGGATTCTTCGACGAGGAAGCCGGTCGAGACGACTTCGAGACGACCGGAACCGACCGATCGGCGGTTCGGGATGATCTTGGGTTTGTCGGATCCCTCGAGCCGCTCGGCCTCCATGCGTTCGGAGATGCCGAGCAGCCGCGGGACGGAGAAGCCCCAGATGTCGGCGTCGAGCACGCCGACGGTGTGGCCACGGGCGGCCAGCGCCGTCGCCAGGTTGACCGTGACGGAACTCTTGCCGACACCGCCTTTGCCGCTCGAGATCGCCAGGACCTGGCAGCGGTCGGGGATGGCGGTCCGCGGCGCCTGCGATCGGGCGTTCCACCGAGCCTTCGACATGACCTCCGAACGTTCCTCGGAGGTCATCTCGCCCCAGTCGATGCGGACCTCGGTGACGCCGGGATGCAGACCGACCCGGTCGGTGACCTCGCGCTTGATCTCGGCGCGCAGCGGGCAGCCGGCGATCGTGAGCTTGATGCCGACGACGACCAGGCCGCCGTCGGCGATCCGGACGTCGGACACCATCCCGAGTGAGACGATGTCGGCGCCGAGTTCGGGGTCGATGACGTTGCCGAGCACGCCGAGCACCGCCTCGCGGGTCGGCGGTTCGTGCGTGGGGGTCTCGCTCACGGTGTCGGCCACCAGCGCATTTTACCGGTTCATTCCGTGTTTTTTCTGAGCCCGCGCTAGCCTCACGGTGTGTCTCCGACCTGCGCACGGATCGACGGGACGTCGCCGCTCGCACTGCTCAAGGTGCTCGGCGACGACACCCGGTATGCGATCTACCGCGAGCTCGTTCTCTCGCCCCGGCCGTTGTCGACCGTCGAACTCAGTGCGACCGTGGGGCTGCACCCCAACACCGTCCGGCCCCACCTCGACAAGATGCGCGAGGTCGGACTCGTCGAGGTGAGGACCGACGACGGCGGTGAGGAACGACGTCGGGTCGGACGGCCCCGTCACCGGTACCAGGTCGCTGCCGGAGCGCCGGCGCTCGGCCTGGAACCGCCGGCGTCGACGACGCTGGCCCGGATGGTGCGCGTGCTCGCCGATCGGCGCGGCGCGTCCGCCGACGACGCCGTCGCGGTCGGACGCGGCGAGGGACACGCCCGGGCCGACGCCGTCGATCGCGATGCGGCGTCGGTCGGTGAGGCCCTCGTCGTCGACCAGGATCGACTCGGGTTCGGACCGGCCGCGTCCGTCGTTCCGGGCGGGGACACCGTCGTGACGTTCGAGCGGTGCCCGTTCGACGCACTCGCCGAGGAGCACCCCGATCTGGTCTGCGGGCTGCATCGCGGCCTGGTCGACGGATTCGTCGGGTCGTTCGGTGCCACGACCCTCACCGAGTTCCGGCCTCGCTCGGACCGTGCGCCCTGCCGGGCGACGCTCCGGTAACATCCCACTGACCGTCCGATTCGAAAGGACCGACGATGATCACCCTCACCGACACCGCCGCCATCAAAGTGAAAGAGTTGCTCACCGCAGAGGGCGCCGACGATCTCGCCCTCAGGGTCGCCGTTCGCCCCGGTGGCTGCAGCGGGTTCTCCTACGAGATGTTCTTCGATGGCGACATCGCTGCCGACGACCAGCAGGCGGTCTACGGCGATGCGGTGAAGGTCGTCGTCGACGCAGCGTCGGCCCAACTCCTCCAGGGAGCGACGCTCGACTACAAGGACGGCCTCGATCAGTCGGGGTTCTCGATCTCGAATCCGAACGCCACTCGTACCTGCGGTTGCGGTCAAAGCTTTTCGTGACGACGACGATGTCGCCGTTCAGCGACGGTCTCGTTGCGGGACGGTGAAAGGGTTGTCGTCGGGTGGTTCCCGATGACAACCTGACGCCATGTCGTTCGGCTCGAACCGGGCGTCGTTCCACCAACGACGGATCGTGATGTCGGGGTTGATCGCCCTGGTCATCGTGTTCGTCGTCGGCGCGCCGTGGTACGTGGGCCGAATCGAGTCCGACCTCGAGGACCGGGTCTCGGTGGCACTCGATCAGGCGGGATTCGACGGCGTCCAGGTGTCGTTCTCGGGACAGACCGGCTCGCTGTGGTGCTCCCGTCCGGTCGCACGGCCGAGCGAGGTCGTCGCGGTCGCCGCAGCGGTACGGGGAGTCCGAGCGATCACCGATCCGCCCGACACGTGTCGGGTGCTCGCGGCCGACGGAGGTGAGGGCGGGACCGGCTCGCCGTCGACGATCGGAGATGACTCGACGACGACGACACCCGAGGACTCGACGATCTTCGGAACGGTGCTCGACGTCCTGGCCACGAACCCGCAGTTCTCGCTGTTGCACCAACTCGTCCGCGCCAGCGACGCGGCGAACGTGTTGGCCGGTGACGAACCGATCACGATGTTCGCTCCGAGCGACGCGGCGTTCGATGCTCTCGCCCCCGACGTCGTCGCTCAACTGCGGAGTGATCCGGCGCTGCTCGACGAGGTGCTCCGTCATCACATCGTCGCCGGACGCTGGTCCTCCGAAGGGTTGCCCGACGATGGACTGGTGACGATCGACGGGGGCGTGCTGACGGTCGAGCGGTCCACCGAGCCGGGCGCGGCAGCGGTCGTCGGAGGTGTCCATCTGCTGGCGGTCGACGTCGTCGCGGGGAACGGTGTGGTTCACACCATCGACGAGTTGCTCGTGCCGCCGTCGGTCGAGCTCGATTCGGTCGTCGTGTCCGGAGCGACGGCGAGCTTCGATGGAGAATCGTTCGTGCTCGATGGAGTCGTCCGAAGCGAGGCCGAACGGACCCTGATCGTCGCAGCGGCCGACGCGGTGGCCGTGCGTGTCGAGGACCGGATGGCCGTCGATCCGGCTGTCGGTCTCGACGACGTCGTGGTCGGCGACTTCGCTCGCCTCGTCGACGCGGTCGGTCGTCATCTCCTGAGCGGAACGGTCGGATTCGACGGGCGGTCGTTCTCGGCGTCGGGTCTCGTCGCCGGAGGTCCGCAGCGCTCGGCGTTCGAGCAGGCGGTGGCCGGGATCGAGGTGGCGATCACGCTCACCCTCGCCCCGCCCGTCTCCGACGGCGAGGCCTCCGAACTCGAGGACGAACTCAACGAACTCGTCGCTGCCGATCCCATTCGCTTCGGCACCGGCTCGACCCGTATCGACGCCGATGGGCGTGCGGTGCTCGCGGCCGTCGTCAGCAGTCTGTCCAAGTTCGACGGCGTGCGCCTCACGGTCGAGGGGCACACCGACAGCGACGGTGTCGCCGAGGAGAACCTGACCCTGAGCCGTCGCAGGGCCGAAGCCGTGCGCGACGTCCTCGTCGAACTCGGTGTCGATCCCGATTCGATCGATGCGCAGGGGTTCGGGAGTGAACGCCCGGTGATCGTCGACGGTGTCGAGGACAAGTTGGCCAGTCGACGGGTCGAGTTCAGGGTGACCGTGCCGTGAGTTCGTACGGTCGGGTCGGAACTGCCATGATCGAATGGGTCATGATCCGATCGGTGCTGCTCCCGGGTTCTCCCGGCGAGCGACCGAGTCGGAGCGTTGGAGGTCGATGATGCCGTACACCTTGTCGATGGCAGCGGTCTGGTTGGTGATCGCCGCGATGCTGGGCCTGGTCGTCGGCTGGTTGATGCGCAGTGTGGTCGCGCAGCGCCAGATCGAACGGGCGCGTGCCAACCACCTGGAGGCGGTGGAACTCGAGCGTCTCCGGAACCAGATCTCACATTTCGACGAGGTCGCGGCCGAGCGCGATCGACTCCTCACCGAACTCGAAGCGATCCGGCCGGCGCGTTGGTACCTTGCGCCGTCCGATGACCTGACCTTGGTGCCGGGCATCATTCCCGACGTCGCCGAGCTGTGCGCCGGTATCGGTATCCGGACGTGGGAGGACCTGGCGACGACCGAGGTGTCGCTGCTCCGAACGATGCTCGAGGACGCCGGCCCCGCCTTCGCGCTGCTCGACCCGTCGCAGTGGCCGACCGAAGCCGGGCGTCTCGCAGCCAACCGCTGGGTCGACGAGGACGACCGGAGTGGCTGACGATCGATCGATCGAGTTCGTCGTCGACGGCACCACCGTCTCGGTGCCCGGGGAAGGTTCCCTGCTCGACGCGTTGCGCGAGACCGTCGGTCGACGATCGGTCAAGGATGGTTGCAGCCCCCAGGGCCAATGCGGCTGTTGCACGGTCTGGGTCGACGGTGCACCGCGCGTGGCGTGCGTGACGCCGGTGAATCGTGTGCGCGGTCGCACGGTCACGACCGTCCAAGGGCTGCCCGGTGTCGATCGGTGGTGTGACGCATTCGTCGGCGCAGGCGCCAGCCAGTGCGGGTTCTGCACGCCGGGCATCGTGATGCGGCTGGCGGCGCTCGATGCCGACACCCGCCGGGACCGAGCGGCGGTGCGGCGGTCGCTGCTCGCTCACGTGTGTCGATGCACGGGGTGGAACAGCGTGGTCGACGCAGCACGGTTGGTCGAAGACGGCCCGGCCGCCGGAGTGATCGGCTCGCGTCGTGATCCCGGAGCCGCCGAACGTCGGGCCGAACTCGAGGGCGGAGTGCCGCAGCGGGTCGGTCGTGAGGTCGTCGTCGGAGCCGGCGGGTTCGCGGACGACGAGGTGCCGCCGGATGCTCTGGTGGGACAGCGGGGGCCCGACGGTGAGTGGGTCCTCGCGCCGACGCTGGCAGCCGCTCGGGCGTCGAGCGGGAAGGTGCAGGGCCGTCGGACGACGGCTCCGCTCCGGTGGCCGATCGATGTGCCCGACGGCGACTGGGTCCGCACGCTGCGCACCACCTGGGTCGAACCCGGGTACCTCGAACCCGACGCGACCTGGTGCGTGCCCGGTGGTGTCCCGGCGAGCACCCGGGGCAACGGCGGGGCGTTCGGCGCGAAGTCCTCCGACGAACTCGGTGCCCTGGCTCGTCGACTCGCGGACGAGCACGGTCGACCCGTCCGCCTCGTGATGTCGCGCGAGGACGTCGTCCGGTCCGGCCCCAAGCGTCCGCCGATGGCGATCGGGGTGCGTGCCGATGGATCCGGTGTCGTCAGGGTCGCGCGCACCGACGGAATCGCCGCCGTGATCCGGTCTGCGGCTCCGATGATCGATGTCGTCGAGGTCGACGTCCCCGGTCCGCCGACGTCGACCTCCGTACGTGCGGCCGGGTGGGCCGAGGTGCTCGCCGTGTTGGCGACCCTCGACGATGGCCCGACCTGCGTCGTGACCGGTCCTTCGGGTGGTACTGCCGAGGCCGTCGTCTCCGCCGACGGGGCGATTCGCGTCAGCGTCCGGTGCGGCACGGTGCTCGACGACGTCGTGCTCCGGAGCTACTGCGTCGGGGCGGCCCACATGGCGTTCGGCTGGGTGACGTCCGAGGCGATCTCGGTCTCGGACGACGGGGAACCGCTCGACCTCACGATGCGTTCGTTCGGCATCGTGCGGGCGGTCGACACGCCCGACATCGACGTCGAGTTGGTCGCCGACGACGGACCACCGGTCAACGGCAGCGATGCGGTGTTCGCCGCCGTCGCTGCCGCTGTGTGGCGAGCGGAGGGTCTGGTGTCGCACTGGCCCACGCGTCGCGGGTCGACGGACCGACCCCGCTAGCGTTCCCTCGATGAGCAAGCCACTGGGTCCCTACACGCCGGCCGTTCGAGCCGGTGACTTCATCTTCGTGTCCGGACAGCTGGGCATGTCGGACGGAGTGCTCGTGTCGGGCGGCGTCGCAGGACAGACCACTCAGGCCGTCGCCAATCTCTCGGCTCGACTCGCCGAACTCGGGGCCGACCTCGGTGATGTGGTCAAGACGACGTGCTTCTTGGTCGACATGGACGCCTTCGCCACGTTCAACGGGGCGTACGTCGAGGCGTTCGGTGATCACCGCCCGGCTCGCTCGACGATCGCGGTCCGGGAGTTGCCGTTCGCCGGTCAGGTCGAGATCGAAGCCGTCGCCTACCGGCCCGCCAAGGCGATCGGCTAGCCTCGCATCATGGCCGGTGCCATTGCGATCGTCGTCGTGCTGTTGGTGTTCCCGTCGGTGGTGCTCATCAGCGGTGGTCTCGGTGCCGCCGTGCTCGGTCACCTGTTGCAGAAGGACGGCGAAGTCCGACACGAAGGCAGCGAACTGCTGTCGCTCGACGACTGAGCGTTTGCGACGTCGAGCGCTCGATGCACCGTCACGATCGTGATGCCGAGTCGCTGACCGAGGCGATCGTCCGGTACGCCGTCGATCGGGTCCGTCTCGATCCGCCACCGCTCGACGGCCCCCGGCCGGTGGCCGATCTCCGACTCGATGTCGGGTCGACGGTCGTGCCGGCGGGCATCGGCGGTCGCGAGGCGCTCCGGATCTTTTCCGAGGTGCTCGCCCCGGCGTGTATTTCCGTCGATCACCCGCGTTTTTTGTCGTTCGTCCCGGCTGCGCCCACGGAAGCAGCGATCCTGTTCGATCTCGTCGTCGGTGCGTCGAGCATCTATGCCGGGTCCTGGCTCGAAGGCGCCGGTGCGGTGTTCGCCGAGAACGAGGCGTTGCGCTGGATCGCCGACTCCGTCGGGTTTCCTCCCGAGGCGGGTGGCGTGTTCGTCAGCGGTGGTACGGCCGGCAATCTCAGTGCGCTGATCGCCGCCCGTTGGGCGTGGCGCCACGCAGCGGGCGATCGACACGACCGGACCAGGGGCATCGTCGTCGCGTCGGAAGGGGCCCACTCGTCGATCGCTCAGGCGGCACGAGCGATGGACGCCGACGTCGTTCTCGTGCCAGCCGGTTCGGCGGGGAAGATGACCGGTGTGGCGCTCGCGGCGACACTCGACGGCTTGACCCCGGGAGACCGTGACCGGGTGTTCGCCGTCGTGGCGACGGGGGGCACGACCAACGCCGGCATCGTCGACGATCTGGCGGGTATCGCGCAGGTCACCACGGCGGCCGGGACGTGGCTGCACGTCGACGGTGCGTACGGCGGCGCCGCGCTGGTCGCTCCGTCGGTCCGACCACTCTTCGACGGGATCGAGTTCGCCGACAGCTTCATCGTCGATCCGCACAAGTGGCTCTTCGCTCCCTTCGATTCGTGTGCGCTCGTGTATCGGGATCCGCGGATCGCGAAAGCGGCGCACACCCAGCAGGCGGAGTACCTCGACGTGCTCCACGGTGACGACGAGTGGAATCCGAGTGACTACGCCCACCACCTCTCTCGTCGGGCACGAGGTCTGCCGTTGTGGTTCAGCTTGGCGACGTACGGGACCGACGCCTACCGGGATGCCGTCGAGACGACGTTGGAGGTGGCCCGTGCCGGTGCCGACCTGATCCGTCGGAGTGACCACCTCGAACTGGTGGTGGAACCGGAACTGTCGGTGTTGGTGTTTCGTCGGGTCGGCTGGGACGCCGACCGGTATCGGGCCTGGAGCGACGGCGAACTGGCGGCGGGTCACTCCTTCGTCGTGCCGACGTCGTGGCGCGGTGAGACGGTGCTGCGGATCTGCGTGGTCAACCCGCTGACGACCGTCGACGACCTGGGCCGCCTGTTCGATTCGATGGTCTGAACCAGCGGCCCGATCAGCGGCGTCGGAGCAGGCGTGCCAGCACGCCGGGCGCCGGGGCGTGGTCGCGCGGGCACCGGTCGGCGACCGGTACGTGGCCGAGGACCTGGTCGACGTGGGCACCGCATCCGGCCCAGGTCGGCTTGCCGCATTCTTTGCACGTGATCTGACGACACATACCCCCCAGGGTATCGGTCGAGCTCGGGTTCCGCACGTCCGACCCGGTCGACCGGGCATCATGGTCGGATGCCCGATCTCGTCATCCGCAACGCCCGATGTGTCGCCACGATGGATGCCGGACGGCGTGAACTCGGAAGCGGATGGGTCAGCGTCACCGATGGTCTCGTGGAGGCGGTGGGCACGGGGACGTCACCGAGTGGAGCGGTCGAGATCGACGCCACCGATTGTCTCGTCACGCCGGGTCTGGTCAACACCCACCACCACCTGTACCAGAACCTCACACGGGCCTATCCACCGATGACGGACCGGCCGCTCTTCGGTTGGCTGCAGTCGCTCTATCCGCTCTGGGCGGCACTCGACACGGAGTCGGTCCACGTCTCGGCGTGGATCGGTCTCGCCGAGTTGGCACTGTCGGGATGCACGACCTCGACCGACCACCTCTACCTGCACCCCCGTGGTGCGGGCGATCTCCTCGGCGCCGAGATCGATGCCGCTCGCGACCTCGGACTCCGGTTCCACCCCACTCGCGGATCGATGTCACTCTCGGAAAAGGACGGTGGTCTGCCGCCCGACGACGTCGTCGATGACGACGATGCGATCCTCGCAGCGTCCGAGGAGGCGGTCGCCCGCCATCACGACCGGTCCTGGGGCGCGATGACCCGTATCGCCCTCGCCCCGTGTTCGCCGTTCAGCGTCACCGAGGATCTCATGGTGCGCACCGCCGAGCTCGCCGAGCGCCTCGACGTCCGGCTCCACACGCACTTCGCCGAGAACGCCGAGGACGACGAGTTCAGCCTGGCGACGTTCGGCTGTCGGCCGATGGAGTACCTCGAGCGGACCGGCTGGGCGAGCGACCGAACCTGGGTCGCGCACTGCGTGATGCCCGACGGTGACGAGATCGGTCGGCTCGGGGCGGCCGGCGTGGGCGTCGCGCACTGTCCGTCGAGCAACCTCATCCTGTCGTCCGGGATCGCACCCGTCGTCGCCTTGCGCGCTGCCGGGGTCCCGGTCGGTCTCGGGGTCGACGGCTCGTCGTCGGCCGACTCCGGTTCGCTGTGGCTCGAGGCCCGGCAAGCGATGCTGCTCGCGAAGCTTCGCGATGGAGCAGCGGCCGGTACGGCTCGGATGGCACTCGAGATGGCCACCCTCGGCGGTGCCGCGTGTCTCGGCCGCACGGGCGAACTCGGAGTGATCGAGCCGGGCGCCGTCGGCGACCTCGCTGTGTGGTCGCTCGTCGGTCCGTCGTTCGCCGGTGCCATCGCCGATCCGATCGAGGCGTGGTTGCGCTGCGGACCGACCGGCGCCCGTGACACGATCGTCCACGGGCGTACCGTCGTCCGTGACGGGCACATCGTGTCGAGCCGTCTCGACGACATGTTGGTGGCCCACGACCGACTGTCCCGGCGACTCCAGCGTCTCGCCGGGTGACCCGGGCGATGCCATTCCCCGGCCGGGCGACGACAGAATGAGCCGATGCGCGTGACCGGTCGATTCGCCGCCCTCGTCACGCTGGGGATCGTGTCCGCAGTCGGCTGTTCGTCGACCGATTCCGAGTCGGCGGTCGGTGCCCTCCTCGAGCTGCCGGCTGACGGGCCGACCACCACGACGACACCGACCACCGAGCCGGCGATCGCGACACCGCCCGCTCCGTCGACGACGTCGGCGGCTCCCACGACGACGCAGGCCACGACTCCGCCAGACGTCGATCTCGACGTCGTTGCGGTCGTCGGGGACTCGTTGGCCCTGTCAGCGGTCGGCGAGATCGAAGCCGAGTTCGCGCGGATCGGAATCGACCGAGTGGTCGTCGATGCTCGAGAGAGCCGCCGGATGACGGCCGGATCGGGTGATCTCCCGTCGGGTCGCTCTGCGATCGGCAGGATCCTCGGAGACCTCCGGCCCGACCTGTGGGTCATCGCCCTGGGTACGAACGACGTCAGTTCCGGTGCCGACCTCGAGGGCTTCCGGGACGATGTCGACGAGATCCTGGCGGCGCTGCCGGACGACGTACCGATCGTGTGGGTCGACATCTGGATCCGGGACCGCCGTGCCGAGGTCGTCGAGGCGAACCTCGAACTCCGCGAGGCCCTCACCGGACGGGAGGCGCCGTCGGCGGTGGTGGCGTGGTATTCGGCCGCAGCTGCGCCCGGCAACGTGATCCGCGACGGGGTGCATCTCACCGAGGAGGG
>JBMUCX010000009.1:0-44260 GCA_049458915.1 Ilumatobacteraceae bacterium
TGAACAACTCGCGAAGCGGCTCGATGAGCTCGAGTTCCATGTCGTCGGGGAGGCCGCCGACGTTGTGATGACTCTTGATGACCGAGGCCGTTCCATCGACACCACCGCTCTCGATCAGGTCGGGATACAGCGTGCCCTGGACGAGGAACTTCGCATCCGACACCCCGCCGGTGTACTGCTCGAAGGTCCGGATGAACTGCTCGCCGATCGCCTTGCGCTTCGCCTCCGGCTCGGTCACACCCGCGAGCGCCCCGAAGAACCGGTCGGACGCGTCGGCATGGATCAGCTCGATGCCGAGGTGGCGCCGGAACGTCTCGACGACCTGTGCACTCTCCCCTTTGCGCATCAAGCCGGTGTCGACGTAGATGCAGGTCAGCTGCGCTCCGATGGCCCGGTGCACCAGCGCAGCCGCCACCGACGAATCGACGCCCCCGGACAGCCCACAGATGACCCGGGCGTCACCGACCCGCTCGCGGATCTCGTCGACCTGCGCCTCGATGACCGAACTCATCCGCCACGACGGCTCACACCCGGCGAGGTGGTACAGGAACTGTTCGAGCACCGGCATGCCCCACGGCGAATGCTTGACCTCTGGATGGTGCTGAACCGCGAAGATCCGACGCCGAGGCGACTCGAACGCTGCGACGGGCGCATCGGGGGTCGATGCGGTCGCCACGAATCCCGGGGGTGCCTCGGTCACGGCGTCGAAGTGGCTCATCCACACGTCGTGATCGGCCGGGATGCCTTCGTGCAGCAACACCGACGGCACGTCGGGACGTCGGGTCAGTCGGGCCCGGCCGTACTCGCCACGGAGCCCGCGCCCGACGGTGCCGCCGAGCTGCTGGGCGATCAGTTGGGCCCCGTAGCAGATCCCGAGGATCGGCACCCCGAGGTCGTAGACCCCGGGATCGAGCACCGGCGCCCCGTCGACGTGCACGCTCTTCGGTCCACCCGACAAGATGATCGCTGCCGGACGCTCGGCCGCGACCTCCGCAGCCGTGATCCGATGCGGGACGATCTCCGAGTAGACGTGCAGCTCCCTGACCCGCCGGGCGATCAGCTGGGCGTACTGCGCGCCGAAGTCGACGACCAGG
This sequence comes from Ilumatobacteraceae bacterium, assembly GCA_049458915.1. Lineage (GTDB taxonomy): Bacteria > Actinomycetota > Acidimicrobiia > Acidimicrobiales > Ilumatobacteraceae > Ilumatobacter. The sequence goes on from JBMUCX010000009.1 coordinate 1,095, forward strand.
ACGGGTCGATGCGCACGAACGAGATGGGCGTCGTCGGTGTTCAAGACCTCCGATGGTAGACAGACGTCGTGACTTCCCGTGTGTCCGTCGCGGTGTGGAAGACCCTGATCGCATCGATCCTCGTCGTGGCCACCACGACCATCGCGCTGGCGACGGGCGCACCGGCCACCGGTTCCCCGCTCCGACCGGCCGCCGTCACGGCCCCGTCCGACGACGAGCGACCGACACGGCCGACGATCAACGAGTTCTATCCCGAGCAACGCCCGCTCAGCGACTGTCTCAGTTCGCTCCCCAAGCCGAACTGCGGCAGCGACGCACGCGGAGGATGGCGCCAACTCGCCGTCCTCGCCGCCATCCTCGGCGGCCTCGGCTTCATCGCGTGGCGCATCGTGGCCACCGCTCGCCGATCCCGGCCACCGGCTCCCTGATCGGGCCGCGGCGCGCTTCGATCGGTACCGTCGGAACCGTGACACCCGACGAGTTCCGCACCGCGGCGCACGAACTGATCGACCTCATCGCCGACTACCTGGCCGACGTGGGCGATCGGCCGGTCGTTCCCGACGTCGAACCCGGTGACGTGCGAGCGATGTTGCCGGCCCACCCGCCGACCGAACCCGAGCCGTGGTCCGCGATCCGTCGGGACATCGACCGCGTCGTGCTCCCCACGATCTCCCACTGGCAGCACCCGAACTGGTTCGCGTACTTTCCGGCGAACAACAGCGAAGCGTCCATCCTGGGCGAACTGCTCGCTGCCGGCCTCGGCGTACAGGGAATGAGTTGGGTCACCTCGCCCGCCTGCACGGAGATCGAGACCCTGATGCTGGACTGGATGCAGGAGTTGCTCGGCCTGCCGGACCGATTCCGGTCGACCAGCGAGCGTGGCGGTGGGGTCATCCAGGGATCGGCCAGCGAAGCGGCGCTCGTGGCGATCCTCGCCGCTCGCTGGCGGGTCACGTCCGGGGCGGTCAACTCCTCGGGTGACACGACACGACTGACCGCGTACACCACGTCGCAGGCACACTCCTCGGTCGAGAAAGGCCTGCGGATCGCCGGCATCGGCACCGAGCGGATCCGCATCGTGGAGCACGACGAACAGTTCGCGATGCGCCCCGACGCCCTCGCCGCCGCCATCGACGCCGATCTCCGCGCCGGGTTCGTGCCGTGCTTCGCCTGTTCGACCCACGGCACCACGTCGTCGATGGCCTTCGACCCGACCGGTCCGATCGCCGACGTGTGTCGCCCGGCGGGAGTGTGGCTCCACGTCGACGGAGCGATGAGCGGCATCGCGGCCCTGGCTCCCGAGCACCGCTGGGTGAACGACGGGCTGGACCGTGCCGACAGCTATGCCACGAACCCGCACAAGTGGATGGGTGTCAACTTCGATTGCACCCTGTTCTGGACCGCGGACCGGGCAGCGTTGCTCGGCGCGCTCAGCATCCTGCCCGAGTACCTCCGGTCGGCGGCGGCCGAGTCGGGGAAGGCCATCGACTACCGGGACTGGCAGGTGCCCCTCGGTCGCCGCTTCCGAGCGTTGAAGCTCTGGTTCGTGCTCCGTCTCGACGGCGCCGACGCGATCCGAAGCCGGCTGCGACGCGACGTGGCGCTCGCTCAGGACCTGGCCGCCCGAGTCGCGGCCGACGAACGCTTCGAGATCGTCGCCCCGCACCCGCTCAACCTCGTGTGCCTCCGCGTCACCGGCGACACCGATGAGCCGACCGACGCACTCGTCGACGCCATCAACCGCAGCGGTCGGCACCACGTGACACGAACCGTGCTCGACGGTCGTTCGGTGCTCCGGGTCAGCATCGGCGCCCGGACGACCGAACGTGACCACGTCGAAACGCTCTGGGAGGACTGTCGGGCCGCTGTCGCCGCTCGAACCCGCGTGACGCCGTGATGGAGCGAGGCAACCGGCGTCAGGTCGGGTCCGGTGCGAGCGTCTTTTCCAGCAGGTCGTAGAGCATCCGCCCGGTGGCGCCCCAGATCGTCTCGTCGTCCAGGTGGAAGAAGTGGAGGACCCGGGCCGTCGCACCCGTGCCCCACACCTCCGAACGGTAGGTGTCGGGCCGCGTCAGTTCGGCGAGCGGGACCCAGATCACCCGATCGACCTCCATGGTCCGGCCGACGAGGTCCACCCGTTCGGTGAGCGCTCCGACCTTCGGCACGATGTAGCTCCGGCTCACCACCGTGTTGAGGTGCTCGAGTTCGCCGTGGATCCGAACAGAACGAGGATCGAGGCCGACCTCCTCGTCGGCCTCGCGCAGCGCCGTGTCGAGCGGGGTCTCGCCCGGATCCATCCGGCCACCGGGAAAGCTGATCTCACCACGATGATGCCGCAACTCCCACGATCGCCGCGTGAGGAGCACACTCGGACCATCGGCGCCGTCGGCGAGGGCGACGAGCACGGCAGCCGGGCGCGCGTCGGGGAAGGCGGGGAGCATCGGGCGTTCGCGGACCGAGACCGCCGACAGGAACTCGTCGAGCCCGGCCGAAGCACCCGACGCCCAGGGCGGTGGCGGACCCGGCGCCCACCGGTCGGGGCGCGGCACGATCTGTGCGCCGCCGCTGCGCACGCTCGTACTCAGGCGACCGGGCGGGGTGACCATCCCGCCTCGATCAACTCACGGAGGACCTCCGGCAGGCCGGCGGTCTTCAGGTTGGCGAGCACCTTGCCCGGAAGTTGCTCACCTCGCTCGAACTCCTCCCATGCGTCGAGCAGCTTGAGGAGATCGGGGGCCGGGCGATCGAACGTCATGCCCCCAGCCTACGATCGCCGGTCGGGGACCGTCCCGACGGAGCCGGTAGCGTGCCGACGCCGCACCGGCCGACCACCAGGAACGGAGTGCCGATGTCAACGCCCGAAGCCACGCCGTCGACGACCGAGCACGTTCCCGGTCACCGACTCGGCGCCAACTACTACAAGTTGTTCACCGGCACCGTCGTGTCCAACCTCGGGGACGGCATGGCGTCGATCGCCTATCCGTGGCTCGCGTCGGCCATCACCCGCAACCCGCTGCTCATCGCACTCGTCGCCGTGGCCCAACGACTCCCGTGGTTGCTCTTCACGTTGCCGGCGGGGGTCCTCACCGATCGGCTCGACCGGCGACGGATCATCGTGACGATGGACCTCGTGCGGGGCGTCGTCACGTTCGGAGTCGCCTTCGCCGTCCTCGGCACCCAGGGCGATCTCCCCGGTCCCGACGAGGTGGCCGGAGTGGTCGGCACCCAGTCCCTGCTCTACGTGGTGCTGATCGTCGCGACGCTCCTGCTCGGCATGGCCGAGGTCCTGCGGGACAACGCCAACCAGACGATCGTGCCCAGCATCGTCCGCGCCGATCAGTTGGAGAAGGCGAACGGCCGGATCTGGAGCGTCGAAGCGGTCATGAACACCTTCGCCGGGCCACCGCTCGGCTCGCTGCTGCTCATCGTGGCGTTCGCCGTTCCGTTCTTCGTCGACGCCACGACGTTCTTCGTGGCGGCGGCGTGCGTCGCCTTGATCCCAGGACCGTTCCGTGCCGCCCGCGACGACGACCGCCCGCCGACGACCTTCCAGGAGGAGCTGCGTGAAGGCGTCCGATGGCTGATGGGGCACTCACTGCTCCGCCCGATGGCGATCATCCTGGGCGTGATGAACGGAGCCGGGATGATCGCATTCGCGACCTTCGTGCTCTTCGCCCAGGAGGTCATGGAGGTCGGTCCGCTCCTGTTCACCGTGATCGGGTTCGGCGGAGCGATCGGTGGTCTGGTCGGCGGCAACGTCGCACCGATGGTGACGAGGCGGATCGGATCGGGGACGGCGCTCGCCCTGGCGATCGGAGGGATGGCCGTCGCTCCGTTCGTGACGGGTCTCGTCGCTTGGTGGCCGGTCGTGCTCGTCATGTTCGCGTTCGAGGCCTTCTTCGGGATCCTCTGGAACGTCATCACCGTGAGCCTGCGCCAGACGATCATCCCACCCGACCTGCTGGGCCGCGTGAACAGCGTGTACCGGTTCTTCGCCTGGGGCATGATCCCGATCGGAGCAGCCATCGGCGGAGTCTGGGTGTGGTCCGTCGAACGACTCGTCGACCGGGAGTTCGCGCTCCGGTCCACGTGGTTCGTCGTCGGCGCCATCCACGCCGTCCTGTTCGTGGTCGGACGCTCGAAGCTGACGACCGAACGACTCGAGGCCGCTCGGGCGGCAGCTACTGCTCCGACCGCTTCTTGATCGCGTTCTTGCCGGCGACGACCGCACCGGCAGCGAGACGGCCGGCCATCCGACCGATCTGATCACTACGGTCCGAGGCCTCCGCAACGCGCCGTTCGCGGCGAGCCGAACGCTCGTCCCAGTCGGTGTAGTACCAGAGGAATCCGAGCGGCAACAGCACGACGAGCAACAGCGCTCGGGTCGTGACGGCCACGGCGACCCACGGTTGCACCGCACCGAGGACGAGGAGTCCGGCCACGACCACGTCCAACCACCGGTGGAGTCGGCGCCCGATCACCTTGAACGCGCCGAGCGGACCACGGACAGCAGCAGCGTTGATCAACACGACGACTCCGGCGAGCGAGGGAATGACCGGCTCGGGTTCCTGCATGCCCTGCGCGATGAGGGCAGCGCCGAGGACGTACTCGACGAGCTGGTGCATCCAGAACGGCCGCATCGCACGTTCACCCATGCCCCCGAACCTATCCGTCGATCGGTCGACCGACGCGGAACGGCCCGGGGCTTCGCCCCGTACGCGGAACGGCCCGGGGCTTCGCCCCGGGCCGTTCGATGTCAGTTTGTGCCAGGCACGAACTGAAATGTCACATCATGCCGCCCATGCCACCCATCGGGTCCATGCCGCCGCCGCCCATCGGGGACGCCGGCTCGGGCTTGTCGGCCACGAGGCACTCGGTGGTGAGGACGAGGGCCGCGATCGACGCCGCGTTCTGCAGCGCCGCCCGGGTCACCTTGGCCGGGTCGATGATGCCGGCCTTGACCAGGTCGACCATCTCACCCGTGGCGGCGTTCATGCCGTTCGAGCCCGACTCGGCCTCGACTGCACGGACGACGACCGAGCCCTCGAGGCCGGCGTTCTCGGCGATGTTCTTCGCCGGGGCCACGAGCGACTCCCAGACCAGCTTGGCGCCGGTCTGCTCGTCACCCTCGAGTCCGTCGACGACCGTCTGGACGGCCGGGCGGGCCCGGATGAGGGCGGTACCGCCGCCGGCGACGACACCCTCTTCGATGGCCGCACGAACCGACGACACGGCGTCCTCGATGCGGTGCTTCTTCTCCTTGAGCTCCACCTCGGTGGCCGCGCCGACCTTGATGACGGCGACGCCGCCGGCCAGCTTGGCGAGGCGCTCCTGGAGCTTCTCGCGGTCCCAATCGGAGTCGGTGTTCTCGATCTCGGCCTTGATCTGGTTGATCCGGCCGGTCACGTCGTCGGCCGAGCCGCCGCCGTCCACGATCGTGGTGTTGTCCTTGGTGATGATGATCCGCTTGGCCGTGCCGAGCAGGTCGAGGGTCGTGTTCTCGAGCTTGAGGCCGACGTCCTCGCTGATGACCTGGCCGCCGGTGAGGACGGCCATGTCCTGGAGCATCGCCTTGCGACGGTCGCCGAAGCCGGGGGCCTTGACCGAGGCCGAGGCGAAGGTGCCACGAATCTTGTTGACCACGAGGGTAGCGAGGGCCTCACCCTCGATGTCCTCGGCGATGATCACCAGCGGCTTGCCGGTCTTCATCACGGCCTCAAGCACCGGAAGCAGCGACTGGACGGTCGAGATCTTGCCCTGGTTGAGCAGGATGTACGCGTCGTCGAGCACGGCCTCTTGGCGGTCGGCGTCGGTCACGAAGTACGGGGACAGGTAGCCCTTGTCGAACTGCATGCCCTCGGTGAACTCGAGCTCGGTGCCGAAGGTGTTCGACTCCTCGACGGTCACGACGCCGTCCTTGCCGACCTTGTCGATCGCGTCGGCGATGACCTCGCCGATCGAGCTGTCGGCGGCCGAAATGGTCGCGACGTTGGCGATGTCCGACTTGTCGTCGACGTCCTTGGCCTGCGACTGGATCGACTCGACGGCCGCACGGACCGCCTTCTCGATGCCCTTCTTGACGGCCATCGGGTTGGCGCCGGCGGCGACGTTCTTCATGCCGACCCGCACCATCGCCTGAGCGAGCACGGTCGCCGTCGTGGTGCCGTCACCGGCGATGTCGTCGGTCTTGGTCGCCACTTCCTTGACGAGCTGGGCACCCATGTTCTCGAACGGGTCCTCGAGCTCGATCTCCTTGGCGATCGAGACGCCGTCGTTGGTGATGGTGGGTGCGCCGAACTTCTTGTCGAGCACGACGTTGCGGCCCTTGGGTCCGAGCGTGACGCGAACGGCGTCGGCGAGTTTGTTGACGCCGGCCTCGAGCGAACGCCGGGCCTGATCGTCGAAATGGAGCATTTTTGCCATGGATCTCTGTCCTTGATCGGTGTTGGGAGGGTGGTCGGGCGGATCAGCTCTCGACGACGGCGAGGACGTCGCGAGCGTTGAGCACGAGCAGGTCGTCTCCGCCGACGGTCACCTCGGTGCCGCCGTACTTCGAGTAGAGGACGGTCTGGCCGACCTCGATCCCGAGCGGGATGATCTCACCGGTCGACTCGGCGCGCTTGCCCGGGCCGACGGCGAGCACGGTGCCCTGCTGCGGCTTCTCCTTGGCGGTGTCGGGGATCACGAGACCGGATGCGGTCTGGGTCTCTGCCTCGTTGGGCTTGACGACGATGCGGTCATCGAGCGGCTTCAGGTTCATGGGTGCATGCCTCCGTTGGCGTGTCACAGTGGAAGTGGTCTGCTGGGATTCAGCGCCCGGGGCGTTAGCACTCACCCCGGTCGACTGCCAATGCTACGGGTTCGCCACTGCGTTAGCAACCGGAGGTGGCGAGTGCTAACCCGATCGACGGACCGGCTGCGGCGGGATCCGCCCCGATGTCACGGCCGGACGAGCAGATCGACCACCCGCTGCGGGAACGAGGTGATCATCGGGAACACCATCGCCCGCCGCGGCAGGCGAACCGTCGCCCGCCCGCGTTCGACGGCATCCACGACCGCTGCGGCGACCCGCTCGGGTCGCACCTCGGGCATCAGCTGCAGGTGGCGGAGACGGCGGAATCCTCGCTCGGTCGGCGGATGCTCGTAGACCCGCTCGAGCATGTCCGTCGGACTCGGTCCGATCTCGACGATCGTGAGTCCCAGCGGCGAGCCACGGAGTTCGCTCCGCAGCACCCGGTGGAAGTTGCTCAGCCCGCCCTTCGTGCTGGCGTAGAGCGTCATGCCACTGAACGCACCGCTGCCGGCCATCGAACTCACGTTGACGACGTGCCCCCGACCCCGCTCGGCCATCGGGACGAGCACCTGCCGGCACAACTCGACGGGCGTCACCAGGTTCAGCTCGTGGATCTGTCGGACGTCGTCCGCCGAGGCATCGGCGAGGGCACCCACGGTTTCGACGCCGGCGTTGTTGACCCAGACGTCGATCGGACCGTGCTCGGCCTCGATCCGCTCGACGAGACCGGCGACGTCCGCCGGGTCGGCCAGGTCGGCTCGCACGTCGACACCGTCTCGTCGAGCGACGCCGATCACCGTGGCACCACGCCGGCGGGCCTCGGCGGCGATCGCCGCACCGATGCCGGCGGACGCACCGGTGACGACCCATCGACTCCCGGCGGCAGGGATCCCGTTCACGATCGAAGTCTTCCAGCCAAGTCGGCCTCCCACTCGATCGTGATACCGCTCTCGGCGAGCAGTTCGAGGGTCTGGGCGAGCGGCAAACCGATCACGTTGCTCGGGCTGCCCACGATCTCCGAGACGAACATGCCGGCCGCACCCTGCATCCCGTAGGCCCCGGCCTTGTCGAGGTGCTCACCGGTGGCGAGATACCGGTCGATCGCTGCATCGGTGAGGTCGACGAAGGTGACGGCGGTCGTGACGACGGTTCGCCCGACGCCTGCCCGTGACCAGCACACCACGGCGGTGTGTACGTCGTGCGACCGGCCCGACAGCGCCCGCAACATCCGTCGGGCGTCGTCGTCGTCCGACGGCTTGGCCAATACGTTCCCGTCGAGGTCGACCGTCGTGTCCGCTGCGAGCACGACCGTGTCGGCGGGGTGGCCGAGGCGCTCCGCGACCGTCTCGGCCTTGGAGAGTGCGACACGATCGACGTACGCCACGGCGGATTCGTCCGGCAGGATCGACTCGTCGACGTCTGCGACGGCCACGCGGAACCCGAGGCCGATCGACCTGAGCAACTCGTGCCGCCGGGGTGACGCCGACGCCAGCACCACCCCACCCCCCTGCGAATGCGTGAGGGTCGGCCCGGCAGAGCCGGGCCGACCCTCACGCATTCGACCGATGGAGGTGGTCACCGAGCGGCCTGGATCGCCTTCCAGACCCGCTCCGCCGTGCACGGCATGTCGATGTGGGTGACACCGAGGTGCGACACCGCATCGACCACGGCGTTGTGGATCGCCGGGGTCGAACCGATCGTGCCCGACTCACCGATGCCCTTGGCCCCGATCGGGTTCCGCGGGCTGTCGGTCTCGGTGTTCGAGGTGTCGAAACTGCACAGTTCGGCAGCCGAGGGGATGGCGTAGTCCATGACGTTCGAGGTGATCGGGTTGCCATCGGAGTCGTACATCACCTGCTCGAACAGCGCCTGCGCCGCACCCTGGGCGATCCCACCGTGCTGCTGACCGCGCACCAGCAGCGGGTTGAGGATCCGGCCGCAGTCGTCGACCGCATAGTGCCGCAGCATCTTCACCTGGCCGGTGTCGGTGTCGACCTCGACCAGCGACACGTGCGCTCCGAACGGGAACGTCGAGTCCTGTCCGTCGAAGTCGAGTTCGTGACGCAACGGACCGGCGTCCATGCCGGCCGGCAACTTCGACGCGTCGTTCGACGCCGCTGCCAGCTCGACCCACGACACGCTGTTCGCCGGCACACCAGCGACCTGCAAGCCGCCGTCGCCGACCACGATGTCGTCGGCGGATGCCTCGAGCAGGTGTGCAGCGATCTGCTTGGCCCGCTCGAGCACGCCGTTCGACGCGAGGTGGATCGCCGAACCGGCGGTCTGCAACGACCGGGAGCCGAGCGTCCCGGCGCCGCGCGGGACCCGGGCGGTGTCGGAGTTGACCAGGGTGATCTTGTCCATCGGGATCCCCAACACGTCGCTGGCGAGCATCGCGAACGCCGTGGCGTGCCCCTGACCGTGGACGCTCGTCCCGGCGAACACCGTCGCCGAGCCGTCCTCGTTGATCTCACACGCACCGAACTCGATGTGGAGCCCGACCGGAGCGGTGACCTCGACGTAGGCCGACACACCGATGCCGAGTTGCTTCGACGAACCCGACGCCCGCCGCTCGGCCTGCTGACGCAGCAGGTCCTGGTAGCTCGACGCCTCGAGCACGGCATCGAGCGCCTTTTCGTACTCACCCGAGTCGTAGTTGGCACCGGTGATGGTGGTCCGCGGGAACGTGTCGGGCTGCATGAAGTTCACCCGACGGATCTCGGCCGGGTCCATCCCGATCAGATCGGCGGCGACGTCGAGCACCCGCTCGATGAGCTGCGTCGCCTCCGGACGGCCGGCACCGCGATACGCACCGATCGGCGTGTTGTTCGTGAGCACCGTCTTCGCATCGAAGCGGACGTTCGGGATCTCGTAGACGCCGACCGACATCATCTGGGTCAGCATCGGCAGGATCGCACCGATGAGCGGGTACGCACCGGCGGCGGCGACCACCTCGCCGTCGAGGCCGACGATCTTGCCGTCGCGGTTCACGCCCAGACGTGCCTTCATCACGAAGTCACGGCCGTGCACCATCGACACCATGTTCTCCGAGCGGGCCTCGACCCACTTGACCGGCTTGCCGAGCATCATCGCCGCCTTGGCCGCGATGAGGTGCTCGACGTACGGCGCCGCCTTCGGGCCGAAGCCACCGCCGACCCACGGACACACCAGCCGCAGCGCCTCGGCGTCGAGGCCGAGCATCGGCGCATACGCGGCGTGCACCGAGTGCGGCGCCTGGTGCGAGATCCACATCGTCAGGCCGCCGCCGTCCTGGGGCACGCAGACGACACCGTTGTTCTCCATCGGCACGCCGGCGAGTCGCTGCGACACCATCTCGACCTCGGCCACGACGTCGGCCCCGGCGCACGGATCGTCGCCACCGCCCTCCGCCGGGAAGTGGCTGGCGAAACAGATGTTGGACCCGGTGGGTTCGAACAGGAGCGGCGCATCCGGGGCGAGTCCGTCACGCGGATCGATGATCGCCGGCAGCGGGTCGATGTCGGCGAAGATCTCCTGAGCAGCGTCGTTCGCCTGGGCCTGGGTCTCGGCGACCACGGCAGCGATGATGTCGCCCACGAACCGCACCTTCTCGGAGGCGAAGATCGGCCGGTTGAAATCCGGTGGCATCATCGGGAACCCCTGCATCGCCGGCATCCCCAGGTCGTTCCCGGCGTGGTACACGGCGACGACACCCGGCATCGACGCAGCGTCACCGGTGTCGACGGAGTTGATCGTGCCGTGCGCGACCGGCGACCGGACGAGCGCAACGAACAACATCCCCGTTTCTCGGAGATCGTCCACGTACTTGCCGTCACCGGTCAGCAGCGTCGGGTCCTCCAACCGCAGGACCGAGTTGCCCAGGATCGAACCAGAACCAGCCATGTCGAGACTCCTCTCGTCGGTATTTCCCCTCCCATGATGATGGTCGGCGCGGCCGCGAGGTGTCAACTCCCGGTCCGTGGACCGCGGCGTGGTTCAGCCTCCGGACAGCGCCATGGCATCGGCATCATCGGGTACCACGAAGTCCTCGTCGTCGAGGTGGTCGAGATAACCGTCCGGGAGCGCCACCCGGATCGGACCGTTCGTGTGACCGCGCTTGATCCGTTCGCCACCGGCGACGATCGCCGTCGCAGGGTCGAGTTCGGCGAGCAGGTCATCGAGTTCGGCGATCGACGACACCATGGCGAACCGAGCCCGGATCGCCCCACCGACCGGGTACCCGGACAGGTACCAGGCCGTGTGTTTCCGGAAGTTGCGCATGGCGTGGCGCTCACCACCGAAATCGGCGTAGTGCTCGACGAGCAGGCGGGCGTGACGGGCGATCGCGTCACGGACCTCACCCAACAGGCGTGGAGCGGGTGTGCGGCCACCGCCGAGCACCTCGACGAGATCGCCGAACAACCACGGTCGGCCGAGACATCCTCGACCCACGACCACACCGTCGCACCCGGTGCTGCGCATCATCGCCGCGGCGTCCTCCGCCTCCCAGATGTCTCCGTTGCCGAGCACGGGTACGCCCTCGACCGCAGCCTTCAGTTCGGCGATCGCCTCCCAACGGGCCTCGCCGGCATAGTGCTGCTCGACGGTCCGGGCATGGAGGGCGATCCACGCCACCCCTTCCTCGGCGCAGATCAGCCCGGTGGTGACGTCGGTGCGGAGGTCGTCCCACAGGCCCATGCGGAACTTGGTGGTCACGGGCACCCCGTAGGGCGAGGCCGCACCGACCGCTGCCCGGACGATGGCTCGGAGCAACGCCGGCTTGGCGGGTACCGCTGCGCCACCTCCCTTCCGTGTGACCTTGGCCGCCGGGCAGCCGAAGTTGATGTCGATGTGGTCGACGAGATCCTCTTCGCAGAGTCGGTGGACGGCACGCCCGAGCATCATCGGATCGCTGCCGTAGACCTGGAGGCTCCGCGGTGACTCGTCGTCGCCGAACCGCATCATGGTCTCGGTCTTGTCGTTGCGGTGGACCACGGCGTTCGCCATCACCATCTCGTTGACGTAGACCAACCCGGGGCCATAGGAGCGACACATCGCTCTGAAGGCCCGGTTCGTCACCCCGGCCATCGGGGCGAGCACCACCGGGGCCGACGGCGTGAACGATCCGATCCGCAATCCCGACACGCTCCGCACGGTACCGGCCCCGTCCTGCCGCGCCGACGGCGCAGTAGGTTCGCCCTCGTGTCACCGACCGTGAAGGCCTTCGACGAACTCACCACGTCGGAACTCCATGCGCTGCTCCGATTGCGCTGCGACGTGTTCGTCGTCGAACAGCGATGTGCGTACCCCGATCTCGACGGCCGCGACGTGGAGCCCGGGACGCGACACGTGTGGCTCGGTGACGGAGGCGACATCTCCGCCTACCTCCGCGTGCTCGCCGAACCGGGTGGCGTCGTGCGAATCGGACGGGTCGCGACGAACCCGGCGGATCGTGGGCGTGGCCTCGCTGCGGCACTCGTCCGCCACGTCACGGCGACGACCACCGCTCCGGTCGTCCTCGATGCTCAGACACACCTCGTCGACTGGTACCGACGCCTCGGCTTCGAGATCGCCGGTGACGAATTCGTCGAGGACGGCATCCCCCACGTACCGATGCACCGGCACTGACCGGCGACTCGACCGATCGCCGACGGTCTCCCCACCGGCCGGCCGAGTGCAGACCGGTCACACGTCGAGCGGATCAGTCGTCGAGCGGCACCGCACCGATGGCGCGGATCGCCACCTCGGTCCACAGGTGCGCAGCGACCGCACCACCGGCGACCTCATCGATGGTGCGGCTGGAGCAGGTCGCCATCGCATCGAGATCACCATCGCATCGAGATCTCGTGGCAACCCACCGCCGTTCTGGAACTCGGCGAACCGGGCCCCTGTCGTTCGAGGTGCGCGCGCCGCGCTGCACCGACGCAGCCAGCCAGCCGAGGCCGCCCCATCGCCGCTCCGAGGATCGCGAGTCGGTCCATCCGGTACCGAGGTCGGCCGACCGAGTGCGGGCCGACGAACACCTCCTCGGCCCGCCGCCGGAACTCGGCCGCATCGGTGGCGTCGAGCAACCCCGTCAGGACGTCGATCGACATGGTCTCCAGCAGTTCGACCGCCGTGTCCAACAACACCTCCGCCGACGGACCGGGACCCGACGCCCCACCGCTGACGGCGAACCGGTCAGACCGAACCGATCAGGCCGAACCGATCAGACCGAACCGATCAGGCCGGGTCGAGCAGCGGCAGCCTCAGGTTCGGATGGGCCCCGTCATCGAGGGTCGTCGGACCGTCGGAACGGAGCCGGTGCCACCCGACGGCAGCGATCATGGCGGCGTTGTCGGTACACATCGCCCGGCTCGGCAGGAAGCCACGAACGCCATCGGCTGCGCACGCGCCGAGCACCTCCTCCCTCAGGAGCGAGTTGGCGGCGACCCCGCCACCGAGCACGATCCCCTTGGCCCCGACGAGCTGCGCAGCGCGACGGGACTTCGCGACGAGCACGTCGACGACCGCGGCCTGGAAGCTCGCCGCCACGTCGGCCGAGGAGACGTCGGGATGTTTCCGGACGTGATTGGTCACGGCCGTCTTCAACCCACTGAAGCTGAAGTCGAGGTTGTCGGCGTCATCACTCAGGGCCCTCGGGAATCGGATCGATTCCGGGTCACCGTCCATCGCCGCCCGGTCGATCGCCGGCCCGCCCGGATAACCGAGGTCGAGGAACCGGGCGACCTTGTCGAACGCCTCGCCAGCAGCATCGTCGATCGTTCGCCCGAGCAACCGGTACCGGCCGTGCCCCTGCATCTCGACGAGCATCGTGTGCCCTCCCGACACGAGCAGGACGACGAGCGGGAACTCGAGGGACGGGTCCTCGAGGAACGCCGCGTAGAGGTGTGCCTCGAGGTGGTTCACCCCGATGAACGGCACGTCCCACGCCAGCGCCAGCGACTTGGCCGCAGCCACGCCGACCAGCAGCGCCCCGATGAGGCCCGGTCCGTGGGTGCAGGCGACCGCGTCGATGCGCGACTCGTCCACACCGGCCTCGACGATCGCCCGAGCGATCACCGGATTGAGTGCCTCGACATGAGCTCGGGATGCGATCTCGGGCACCACACCACCGAACTCGGCATGGATCGCGACTTGGCTCGACACGACGCTCGACACGACGTCGTCACCACCCATCACCAGGGCTGCAGCCGTCTCGTCGCAACTGGTCTCGATGCCGAGCACCAGCGTCGACGCATCGACCGGTCCTCGGCCGCGGTTCGACGCCGTCATCGGGAAGGCTCCGACCCGCGCAGGTCATCCAATCGCTCTGCGTATTCGCTGGCGTCGATGTCGTGGCACCACATGACGATCGCATCCTCCCGCTGTTCGTAATACCTCGCCCGCACGCCGGCAGGAACGAATCCGAACCGTCGATAGAGCGCCTGGGCCCCGGTACTCGAGGCCCTCACCTCGAGGGTCCACGCGACGCAACCCCGGGCGATCGCCGTCTCGGCGAGATGCGCGAGGAGGCGCGTCCCGACCTTGTGTCGGCGATGGTCCGGCGCGACGACGATGTTGGTGACGTGGGCCTGGTCGCCGTCCGGATCGGGGACGAACCACAGGCCGGCGTAGCCCAGCAGGTCGCCGCCCGAACGACCGGGGCGGATCGAGCGAGCGACGGCGTAGTAGCGGGATCCCGACCGGACCTGTGCGAGCTCTCCCTCGAAGACCGACCGTGACCACGGAACCGGATGGGCCTGCGCTTCGATCGGCAGGACCTGGCGGAGGTCCCGGCGACGCATCGGCTCGACGACCACACCAGGACTCGCGTCGGCCCGGTGGCGCCGGGCGAGGTGCGACACGTCGCCGATCACGGGCGACCCGCCCGCGTCGACCAGTTGATCTGGGCGTCGGGCGCCCGGAGGTACACCGGTTCGATCTCGTCCGGCCGCACCCAATCCTCCCGAAGCGCTCGGGCATGGGCGAGTTGGACCAATGCTGCCGGTGACGGGTGAACGGGGGCGGCGATCTCGCACCGGTACCCCTCGAGGATCGCGGTCCGATGCCGTTCGGCCCCGTCACCCACGCAGAGCGTGTCCTGGCTCCGAGCGAGCAGATCGGCGACGAGGAGATCGACCGGGCCGACGACGGGAGGACTGACCTGTTGGACGCCGCCGGGCACCTGCCGATACATCGCCCAGAAGACCTCGTTCTTTCGAGCGTCGATCACCGGGACGACCACTCGGTCGGTGTGACGACATTCGAACGCCAGGAGGTCGAGCGACGAGATCCCGATCATCGGGACCCTCAGAGCCAGTGCCAACGCCTTGGCCGATGCGAGGCCGACCCGCATCCCCGTGAACAGACCCGGGCCGACATCGACCGCCAAGCATCCGATCTCGGCCAGGTCGACATCCGCCTGGCGGCACACGAACTCGATCGCCGGCGTGAGGATCTCGGCGTGCCGACGACCACGTACCACCTCGAAGTTGGCGATCACACCCTCGTGTCCACCGATGGCGACCCCGACCTGCTCCGTGGCGGTCTCGATCGCGAGGATCAGCATCGGAACCGCTCCAGGTCCCGGGACAACCGTTCGTACCTCGCGGCCCACATCGGCCCCGACGCGTCGATCTCCACCGACCGGGTGTCGACGGCGTCGGGATCGTCGGCATCGAGTCGAACGAACAGGTGGTCGCCGAACGCCGAGGCGACGACGTCGCCCCATTCGACCAGAACGATCCCACCGAACTCGGCGAGTTCGTCCAGGGCGAGGTCGTCGACGTCGCCGATCGTGTCGAGTCGGTACAGGTCGGCGTGGTGCAGCGTGAGCTTGCCGCCGGGCACCGGGTGGCTGTGCACGAGCGTGAAGGTCGGCGAGGTGATGGGTTCGGTGATCCCCAACGCGCGTCCGAAGCCCTGCGCGAAGGCCGTCTTCCCCGCCCCCATCTCGCCGGCGAGCACGACCACGTCACCCGGCCGGCACGATCGGGCGACGGCAGCGGCGATCTCGTGGGTCGCGGCGAGGGACTCGGCACGCAGCAGCATGGCGGCCCCGATGCTACGGCCGATCCCGAGCCCGCGTGACCCGCCTGGGCACCCGACCCGAGATGCCGCACACGATCTCGTACCCGATCGTCCCGGCCAGTTCGGCCCACTCCTCGACCCGCACGACCTCGTCCCCCTGCGAGCCGATGAGGACCACCTCGTCGCCGCCCTCGATGTCGGCGGCAGCCGGGCCGACGTCGACCACGAGCTGATCCATGGTCACCACACCGACGATCGGGTGTCGTCGTCCCCCGATGAGCACCTCGGCGCCGGCGCGCCCCTCCACGGCGCCGAGACGACGTCGAACTCCGTCGGCGTAACCGATCGGGACCGTGGCGAGCACCGTGTCCCGGTGGACCCGGTATCGCCCGCCGTAGGAGACGCGAGCTCCCGCTTCGACGCGTTGCAGGTGCGAGATGCTGGCGACGAGCCGCATCGCCGGACGGAGTCGGGCGACGATCTCCGCAGCCGGTCCGGTGAGGCCCGGCCCCGGGCTGATCCCGTACACGGCGATCCCACACCGCACGATGGAACGGCGTGCGTCGGGGATCGCCATCGCCGCTGCCGAATTGGCGGCATGGACCACCACACCGTCTCGACCGGGCCCGAGTCGACGGAGCACCTCGTCGAAGCGTCGGAGTTGCTCGCCGTTGGCCTCGGACCCGGGCTCGTCGGCACACGCCAGGTGCGTGAAGACGCCGCCGAGTCGCAGCGCAGGAGCGTGAGCGTCGAGCCGCTCGAGGACACCAGCGAACTCACCCGGAGCGACACCGACTCGTCGCATACCGGTGTCGACCTTGATGTGGACGTCGTACCCCGCCGAGCCGGACGAGGTCACCGCAGCAGCGAGGCCGTCGAGGAAAGCGGGGTTGTAGACCGTCGGCGTCAGCCGGGCGGCCACCAGGTCGGCGATCGCCTCGCTCGGTTGCTCGCTGAGCACCAGCACCGGTGCTTCGATCCCGGCTCGGCGCAGCTCGACGCCTTCGTCCACGAGCGCGACGCACAGCCCCTCGGCGCCGGCGTCGAGGGCCTCCCGGGCGACGTCGATCGCGCCGTGACCATAGGCGTTCGCCTTGACGACCGCCCAGAGGCCAGCCGGTGCCGACACCTCGCGGAGGACCCCGATGTTGTGACTGATCGCGTCCAGGTCGATCTCGGCGACAGCCGCCCGCATCAGCGTTCCCTCCTCATGATGCGACCACCGCCGACACGTCGAAGCCGAGCGCGGTCAGGGTCGCCCGATCGGCTCGACCGGTCGGCGACAGGCCCTCGCGGACCTGCGCATTCCGGACGGCCACCTCGGTGAGGTCACCGAACAGGCCGGTCACCGGAAGCGGCGCCCCGAGCCTCGCGAGTCGCGACTGCAGCGCTTCGACGTCGCGACCTCGATCACCGATCTGCATCTCGCGGGTGAGTTGCAGCACCACGGAATCGTGGCGACATTCGATGCGACGCTCCACACCGACCTCGTAGCACAGCACCCCGTCCGTGCCGATGGGATAGAGGGCCACGATGTCGGCGACCGGACCGGTCACGTCCGGGTCCGGACACGGATCGTCCGGGATCCCGGTCGGCGTCGTCGGGAACGGACAGCGCCGCCCGTCGAGGAAGGCCATTTTCCGGCTCAGATAGTCCGCCGCCGCCCACGCGCCGACCGTTCGGTGGTGGACGCCATCGGTGGCGAACCACGACACCCGACCCGCCGAGTATCCACCCCAGTCAGCGAGCACCACATCGGGATAGCCGCCGGTCGCGAGGAGCGCGTCGAGGGTCCGGTTGTTGATCGCGAAGGCCTCGTGGTTGCCGATCGATCCCGGCGCCACGTAGTCGACGTCCGATCGGAGCGACCACCACACGATCTGCTCGTACCCGAGTCGGCGCGCGGTCGCGACCACCGTCCGAAAGGCGGTCGCGAAGCCGGATGTGCCGTCGTTGTAGCCCGTCGCCACGACGAGCACCCGGGCGAAGCCGGGTCCATATGCACGAAGCGCCTCGTCGACCGTCGGCGGGACTCGGCCCTCTCGACCCCGACAGGATGGCGCGAGGAGGCGCCGACACGACTCGAGATCGAGAACGTGCTCGAAACCGACGAGCGCGCCATCGGCACCTCGCACCCAGCGGAGCGACGCGATCGCCGAGTCGCCGATCACGAGGGCGACCTGCGGCACCTCCACCCGGCTGGCGGTCGCCGAGACCGGGTCCGGCACCCCACCGATCGATCCCCCGGTCGCCGACGCGGCCGAGGCGATGGTGACGAAGCACATCGAAACGAGGATCGCGAAACGGCGGGGGGTCATGGTCGGTCGAACGGTGGAGCAATCGGGATCGGCGACGGGAATCCTAAGTCGGTCGTCACCGATGAGGCCCCGAGTGGGTCTCCGTCGTGAGCGCTCGGGGCAGCAATCCGAGCAGGTCACCGGCCACGAACCCGTGTCGCGGGGCGCCGAGAGCCGCATCCGCGTGGACCCAGGCAGCGGCCACGGCAGCACGCAGCGGCGCAACCCCCTGGGCCAGGAACGCCCCGACGATGCCGGCGAGGACATCACCGGTGCCGGCCGTGGCGAGCCGCTGATCACCCCTGTCGACGAACCAGACCGGCCCGCCCGGCTCGGTCACGAGGGTCGTCGGTCCCTTCGACAACACGACCGACCCGGTGCGGTCGGCGAGCTCCCGAACGGCACCGATCCGATCGGCCCCGGGGAGCGCCCCGGTGAGGAGGGCGAACTCGCCGTCGTGGGGTGTCAACACCGTCGGGAACCGCCGGTCGGCGAGGACGGCGAACGACTCGGTCGGATGCCGGGCGAGGGCGAACAGCCCGTCACCGTCGATCACCACCGGGACGGGTGCGCCCGCGACCGTCCGGACGACGGCCGATCCGGTGTGTTCCGCCCTCCCGAGTCCCGGCCCGATCACCAGGGCGTGGAACCGGGCCAGTCCGCCGAGAACCGCCGCATCCCAATCGAGTGATGGCACTCTCTCGTCGACGACCTCCACCGGCGCCGCCGTGTCCATCCCGGGGCTGGAGACCACCACCATGCCCGCCCCGGAGCGCTGAGCGGCCGCTGCCGCCAGGTGGGCAGCACCGGTCATCCCGGGACCACCCGCCACCACGCGGACGGCGCTGGACCACTTGTGCGCCGAACGAGGCCGCACCGGGAGCCATGCGGCGACATCGGACCGCTCCACCAGACACATCGACTCCGGCGGCGGTCGACCCTCGACGACGAGGCCGATGTCGGCGACCACCACCTCACCGCAGTACTCGGGACCCTGTCCGAGGAGATGGCCGGGCCGCAGCGCCGCGAACGTGACCGTGGTGTCGGCGCGCAGCGTCCGTTCGTGAGCAGCACCGGTTCGGGCGTCGAGACCGGTCGGGACGTCGACCGCCAGGATCCGAGCGCCATCGACGAGCGGCGGGTCCCAAGCGCCCCGGAACCCGGACCCGAAGCCGGCATCGATCACCAGATCGACGCCGGCGATCACCCGGGGCATTCGACTCACCTCGTGGACGACCACGCTCACTCCACGCTCGCGGAGTCGCATCGCCGCGACCCGTCCGTCCGCGCCGTTGTGGCCGGGGCCCGCGAGGACCGCGACCCGACGCCCGTACGATCCACCCATCAGCCGCATCGCCGACCTCGCGACGGCGGCTCCCGCTCGATCGACGAGCGCGGCGACGGGCACCGGCGCCGCCGCATCGATGTCCCGCATCACGGCAGGGTCCACGACCGGGATCACGATCGGACGACCGCCGCGTCACCACGCACGGACCGAACGTCACTCGGCGAGCACATACGCCACGGCCACGAGATCGGAATGCGTCAGGCTGACATGCCACGCCGACACCCCGGCCCGCTGCGACAGTTCGAGCGCCCGCCCGGCGAACGCCAGCGACGGGGCGCCCGAGGGTGCACGTTCGACCCAGACGTCGTGGAAGCCGAACGCTCCGAGCCCCAGGCCGAGCGCCTTCATCACCGCTTCGCGAGCAGCGAACCGGACGGCCAACGACGGAACGGGATCGATCTGGGGAGCGACGTACGCCAGTTCGGTCTCGGTGAACAGTCGCTCGCGCATCGACGGTGTCCGCCGCAGCGACGTGCGAAAGCGGTCGATCTCGACCACGTCGACGCCGATCCCGATCATCGGACCATCAGTTCGCCCACGTCACGCCAGCCACAGGTCGGCGGTCTCCGAGATCGGAGCGACGAGGAGGTCGACGAGGGGCAGGTCGGCCAGCCGGGACGGGTCGAACTCACCCTCGGTCTCGGTGACCCAGTCGACGAGCCGGTCGTACCGATCGTCGTAGCCCTGCAACACTCCCCGCACGACGTCCGCCGGCAGGCGGTCGTGCAGCCGGATGTGCAGCAGTGTGATGCCCGTACACGAGCCGGCTTTGACCTCGGGGACGAACACGACCGTCCGACCATCCCGCCGACCTCGTGCAACGAGGACATCCCGCGATTCAGCGACCCGTCGTTTGGTGCCGACGAGTCGTCGGTCGGCCTCGACGCGACTCGACAGGTCGCGGGAGATGCCACCTCGGTCGACGATGCTGATCGCATCACCCTCGACCCGGTACCTGGTGTAGCCGGTCACCTCGGCGACCGCCGGCGACAGGTCGGCGAGCACCTTGAGTGCGCGGTAGCTGACCACGTCCCGACCGGCTCCGGCCTGCAACGTCGCCTGGACGAGCAGTCGATCGAGCACCCCCTCGTCGCTGCGGGAGATGCCCACGGTGACCGTCTTCGCCTGGTGCTTGATCGCATCGACCGGCCGAGTCAACTCCTCGATGGCTCGGGTGAGCATCGCCACCAGGTCGTCGAGGAGCCCACTCGGTGTGCCGACCTTGCCGGTACTCGTCGAGTACTGCTCGACAGGGTTCGGGGCCGCCAGGTCACGGAGGAGTCCGAACAGGGCGATGGCCGTGCTCGCTTCGAGATGGCCGTCGTAGACACGGTCGCGGAGACCGTCGTGGAACGACCGGGCGAACGGGGGCATCCGGCGCCGCACCTCTGCCAGGACCGCATCGCCCGTCGCGAACTCGGCCGCGACGTGCTCGATCATCTCGCGCGCTCCTCGGAGCGGATGCGCCGATGCGTCGATGGCGAGCGCTGCCTCGTACCCGAACAGGTGCCCGACCATCGCCGACAGCACGAAGCCGAGTGCCGGATCGACCGGCGGCACGGTGATCGTCGCGGCGGCGCTGTAGCGGATCTCCCCCTCGTCGGCGACCACGATCGGCGTCGCCTTGTGGGCACGGAAGATCGCCGTCTCCTTGGCCACGTCGTCGGCGGTACTGCCCCGCAGCCCGGCCGCACACACGAGGATCAAGGGCTCGCTCGACAAGTCGATGTGCTTCTTGTCCTCCGTGATGTCACAGGAGATCGACTTGTAACAGAGCTCGCTCAGCTTGATCCTGATCTCCTCGGCGGCGACGTGGTTCGGTCCGTTGCCGACGACCGCCCAGTACCGCTTCGACGGGGCGAGCCGACGAGCCGCCTCCGCGATCTCCGGACGCTTGTCGAGCACTGCACGCAGGGCGTCGGGCAACCGCCGGAGACCGATCAGCAGGTCGTGACGCCTCCGATCGTCGCCGACGCCGGCCGCGTCGGTGATCGCACAGGCGAGCAGCGCTCCGGCCGCGACCTGCGCGTAGAACGCCTTGGTCGACGCAACGCTCATCTCGACATCGCGTCCGTCGGAGGTGAACAGGATGCCGTCGGCCTTGTCGACGAGATCACTCGCTCGCCGGTTCACGATCCCGATCACCGATGCTCCCCTGGCACGGAGCAGATCGACCGTTCGGTTGGTGTCCGTCGTCGTCCCGCTCTGGCTGACGGCGATGACGAGCGTGTCCCGCATGTCGAGCCGCAGCTGGAATCCGGACAACTCGGTGGCGGGCAACGCATCGATGTCGAGCTGGCCGTCGCTCAGTTCGTCGAGCAACGCAGCAGCGCTCCGACCGGCGATCGCCGCCGTACCCTGACCGATCACCCGAACCCGGCTGATCTCCCCCGAGGCCAGGCGAGCCACCACCGACGCCGGAAACGCCCGCTCGCCGAGCGCCACCGCCAGACGGCCGTCACGCTCGACGATCTTGCCGCGAAGCGTCGTTCGGAAGCTGCGAGGCGACTCGGAGATCTCCTTGAGCAGGAAGTGAGGGGCGTCACCACGATCGATGTCGCGGGTCGTCACCTCGGCCGTGACGAGATCGCCGGCGGTGACCTCGCGTTCGGTGCCGTCGTAGTTGAGCCGACGGATCCCGTCGAGGTCCCCGGCCCGGTCGGCGTCGAGCACGACGATCTCCCCGCCGTGCTCGCCGTCGAGTCTCACGTACGTGGCCGTCTCTTCGACGACCCCGTAGGGCTCGCTCGCAGCGATGAAGCAGTCGTCGGCGAGGCCGACGTAGAGACCCTGACCGCTCCCGCGCAGGGCGAGCATCATCGTGCCCGGGTCGGCCGCGCTCATCGCACCGATCGCCACCGATCCCTCGAACGACAGAACCGTCCGGCGGAACGCTTCGACGAGATCGACCCCGGCTGCGGCATGCCGTGCGACGAGCGCCGGGATGACCTTGGCATCGGTGGTGATCTGCTGGTGGATCCTCAACTGGTGCTCGACGCGGAGATCGGCGTGGTTGTCGACATCACCGTTGAGGGCGGCGACGACGTACGGGCCCGTGGCCGAGACGGGGGACGACTCGAGCTCCTCGCTGTTGAGCGGGTGGGTGTTCGGCTCGGAGATGACACCGACGCTCGCCCACCTCGTGTGCCCGAGGACCGCCGAGCGCGCTCCCGGTCCGGCGAGGGCACGGCGGAGGAGACCGTCGGACACGACTGCAGCTCGCAGGGCGCTCGTGTTGTCACCCAGCTCGCCGATCTCAGCCGCTGCCTTGTACACGAACGACCACACGCCGCCCTCGACGCGAACCGATCCGGACGGGAAGGTCGGATCGGTACCCCGGCGGTGGAGCTCCTCTGCGATCGCAGGGTCCCCCGGGTCGAGTTCGTGGCCGTGGACGAACACGTGGATGCCGGCGGAGTCCCGACCCCGGACCTCGAGCCGGTCGATCGCACTCAGTGCCTGCTGGATGGCGAGGTAGCCGGACAGGGCGCCCGGGTCGGCGTCACGACCGGCGAGTGCGAGGACCTCGCGAGCGGTGCGGAGCCGGTCGTTGCGAAGCGCCCACGACACGTCGCGGAGCGCGATCGACGCCGCAGCCCGCTGTTCGATCTCGTCCGGATCGAGGTCGTCGGAGTCGAGCCGGCGGTCCGACGCGTCGGCAGCGGCATCGAGCTCGTCGAGTCGAGCCAGGATCGCATCGGCCACCTCGTGGTCCGCGAGCAGCGACACACCGGGCACCCCGCGGAGGAGAGCATCGACGCCGGCCGCCCGGGCCGCCGCTGCCATCGGGTCGGCGATCAGGGCGATCGCTCGGTCGAGTTCGGCCAGCAACGCCTCGGCATCGGGGACCGGTCGCGTCGGCCGCCGAGCGACGACTCCGATGATGCCGCACATGCCGTCAGGCTACCCAGCGGGGACGAACGCGTGGATCAGGCCGACACCGCAGCGATGATCGCAGCGAGTTGATCGGCGGTCGCTCTGGCCACGTCCGCATCGGCTGCCTCGACCATCACCCGCACCAGCGGCTCCGTCCCACTCGGCCGGACGAGCACCCGACCATTCGATCCGAGGCGTTCCGCCGCATCGGCGATCGCTGCGACGACCGTCGCATCGTCGATCACCGCACCGGCAGCCCGGCCGACGGACACGTTCACGAGCACCTGTGGCAGCCTGGTCATGGCCTCCGATGCCAACGCCGACAGTGGTCGCCCGGACCTCTGGACGACGTCGAGCAGCGCGAGCGCGGTCAGCATCCCGTCACCGGTCGTCGCGCGATCGGCGAAGATGACATGACCGGACTGCTCTCCACCGAGGGACAACCCGCCGGCGGAGAGCGCTTCGAGCACGTAGCGATCGCCGACCGCCGTCTCGACGACCCGGATGCCCACCTGCTCCATCGCCAGCCGGAAACCGAGGTTGGTCATCACCGTCACGACGACGGTGTCGTGCTGCAACATGTTCCGCGAGCGGAGGTCCCGAGCACAGATCGCGATCACGTGATCGCCGTCGACCACGCCGCCCTGCTCGTCCACGGCGATGAGCCGATCGGCGTCACCGTCGAGCGCGATCCCGACGTGAGCCCGTTCCGCCGTGACGAGTGCCCGGAGCGCCTCCGGCGACGTGGCACCACAGTGATCGTTGATGTTGGTGCCGTTCGGTCGGTCGTTGACGACGACGACCTGTGCCCCGGTCGAGGTGAAGACGTCGGCCACCAGGTGCGAGGCCGCACCATTGGCCGCATCGACCACGACCCGGAGCCCGCGAAGCTCTCGACCGTCGAGGACCCCGAGCAGGTGGTCGACGTACGCCGAGAGGGCATCGCCTCGACCGTCCACGCTGCCGACCGCTGCAGTTGGTGGAGCGAGCGAGGAGAGCGCTCGCTCGATCCGGCGCTCGGTCTCGTCGGGCAGCTTCAACCCACCGGGTGCGAACAGCTTGATGCCGTTGTCGTGATACGGGTTGTGCGATGCGGACACGACGGCGCCCATGGCACCGCTGCGGGCCGCTTCGAACGCCACGGCGGGCGTCGGCGTCACCCCGAGTCGCCGCACATCGACACCCTCGGATGCCAGCCCGGCGACGAACGCCGCCTCCAGCATCGGCGTGGAGCGCCGACTGTCTCCTCCGACGACCGCCCGGGTCGCGCCGAGCACCTGCGCGGCGGCACGGCCGAGGTCGAGCGCGAACGCCGCAGTGAGTTCGGTGTTCGCCCGACCTCGCACCCCGTCGGTACCGAACCGCACGAGCTGGCGATCCTGTTCCGGGTCCGAGATACGGCGACGAACGCCTGGTCAGCGCTTGGTGTACTGCGGGGCCTTGCGAGCCTTCTTGAGGCCGTACTTCTTGCTCTCCTTGCGACGGGAGTCACGAGTGAGCAGGCCGGCTCGCTTGAGCGCCGGACGGGCCTCGGGATCGAGTTCGGCGAGCGACCGGGCGATGGCCATGCGCAGCGCGCCGGCCTGGCCGCTCACACCACCACCGTGGATCGAAGCGTCGACGTCGTAGTTGCCCTCGACCTCGGCCACTCGGAGCGGCTCGGTGACGACCATCCGCTGCGCCGACGTCGGGAAGTACACGTCGAGCGGGCGGCCGTTGACGGTCATCTGACCCGAACCCTGACGGAGGCGGGCACGAGCGACGGCCTCCTTGCGACGGCCGGTGGTCTGGGTGAGCGGTGTTGCCATGACGATGCTCTCGTTCCTTCGGATGTTCAGCGTTCGATACGCAGCGGCTTGGGTGCCTGCGCGGTGTGGGGATGATCTGGTCCGGCGTACACCTTCAGCTTCGTGAGCTGCTGGCGACCGAGTGGGCCCTTGGGGAGCATGCCCCGGATCGACCGACGCACGGCATCGGCCGGCTTGCGACCGAGCAACTCGGCGAACGACTCGGACTTGAGACCACCCGGGTAGCCGCTGTGACGGTAGACACGCTTCTCGGCGGCCTTGTTCCGGCTCAGCACGATCTTGTCGGCATTCACCACGATGACGTGGTCGCCGGTGTCGATGTGCGGGGCGAAGGTCGGCTTGTGCTTGCCACGCAGGACCCGGGCGACCTCGGTGGCGAGGCGGCCGAGGATCACGCCGTCCGCGTCGACCACGTGCCATTCGCGCTGGATCTCACTGGCTTTCGGGGTGTACGTCTTCATCGGTCTGGCTTTCGACTTCGGGTGACGGCGCCGTCGGGTGGACGGGCGGCCAGGTGAACCGGGAAATACTACGGGGAAGTCTCCGCCTGCGACAACGCGCCGGATCAGCCGAGTCACCGATCGGCGTCCCATCGCCGTCCGTCGTAGCCGACCTCCCAGAGCACGAGGCCGTGCGGCGGGGCGACGGAACCCGCCTGCGCCCGGTCCCGAGCGGCGAGGATCGCGGGGATGCTCGTCGCGTCCAGTCGCCCGAGTCCGACGTCGACGAGGGTGCCGACCATCGATCGGACCTGCTGGTGGCAGAACGCACTCGCAGCGACCTCGAACCGCAGGAGTGGCGACGACCCGCTCCGCACCCACGTCGCCTCGGTCAGACGACGGACCATGCTCGGCGGTGCCGACCCCGGAGCCGGTCGCGGTCGACGGCAGAACGACGAGAAGTCGTGTTCCCCGATCAGGTCCTCCGCGGCCCGTTGCATCGCGGTCAGGTCGAGTGGTCGCGCGACGTGCCAGACGAGATCGGCGGCCAGTGGATTGGGGGACGATTCGTTCCAGACCTGGTACCGGTACCGCCGCCACGTCGCCGAGAACCGGGCGTCGAAGTCCGCAGCGGTCCACTCGGCGGACCGGATCGCGATGTCCGGAGCGGCGAGTTTGTTGACCCGCCGGGCGAGATCGGCGAGATCGGTGGCGCCGGGGAGATCGACCGACACGACCTGACCCCAGGCGTGCACACCGGCGTCCGTCCTGCCGGCGACGCTCGCCTCCACTCGACCTCGCGTCACGAGTTCGACGTGGCCCAGCAACTCGCCGAGCACGGTGCGGACACCCTCGTTGGGCGCCACACCGTGGAAGGTCGTGCCGCGGTAGGCCACCACGAAACGAGCCCGGCGGGTCGCGCCGGGCTCGTGGTGGTCCGAGTGGTGCTCGGACCCGACGATTCGATCGGGAGGGTGGGACACGGTCGTCCCGACGCTCGCGTGGTTCGGATCAGACGAGTTCGATACGCGCCATCTTGGCGTTGTCGCCTGGACGCGTCCCGAGCTTCAGGATCCGGGTGTAACCGCCGTGCCGCTCGGTGTAGCGGGGCGCCACCTCGTTGACCAGCTTGTGGGTCATCTCCCGGTCACCGAGGTAGCCCTGGATCTGTCGGATCCGATGCACACGCATCGGCCCGTCCTGGGCCTTCTTGGCCTTGGTGATGAGCTTCTCGGCGATCGGCCGGAGGGCCTTCGCCTTGGCCTCGGTCGTCGTGATCCCCTCGGCGGCGAACAGCGATGCCGCGAGGTTGGCCATCATCAGGCGCTGGTGAGCGGCGTCACCGCCGAAATTCCGGGCACGGCGTGGGGTTGCAGGCATGTCGATCGTTCCTTCGTTGTCACACGTTCGATTGAGGAGCTCTCAGGCACGCAGCGTCAGGCCGCGCTCGTCGAGCTTCTCCTTGACCTCGTCCAGGCTCTTCTGGCCGAAGTTGGTGATGTTCAAGAGGTCGTCCTCGGTCTTGGTGAGGAGCTCTCCGATGGTGTTGACCTGGGCCCGCTTCAGACAGTTGCGCGGACGCTCTGACAGGTCGAGGTCTTCGATCGGGAGGTCGAGATCGGGCGAGCTCGAGGCCGTGTCGACGACCTCGCCGAGTTCGAGACCGCGTGGCGCCTCGCTCATGCTGGCGACGAGGTCGACCAGCGACCGGAGCGTCGCGCCCGCCGAGGCGAGTGCGTCAGCCGGGCTGATCGAACCATCGGTCTCGATCTCCATGATCAGACGGTCGTAGTTCGTCGACTGCTCCACGCGGGTCGGCTCGACATCGAAGCTCACCCGACGGACCGGGCTGAAGATCGCATCGATCGGGATGGTGCCGATGATCCTGTTCTCGGACTCGCGCTGGCTCGAGGCGTACCCCCGGCCCTGCTCGACCGTCAGATCGATGGCGAGGCGGGCCTTGCCGTTCAGCGTGGCGATCAACAGATCCGGGTTCAAGATCTCGACGTCGGCCGGGCACTCGATGTCACCAGCGGTCACGTTCGCCGGACCGCGTGCGTCGAGACGCAGCGTCACCGGATCGGGCGATGCCGACGTGAGGACGATGTCCTTGATGTTCAAGATGATGTCGGTGACGTCTTCGACGACACCGGCGATCGTGTCGAACTCGTGGAGGGCGTCGTCGAACTTGACGGTCGTGACCGCCGCGCCCGGGATCGACGACAGCAGCGTACGCCGGAGCGAGTTGCCGAGCGTGTGGCCGAAGCCCGGCTCGAGTGGGCCGATCGCGAACTGCTGCTGATGATTGGTCGCTTCGCCGAGGATCTCGACCGAGGGGCGCTGCATGACGAGCATGGCTGCCGATCCTTTCGTGGGTGTCGGACTGGTCGTTGACGTTGGTGTCGTGGACGTGGGTGCGGCGGCTCCCGCCGCGGCCGACGGGGATTACTTCGAGTAGAGCTCGACGATGAGCGATTCGCGCACCGGGACGTCGATGTGCTCGCGCTGGGGAAGGTTGCGCACGGTGACCCGCTTGCCCGCATCCTCGGCCTCGAGCCAACCGACGAGCGACCGGTCCAGCACGTCGATGTTGTGCTGGATGACGATCATGTTCGCCGCCTTCGGCGACAACGAGACGACGTCACCCTTGCGGACCCGGAAGGACGGGATGTCCACCCGCTTGCCGTTGACCTGGATCAGTCCGTGATTGACGAACTGACGGGCCTGCGGCCGGGTCGACGCCCACCCGGCGCGGTAGGTGACGTTGTCGAGTCGGGTCTCGAGCAGGATGAGGAGGTTCTCACCGGTCGGCCCCTGCAGACGGTTCGCCTCGTCGTACGTCTTGCGGAACTGCCGCTCGAGCAGGCCGTAGATGTACTTGGCCTTCTGCTTCTCCTGCAGCTGCGCGAGGTACTCGCTGCCGGCACCACGGCGGCGGGTCCGGCCGTGGGCACCGGGCGGGAACGGGCGACGGTCGAGGGCCTTGCGCCCCTTTTCGTTCTCGAAGATGTTGGTCGACAGACGGCGCGACAAGCGCACCTTCGGTCCGGTGTATCGAGCCATGACTCCAGCCTCCTCAGCTGCGCCGACGCTTGGGTTGGCGGCACCCGTTGTGCGGAACGGGCGTGACGTCCTTGATCGAGGTGACCTCGATCCCGGTGTTCTGGATGGAACGGACAGCGGTGTCGCGACCGGATCCGGGACCCTTCACCTGGACCTCGGCGCGCCGCAGGCCGTGCTCGATGGCCGCATTGGCCGCACGCTCGGCGGCCTGCTGAGCCGCGAACGGCGTGCTCTTGCGGCTCCCCTTGAATCCGACCGCCCCCGACGACGCCCAGGCGATGACGTTTCCGGCCGTGTCGGTGATGGTGACGATCGTGTTGTTGAACGAACTCTTGATGTGGACGATGCCGGTCGAGACGTTCTTGCGATCGCGCTTGCGGGGGCGGCGACCGCCGGGCTTTGCCTTTGCCATGGCTTACTTCCTCACAGCCTTCTTCTTGTTGGCGACGGTTCGCTTCGGGCCCTTGCGGGTCCGGGCGTTCGTGTGCGTGCGCTGACCGCGAACGGGCAGGCCCTTACGGTGACGGACGCCTTGCAGACATCCGATCTCGATCTTGCGCTTGATGTCGTTCTGCACGTCCCGACGCAGGTCACCTTCGATGGTGAGGTTCTGGTCGACGTACTGACGGATCCGGTTGATCTCGTCTTCGGTCAGGTTCGAGACCTTGGTGTTGCGGTCGAGACCGAGGTCGTCGCAGAGCTTCTGCGACGTGGTCTTGCCGATCCCGAAGATGTAGGTGAGCGAGATCTCGAGTCGCTTCTCGCGGGGAATGTCGACGCCGGCGATACGTGCCATGGTTGGGTGACTCTCTCTTCGTGTTCCGGTCAGCCCTGCCGCTGCTTGTGGCGGGGGTTCTCACAGATGACTTGGACGCGACCGTGCCGTCGGATCACACGGCACTTCTCGCACATTTTCTTGACGCTCGGTCGGACCTTCACCGCGCTTGCCTCACTTGTATCGATACGTGATACGACCCCGGGTGAGGTCGTAGGGGGTGAGTTCCACCTGCACTTTGTCGCCGGGCAGAATGCGGATGTAGTGCATCCGCATCTTCCCCGAGATGTGGGCCAACACTTTGTGGCCGTTCTCGAGTTCGACGCGGAACATGGCATTCGGCAACGACTCGACGATCGTTCCTTCGAGGACGATGGCGTCTTCTTTGGGCTTCGGCAGGGCGGGACTCCTCGGTTGGAACTCGGCGAGCGCCGGGTTCGACGGACTGGTGTCGGCGTTCGGAACGCAGACCGACGTTCGATGCTATCGGCGTCGAACCCGATCGCCAATGGCCCGGGGCATCAGTTTCGGACCGATCCGGCACGAGCACCGTCACCGCCGGGACTCGATCGTGTCGGTGAGGCGCTTGAACACGTGATCGGGCTGCCCGACACCGTTCACGACGGCCAGGGCACCACGGGCCGAGTAGTACTCGATCAGGGGTGCGGTCTGGGACTCGTACAGGTCGAGGCGGCGATTCACCGCATCCGGGGTGTCGTCGGCCCGTTGCTGGACGTCGCCACCGCAGACGTCGCAGATCCAGGTCTCGGGTGGGGTCGCCTGGACGGTGTAGTTCGTCCCGCAGTCCCGGCACACGCGCCGCGACGAGATCCGGTCGAGGACGATCTCCCGCGGGACGTCGAGATCGATGACGACGTTGATCGGTTTCGTCGACGTGAGGTCATCGAGCGCACTGGCTTGCGCCACCGTCCGAGGGAAGCCGTCGAGGATGTACCCGCGTGCCGAGGCGTCTGGCTTGGCGAGTCGTTCGTCGACGAGTCCGATCATGATGTCGTCGCCGACGAGGCCACCATCGTCCATGATCTCCTTGGCCATCCGACCGAGTTCGGTCCCTTCGCGGGCGGCGGCGCGCAGCATGTCCCCGGTCGAGATGTGCGGAACGACGTAGTGGCGCGACAACCGAACGCACTGTGTCCCCTTGCCGGCTCCCTGCCGACCGAGGATGACGAGCCGCGCACCGGGGATCACCGTCGGACTCCCCTCACTTACTTGAGGAAGCCTTCGTAGTTCCGCAGCATCAACTGGCTGTCGATCTGGCGCATCAACTCGAGCGCCACGCCGACGGAGATGAGGATGCTCGTGCCGGCGAACCCGAACGTGCTCACGTCGGCGGCCCACAGCACGATGTACGGGAAGATGGCGATCACGGCGATGAACACCGCTCCCGGGAGCGTGATGCGGTTGACGGCCTTCGCGAGGAATGCCTCGGTCTGCGGTCCGGGTCGGACGCCCGGGATGAAGCCACCCTGGCGCCGGATCTGATCGGCCTGGCGAACCGGGTCGAAGGCGATCGAGTTGTAGAAGTAGGCGAAGGCGATGATCAGCAAGGCGAACAGCGAGACGTACACGATGTTCTGGCTGTTGAGGATGTAGTTGTCGACGGCGCGTTGGATCTCGTACCGCCAGCCGGAGTTCGCCCCACCGAGGAAGCTCGACATGATCGCCGGGAGCAACAGGATCGAGCTCGCGAAGATGATCGGGATGACGCCGGACTGGTTGACCTTGAGCGGGATGTACGTGTTCTGCCCGCCCATCATCCGACGACCCACGACGCGCTTGGCGAACTGCACCGGGATGCGCCGCTGACCGAGTTCGACGAAGACCACCGCCACGATGATCCCGAGCGTCACCACGACCATCACGACGAACCAGAACCACTTGTTGACCTGGAGAATCGAATAGAACCCTCCGGGCACGCCGGCGACGACGGACGCGAAGATCACCATCGACATGCCGTTGCCGATCCCGCGCTGCGAGATGAGTTCACCCATCCACATGAGGACGGCCGTCCCGGCGACCAGCGTCGGGATGATCAGGTACCCGCGCGGCCAGATGCCGTCGGGGAGCAGGGGCACCGACGGAGCCTGGACCGCCGAGTAGAACGCGGCACCGCCGCCGGTGCCGAACAGGAACACGAGCACGGTCGCCTGCAGGAGCGCCAGCGCGATCGTGACGTACCGCGTGTACTGGGTGATCTTGCGCTGTCCGACCGCACCCTGCTGCTGGAGTTCCTCCAACTTCGGGATCACCACACCGAGCACCTGCATGATGATGCTCGCGGTGATGTAGGGCATGATGCCGAGCGCGAACACCGAGAACGACTCGAACGCTCCGCCCGAGAAGAGATTGAAGAGTCCGAGCGCTCCGCCCTGGGCGCCCTCACGCAGCTGGTCGATCGCCAGTGGGTCCACACCAGGAACGCGGATCGACGCACCGATCCGGTAGAGCAGCACGATCATGAACGTGAACAGGATCTTGTTCCGCAGATCGGTGACCTTGACGATGTTCTTGATGTTGGACAGCACGATCGCTGGTTCCCCTCGGTTCTCGTCGGAGCCCGCACGGCGTCACGACTCTGCGACCTCGACGTCGCAGTGTCGGTGACCGCTCAGCGGTTGGTGAACTGGTTGCCCTTGGCGGCCGGCCGGCCGGCCTTGCCAGGAGCCCGGAACGGCAACTCGATCAGCGTGACCGAGCCGCCAGCGCCTTCGATCGCGGAGCGCGCCGCAGCCGACACCGCATGGGCGTGGACGTCGAGCTTCGTCGTGAGCTCGCCCCGAGCGAGGATCTTCACGAAGGCATCCTTGCGGACGATGCCCCGGGCGTGCAGGACATCCGGTCCGATCGTCGTGTCGCCGTGAGCTTCGTGGAGTTCGGACAGCGTGTCGAGATTGACGGCGCTGTACTCCACGCGGAACGGGTTGGTGAAGCCCTTGAGCTTCGGTACCCGCTGCTTGAGCGGCATCTGGCCACCCTCGAACCCGCGGGCGACGGTGTTGCGAGCCCGCTGGCCCTTCGTGCCGCGGCCGGCGGTCTTGCCGCCCTTGCCACCGATACCACGGGCGACCCGCTTCGGCGACTTCTTCGCACCGGGTGACGGTGCCAGGTCGTGAACTCTCATGGAATGCTCCTCAGGCCTCGGTGTCGCTGATCTCGACCAGGTGCGGAACCCGGCGCAACATGCCCCGGATCTCGGGACGGTCGGGCAGGGTGTTCGAGTTGCCGATCCGGCCGAGGCCGAGCGCGCGGAGCGTTCCACGCGTCTTGGGCTTCTGCCCGATCGCCGACTTCACCTGGGTGACGGTGATCGTGTTCTCACTCATGATGCTGGTGTCCTGATCGTGTGATGGTCGTTCGGATGGACGTCGGGACGCCGTCAGTCGTGGCCGCCGCCACCGGCCGCCATCTGCTTCTGACGCTCACGGTACGCGTTGAGCAGTCCCTTGGGCACGAACG
Organism: Ilumatobacteraceae bacterium; assembly: GCA_049458915.1. GTDB lineage: Bacteria > Actinomycetota > Acidimicrobiia > Acidimicrobiales > Ilumatobacteraceae > Ilumatobacter. Next base: position 33,963 of record JBMUCX010000009.1, read on the forward strand.
TGTCGGCCGGGATGCCGCGCCGGGCAGCGACCTCGTCGGGACGCTGGAGCGACTGGAGCCCGGCGATCGTGGCGCGGGCGACGTTGATGTGATTGGCCGAGCCGAGCGACTTGCAGAGCACGTCGTGGACGCCGGCTTCCTCGAGGATGATCCGTGCAGCACCACCGGCGATCACGCCGGTACCGGGAGCGGCGGGCTTCATGAGCACCCGCCCACCACCGGTCTCACCGAGCACCGGGTGGATGATGGTGGACCCGGCGAGCGGTACGTCGAACAGGTTGCGCTTGGCTTCCTCGGTGCCCTTCTGGATCGCCAGCGGCACCTCCTTGGCCTTGCCGTACCCGAGACCGACGCGGCCGTTGCCGTCGCCGACGACGACGAGCGCCGTGAAGCTGAACCGCCGGCCGCCCTTGACGACCTTGGCCACCCGGTTGATGGTGATCACCCGGGATTCACGCAGACCACCCTCGGTCTCCGAGCGGGTCTCACGGTTGTCGCGATTGTTGGACATCAGAACTCCAGTCCGGCGTTGCGTGCGGCTTCGGCGATGGCGGCGACCCGCCCGTGATAGGCGAACCCACCTCGGTCGAACACGACCGTGGAGACGCCAGCGGCCTTGGCCCGCTCGGCGACGAGTTCTCCGACGCGAGCGGCGGCAGCGATGGTGGCACCGCCCCCGGCCTCCCGGAGTTTCGGTTCGACCGTGGAGGCGGCAGCGAGCGTGACGCCGGCATCGTCGTCGATGACCTGGACCGAGATGTGCTTGTTCGAGCGGTGGACGGCGAGGCGCGGGCGGGTTGCGGTGCCGTGCACCTTCTTGCGGACCCGACGGTGCCGACGAAGACGACCCTCACGGCGGGCTTTGGCGATGTCACTCATCGATGCTTCCCTGTCTACTTCTTGCCCGTCTTGCCGGCCTTGCGCAAGATGCGCTCGCCGGAGTACCGGACTCCCTTGCCCTTGTAGGGCTCGGGCTTGCGGATGCTGCGGATGTCGGCGGCGACCTGACCGACGACCTCTTTGTCGATCCCGTTGACGATCACCTGGGTCTGGACCGGGACCTCGAACGTGATGCCGTCCGGGGCGGTGAAGTGGACCGGATGGCTGAACCCGAGATTCAGGCGCAGCGCGTTCGGTCCCTGGGCCTCGGCGCGGTAACCGACGCCGACGATGTCGAGTTGCTTCTTGAAGCCGTCGGTGACCCCGATGACCATGTTGTTGACGAGGCTGCGGGTCAGGCCGTGTTGGGCCCGGTGGTGCCGTTCGTCGTTCGGGCGGGTGCACTGCACCACACCGTCCTCGACGGAGATCTCGATCTCGCCGGGGATCCGGCGCGACAGAGAGCCCTTCGGTCCCTTCACCGTGACAGTGCGGTCGGCGACGATGACGTCGACGCCGGAGGGGAGGCTGATCGGGGCTTTGCCGATACGAGACATGAGCGAACCATTCCTTCCTGGGGAAACGTCACCAGACGTAGCAGAGGACCTCGCCGCCCACTTTGCGCTGACGCGCTTCGCGGTCGGTCATGAGTCCGTGGCTGGTGGACAGGACGGCGACTCCGAGACCGCCGAGCACCCGCGGCACGGCGTCGGCCTTGCGGTACACCCGGAGGCCTGGGGTCGAGATGCGACGAAGGCCCGAGATCGTCCGCTGACGACCATCGGAGTACTTCATCTGAATCGTGAGCGTGTCACCCGGTCCCTTCGTCGACGGCGCAACGGCGAAACCACCGATGTAGCCCTCGGACTCGAGGAGCGTGGCGAGTGCCACCTTCTGCTTGGACGACGGCATGCGGACCTCGTCGTGCATCGCCGTATTGGCGTTGCGGATGCGAGTCAGCATGTCGGCGATCGGATCAGTCATCATGTCGGGACCTCCTCACCAACTCGACTTCGTCAGACCGGGGATCTCGCCGGCGTGCGCGAGCTCGCGCAGGCAGACCCGGCACAGACCGAACTTGCGGAACACCGACCGAGCCCGGCCGCAGCGACGGCACCGGGTGTAGCCCCGGACCTTGTATTTCGGCGTGGCGGCCGACTTGATGATGAGTGATTTCTTGGCCATGTCTGGTTCTCTCTACCCGTCGATCTGCTCGGTCACTTCTTCTTCTTCACCGGTCCGCGGTACTGCGCCCGGCGCCGCTTCTTGCGCGGTGCCGTCTCCGCGTCGGTACCACGCTTGAACGGGAACCCGAAGGAATCCAACAGCGCCTTGCCGGCGTCGTTCGTCGTGGCGGTCGTGACGATCGTGATGTCCATACCCCGCTGCGCCTCGACCTTGTCGACGTCGATCTCGGGGAACACCGTCTGGTCGTTGAGGCCGAACGTGTAGTTGCCACGTCCGTCCCAGGAGTGCGCCGGCAACCCGCGGAAGTCACGGATTCGGGGGATGGCCACCGACAGCAGTCGATCGAGGAACTCCCACATCCGATCACCGCGCAGCGTGACCTTCGTGCCGATCGCCTGCCCCTCACGGAGCTTGAATCCGGCGATGGAGGTCTGAGCCCGGGTGATGACCGGCTTCTGCCCGGCGATGAGGGTGAGTTCCTCGACCGCCTTCTCGAGCAGCGACGGCTGCTGGGCCGCTCGGCCGACGCCCATGTTGATCACGATCTTTTCGATCTTCGGGATCTGCATCTCGTTCTCGATGCCGAGATCCTTCGCCAGCTGTGGCTTGATCGTGTTCTGGTACCGGGCCTTGAGCCGCGGCTGGGTCGATGTTGCTGCCATGATCAGACCTCGTCCCCGCTCGGACGGGCCACGCGGACCTTCTCGCCCTTGCTGTTGGTGGTGTAGCCGAGCCGCACGCCCTTGCCCTTGTGCAGGTACATGACGTTGGAGACGTCGACCGGCATGTCCTTGTCGATGATCCCCGACTGCTCGTTGGCACGCCGTGCGGTCTGGTGCTTCGCCGCCGTGTTCACACCGGTGACGATGACCTTGTTCTGCTTCGGAAAGACCCGCTCGACGGTTCCTTCCTTGCCACGATCTTTGCCGGCGATGACGACCACCGGATCTCCCTTTCGGAGTTTCATTCCGATCACCCTCCTCAGATGACTTCCGGAGCGAGCGAGACGATCCGCATGAACTTGCGGTCCCGGAGCTCACGCCCGACGGGTCCGAAGATGCGGGTGCCGCGAGGGGTGAGGTCGTCCTTGATCAGAACGGCAGCGTTCTCGTCGAAGCGGATGTAGCTGCCGTCGGGACGACGCTTCTCCTTCTTGGTCCGGACGACGACGCACTTGACGACGTCACCCTTCTTGACGGCTGCGCCCGGGATGGCGTCCTTGACCGACGCGATGAACACGTCGCCGATCGATGCGTACCGCCGGCGGGTTCCGCCGAGCACCTTGATGCAGAGAACTTCGCGGGCGCCGCTGTTGTCGGCGACCCGAAGCCGTGATTCCTGCTGGATCATGGCGTCACCGTGCCCTTTCCACGATCTCGACCAGCCGCCAGCGCTTGCTCTTGCTGAGCGGTCGGGTCTCCATCACCCGGACGCGGTCGCCCACGCCGGCATCGTTGATCTCGTCGTGCGCATAGAGCTTCTTGGTACGCAGGACGAACTTGTTGTACTTGGGGTGACGCACCCGCTCGGTGACGGTCACGACGATGGTCTTGTCCATCGATGTCGAAGTCACCATCCCCTCGCGCACCTTTCGGGCGTGGCGGGTCTCGGTGGTGGTGTCGTGGTCGCTCATCATTCCCTCTTCAGCTCGTCGCCTCGGCCGCGTCGATCTCGCGGGCCCGCATGAGCGTGTTGATCCGTGCGATCCGCCGACGGACCTTCTTGATCTCGGCGGTGTTCTCGAGCTGGCCGGTGGCGTTGCGGAACCGGAGGTTCAGCGCCTCGTGCTTGGTCGCCCTGAGTTCGTCGACGAGTTCGTCGTCGCTCATCTTCGCCAACTTGGTTCGGTCGTCCTTGGCCATGTCAGAACTTCTCCTCGCGAGTGATCACGCGCGCCTTGATCGGCAGCTTCTGGATCGCCTTGTTCATGGCAGCGATCGCCTGCTCCTCGTTCGGGAACGACAACTCGAACAGCACTCGGCCCGGGCGGACGACGGCGACCCAGAACTCCGGGTTCCCCTTGCCCGAACCCATGCGGGTCTCGGCCGGCTTCTTGGTGACGGGCTTGTCCGGAAAGATGTTGATCCAGACCTTGCCGCCACGGCGGATCGAGCGGGTCATCGCGATACGAGCCGCCTCGATCTGGCGGGCGGTGAGCCAACCGGGCTCGAGGGCCTGGATCCCGTACTCGCCGAAGTGGAGTTGGGTGCCACCCTTGGCCATCCCTCTGGTACGGCCACGGTGGTGTTTGCGGTGTGCGACCTTACGGGGCATCAACATGTCGTGTTCCTCTCTCGCCCTCAGTCGTCCCCACGGAAGTGGGGGGTTTCGTTGCCGTCTCGGGTCTGACGAGCGATGGTCTCTTCCTCGTCGAGGAGCTTCTCGAGCTCGGGGTCGGCGTCCTTCAAGAGCGGCTGGCTCTCGGGCTCGGGGGCGACATCTCGGCGTCGGCCCGCCGATGACACGACCCGACGGGCACCACCCTCGGTCGACTGACCGGAGGTCTCGCCGACGGCCATCGCCGCCTCACGGGCGATCTTGTCCTCGCTCTGCGACTTGTAGGGCAAGATGTCGCCGCGGTACAGCCACACCTTCACGCCGACTCGTCCGTTCGCCGTCTTCGCCTCACGGAAGCCGTAGTCGATGTCGGCCCGGAGCGTGTGCAAGGGAACCCGTCCTTCGCGGTACCACTCGGTGCGGCTCATCTCGGCACCTCCGAGACGGCCGGAGCACTGCACCCGGATCCCGAGGGCCCCGGCGCGTTGGGCGTTCTGCACCGCTCGCTTCATCGCCCGGCGGAAGGCGATCCGGTTCGCCAGCTGATCGGCGACGCCTTGCGCCACCAGAGCGGCGTCGAGTTCGGGGGTCTTGATCTCGACGATGTTCAACTGGATCCGCTGATTGCCGGTGATCTTGGCCACCAACGCCCGGATCTCATCGGCCTGAGCGCCGCGACGACCGATCACGATGCCCGGACGGGCGGTGTGGATGTCGACGCGCAGTTTGTCCCGGGTCCGCTCGATCTCGATCCGGCTGATCGCCGCCGACTCGAGCCGCTCCATGATCGCCTGGCGGATCTGCCAGTCCTCGGTGAGGTACTGCTTGTACTCGCGCTCGGAGAACCAACGGCTCTTCCAGTCGGTGCTCACGCCGAGGCGGAAGCCGTACGGGTTGATCTTCTGGCCCATGGGTCAGTCCTCGTCCTCGTCGTCGTTGGTGGTCTGCTCGGCAGTGGCTTCGTCCGCAGCGGCCTCGTCGACGATCGCCTCGTCCGCGCCGGCCTCATCGACACCGGCCTCGTCGGTGATCGCCTCGTCCGCGCCGGCCTCATCGACACCGTTCTCATCGACACCGGCCTCGTCGGTGACCGCCTCGTCGGCGGCGACCTCTCCGGCCGCCGCAGCCTGGGTCCGCTGACGGCTGCGCTCGACTCGCGCTCGGCGACTCGCCGCGGCATTGGCGCTGGCACCTTCGGCCCGGGCCTGGACCACGGCGAGGCGCTCGTCGCTCATCCGGGCGACGACCACCGTGATGTGGCACGTGCGCTTGCGGATACGTCCGGCGCGGCCGCGGGCGCGTGGCTTGAACCGTCGCATCGTCGGACCCTCGTCGGCGAAACACGCCAGCACGAACAACTCGTCGGCATCGGCGATGTACGCGCCGGTGTTGTCCGGGTTGCTCGCATTGGCGACGGCCGATGCCAGGACCTTGCGAATGTCGCGAGCGATCGCCCGCTCGGTGAACTGGAGCACTTCGTCGGCACGTCGGACGTCGAGACCACGGACGAGGTCGAGCACGACCCGGGCCTTGGACGCCGACGACCGGACGTGCTTGGCCGTGGCCTTGGTGCCGTGGCGCTCACCCTCGCGATGCTGCGTGAAGGTCGCACCCTCGTTGAGCTTGGCCCCGCGCATCAGCGTCGCGCTCCTTTTTCCTGTCCGGCGTGGAACTTGAACGTCCGGGTCGGGCTGAACTCGCCCAGCTTGTGGCCGACCATCGACTCGGTGACGTACACCGGGACGTGCTTGCGGCCGTCGTGGACGGCGATGGTGTGACCGACCATGTCGGGAATGATCGTCGAGCGTCGCGACCAGGTCTTGATGACCTTGCGCTCGCCGGCTTCGTTCTGTTGGTCGACCTTCTTGAGCAAGTGCTCGTCGACGAACGGACCCTTCTTGAGACTGCGTGTCATGGTGTTCTCCGTGATCTCCTGATCGGCCTCAGCGGCGGCCCTTGCCGGTCCGGCGACGGCGGACGATGAGCTTCTGGCTGGCCTTCTTGGCGCCGCGGGTCCGACCCTCGGGCTTGCCCCATGGCGACACCGCGGGCCGACCGCCCGAGGTGCGGCCTTCGCCACCACCGAGCGGGTGGTCGACCGGGTTCATGGCGACACCGCGGGTCTGCGGACGTACACCCTTCCAGCGGTTCCGACCGGCCTTGCCGATCTTGACGAGTTCGTGCTCGCTGTTGCCGACTTCGCCGATCGTCGCTCGACAGTCGATCGGGACGCGACGCATCTCGGTGGACGGCATACGCAACGTCGCGTAGTCGCCTTCCTTGGCGATCAGCTGGACGGCGATGCCGGCCGAACGTCCGACCTTGCCACCCTGGCCCGGGCGGAGTTCGACGTTGTGGATCGTCGTACCGACCGGGATGTAGCGCAACGGCAAGGCATTGCCCGGCTTGATGTCGGCACCCTGTCCCGACTCGACCGTGTCACCCACCGACAAGCCCTTCGGAGCGAGGATGTACGCCTTGTCACCATCGGAGTAGTGCAGCAGCGCGATGCGGCAGGTGCGGTTCGGGTCGTATTCGATGCCGGCGACCTTGGCGGGGATCCCGTCCTTGACACGCCGGAAGTCGACGACCCGGTAGCGACGTTTGTGGCCGCCGCCACGGTGGCGGGCGGTCTTTCGTCCGTAGGCGTTCCGGCCGCCGGACTTGGAGTTCTTGGTGAGCAACGACTTCTCCGGCGTCGCCTTCGTGACGTCGGAGAAATCTGACGACGTCTGGAAACGACGCCCTGCGCTCGTGGGTTTGCGGGAACGGATGGCCATGATCGATGACTCGCTTTCTCTCCCGGTCAGTGCTCGAACAACGGGATTTCTCCCGATGCCAGCGTCACGATGGCCCGCTTGCTGTCGGGCTTGGAACCACGCCGGTTACTGCCCCGGACGCGGGTCTTCTTGCCCTTGCGAACGAGGGTGTTGACCTTGAGCACCTCGACGCCCCAGATCGCCTGGACCGCATCTCGGATCTCGGGCTTGCTGGCGCTCTTGGCGACCTTGAACGTGTACACGCCCGACTCCATCAGGTCGTAGCTCTTCTCGGAGACGACCGGGGCCAGGATGATGTCGCGGGGATCCTTCATCAGCTCGCTTCGCTTTCGGAATCGCCGACCGGAGCGGAACCCGGCAGGACGGCGGAGGTGAACACGACCCAGTCGTTGCACAGCACGTCGTATGCGTTCAGTTCGCCAGGGGCGATCAGCTGGACGTCGGCGAGATTGCGGAAGCTCAGTGCGGCCGCCGCGTCATCGCGTCCGACCACCACGAGCACCTTGCCGTCGACGCCGAGTGCGGCGAGTGCCGACTTGGCAGCCTTGGTGTTCGGAGTCTCCCAACCCCACTGGTCGACGACGACGACCTTGCCCTCGGCCGCCCGGTCGGACAGGGCCGAACGAAGGGCGAGGTTGATCATCTTCTTCGGGGTTTTCTGGGCGTACGAACGGGGCTTGGGGCCGAGGGCGATCCCACCACCGCTGAAGTGCGGAGCGCGAGTCGAACCCTGGCGGGCGTTGCCGGTGCCCTTCTGGCGGAACGGCTTGGCACCGCCACCGCTCACCTCGGAGCGGGTCTTGGTGCTCTGTGTCCCGGATCGGCGGGCGGCGAGCTGCGCGGTCACGACCTGGTGCATCACGGGCACGTTGGGCTGGATACCGAACGTGTGCTCGTCGAGGTCGACCTTGCCGGCGTCGGCACCGGACGTGGATTTGAGGGTGATGTTCGGCATCTCGATCACGATCCCTTCACGGCGACCTTGACGGCATTACGGACGGAGACGAGCCCACCGTTCGGACCCGGCACCGATCCCTTGACGAGCAACACGTTGCGCTCGGCGTCGGACTCGACGACTTCGAGGTTGAGCGTCGTGACCTGCTCGTGACCCATGTGTCCGGCCATCCTCAGGCCCTTGAACACTCGGCCGGGGAACGAGCACGAACCGACGGAACCCGGAGCCCGGTGATGCTTGTGGTTGCCGTGGCTGGCGCCCTGTCCGGCGAAGTTGTGACGCTTCATCGCACCGGCGAAGCCCTTGCCGCGGCTGGTTCCGGTCACGTCGACGAGCGTGCCGGCTTCGATCGCCGACACCGAGATCTCCTGACCCACCTCGAATCCGTCGACCGACTCGAGGCGGAGTTCGACGAGCCGCTTGCCGGGCTGCACGCCGGCAGCGGCGTACTGGCCGGCCGTCGGCTTGTTGAGCTTCTTCGCGTCGCGGTGCCCGTACGTCACCTGGAGGGCGGTGTATCCGTCCCGTTCGGTGGTCTTGATGCGGACGACCCGCATCGGATCGACCCTGATCACGGTCACGGGGACGACCTTGTCGTCCACCCACTTCTGCGTCATCCCGACTTTCTCGCCGAGTACCACTGTCCGTGCCATTGCGGCATCCTTCGTTGATCGAGCCCTCTCGGGCTATCCACTCTGGAACCCTTCCGGGCCCTGTCTGTCCTGACCGTGTGGGACGGATCCCACGCAAATGCTCCGCCGCCACACGGGCGAGCGGAGCACTCGGTCGCTTGTCGCCGCGAGGTCCCTCTGGGGAGAGGCTCACACGGACATCGATTTCGAAAACTCCGGTCCCGGGTCGCCCCGGGGCACGAACACGGGATGCTAACGGTGCCCGAGTCGATCCACAACCGGATCGTCAGCCCGGTCAGGTTTCCGGGCGCTCCACGAGCGTGGCGGTGAGCGTCGTGGTCCCCGAGTCGCGGATGACCGTGAGTTCGACCGATTCCCCCGGCCCGCGGTCGCGGATCGCCGCCACCAGCCCGGCAGCACCGTCGACGGTGTTGCCGTCGATCGCGATCACGATGTCGCCATCGGCCATGCCGGCCTCATCGGCCGGCGAGTCGGGTTCCACCCGGCTGATGAGGGCGCCCTGACCGCCGTCGCCGCGGTCCCCGAGGCTCACACCCAGGTACCCCTCCACCCGGACCTCCCCGTCGGCCTGAGCGCGGAGCTGGTCGACGACGCGGAGCACCTCCTCGACCGAAATCGCGAAGCCGATGTTGCTGGCAGCGGTTCCGAACCCTCCCCGCGCCACCGCCGTGTTGATGCCGACGACCTCGCCGAGTGCGTTCACCAATGGTCCGCCCGAGTTCCCGGACGAGATCGCCGCATCGGTCTGGATCAAGCCGTCGAGTGCCCCGTCGTCGATCGTGATGGTCCGGTCGAGTGCCGACACGATGCCGAGGGTGACCGATGGAGCTCCGTCGAGGTCGAGGGCGAAGCCGATGGCGACCACCTCGTCGCCGATGCGGGCGGAATCCGGAGCCGCGAACCGGGCCGGGATGAAGTCGTCGCCGTCGATGCGGAGCAGTGCGAGGTCGTTCCCCGGGTCGATCGCCAACAGGGTCGCCGGGCGGGGTTCGGTCTCACCCGTCAGTCGGACCCGGATCTCCGTCGCACCGTCGACGACGTGCGCGTTCGTGAGGATCTCACCGTCGGCGGTGGTGATCACACCGGTGCCCACCGAGCCGCCCTGCCCGAATCCGCCGGTGTCGATGTCGGCGCTGATCGTGACGACCGAGGGAGCGATACGGTCCGCGACGGCGGCGACGTCGATCCAGGGGAGGTCGCCGTCGCGCTCGGCCCCGACGTCGAGCGCGACGTCGGACGACCGCTGGGGCGGTCCGTCCGAATCGAGTTCACGGGCGACGACACCACCGAGCACCCCTGATCCGACCATTCCGGCGACCACCAGCACGACGATCGGCCACACGCGTCGGCGGGTCGGATCGACCACGGTCGGCGCATCGAGCGCGAGGGTCGACGAGCCGGGCTCCGGGAACGGGACGACAGGTCGGACCGGGAACTCCGGCACGTCGACAGGACCCGACTGCTCGGGGACGGGAGGGGGAAAGGCAGTCATGGGATTGGTCTACCAAGGCCCACGTCCAGGCGCACATCGCGCCCCGGACGCGGGGGGGGGGGGGGGGGGGGGGG
>JBMUCX010000010.1:0-43471 GCA_049458915.1 Ilumatobacteraceae bacterium
TGATGTGTTGGGTGAGGCGACGATGACCATCGTCGTGAACTTCAACATCCCGTCGGTCCCGCCCGCAGATGATATAGACGAGTTCGACTGGGAGATCTACTCGGGTTCGAACCCGTCGACCGGTGACTACATGCTCGGCGACGGATGGTGTGACGATGAGTTGTGGGCTGAGGACCTCTTGTCGTACACGTGTGTTCTCGAGGACGAGATCTACCTCACCGACAGTTACATCCTCGAGCCTCGGGTCGGTGTCGATTCGTTCCGGATCGACAGCTTCGAGTTCTTCGCTGTCATCGGCTTCGAAGACAACGACGGCCAGTTGGTGACGCTGTCGGCTCCGTGACCGTTGTGTCGACCGACTGATTCAGTCGGGTGACTGTTGTGGGTGGCCCCCGGACTCCGGTCCGGTGGCCGCTCGTTTTTCTCGGAATCCGCCAGTGACGTATCTGCCCGACCGAGTCGGGTAGCCTTCGCGTGTGCGACGTGGAGGGAGTTCGACATGTCGATGACGCTCGACGATCACGACGTGATCGCCAGATTCCGCGCCGGTGACGACGCGATCTTCGCCGAGGTCGTCGCCGAGTACCGGGCCGAACTCCTGCGCCACGCCGGTCGTAGTGTCGGCGACGCGGCGACCGCCGAGGACCTGGTCCAGGAGACGTTCGTCCGGGCCTATCGTGCGTTCGCTCGACTCCCCGATGACAGCCGGATCCGCCCGTGGCTCCACCAGATCCTCCGCAACGTGTGCGTCGACGACGCCCACCGACGCCGGCGCGACGCACACAAGACCGAGCGGGCGGGTTCACAGGCGCCTCGGAGTGCGGTCGCGGACGGCCCCGAGGACGTCCTCGGTCTCGACCACGACACGACCGCACTGGCCGAAGCGCTCGCCGGACTCCCCGAGGCTCACCGGGATGCGTTCGTGCAGCGGGTCGTCGTCGGCCTGGAGTACGACGAGATCGCCGCACGCGAGGGTGTGTCCGAGACCAACGCTCGCGCCAGGGTCAGCCGTGCGAGGTCGGCGCTGCGCAAGGCCCTCCAGGGCGCTGCGGCGATCCCGATCGCCTGCTATCTGGTGCTGCGTCGCCCCGGCCGGAGCGCCATGGCGGCACCCCCCGACGCTGCCGGCGGTGCCGTGACCTCGGCCGCCGCGTCACCGGCTGCCGTCGACACGGCCGGACGGCTGGCCACCAATGTCGCCCCGATGATGGAGGCGGCGACGAATCTGGCCACGAGCGCTTCTCACTCGGTGCCGCTCCTCACCAAGGCGGCTCTCGGGATCGGTGCCGTCGCCACCGTGTCGTTCGCGACTGCACCGGAGCGTCCGCCGCTGGTGCCGCCGACCGTGACCGTCGAAGCCGCCGGTGCCGATGTCGACGAGCCGCTTCTCGGAGCTGTGGACGTCTCACCAGCGGTGAGTGCGGTCGAACCGGCGGGTGCACGGTTCGAGGCCGGGGCCGTCACCGAACCGGCGATCGCTGTTCCCGACCCGGTCGACGAAGCGACCGACGACCTCTCGGTGCCGACCGACCCGGTTGACGAGGCCGACACCGCCGTCGCTGCCGAGGACGATCCCCTCCCGATCGCCGGAGCGGAGGCCCCTTCGGCGACACCGACCACCGTGCCGCCCGCCGCGCCCACCACGAGCCTTCCCGTCGAGTCGGTGCTGCCGTCGCTCGGCGGATCACTGGTCGCCTCGGTGAGCATCTCGCCCGCTGGTCCTCGCCTCGATCTGGCCGGCACGGTCGCCTTCAGTGTCGATGCGACCTTCGACGGGACGCTGAGCGGGCGGATCGCCGTCGACGAGCCCGACCCCGACGGCGTCAGCCGGATCGACGGGGTGCTGACGCTCGTGTTCGACACCGGCACGATCGAGTTGCGGCTCGCCGGACGTGGAGTCGTCGACGATGCCGAAAACACCCTTCCCCTCACCATCGCCGGCCAGTACCGTGCAACGGGTGACCTCGGACAGTTCGCACCGTCAGGCTCGTTCAGCGGGCTCCTCTCGGACGGCGCATTCACCCTCACCCTGGTCGGCTGAGCCGCGCGGTTCGTTCCGACACCGGGCGGGCTCCGGCCGGACGCGGAGCGCTCTCGTCGTCGTCGCTTCGCTGATCGTCGCCTCCCCGGTGTTCGCCGAGGACGTTCCCGCACCGTCCCAGTGGCCCGACACGACCACGACCGATCCCGGCATCGAGACCTGGGCGAACGCGATCCGATTCGCCGGACCCGACCGGGCCCAGACGGCCCAGGCACTCGCTCTCGGTCTCCGTGGTGACGGCGGCTACCCGTTCGACACCACCGACCCGTCATCGGGCGGCGCAGCGGATGATGCCAGCGGCTGGTGGGGTGCCGCGACGTGCCCCCGGGCGATCATCGTCGTCGCCGGGGACACTCCGGCCGACGCCCTCGCCGCCTCGGCACTGTCGGACCCGACCGACAACTCGACCGAGCCGTATCTCCAGCGCAGCGCCGCCGCCGATCCGCTCTTCGACCCGGTCGGCGGATTCGCCCGGGTCGACACCGAATCGGCCCCGATCGTCGTCACCTCGTCGGCTCGTCGTGGAGCGACCGGACTGAGCGTTCCCGCCAGGTCGACGGCACGCGATCTCCGATCCGGAGGCTGCCGTCTGGCCCGACAGGCGATCATCGTCGGGGGACCGGCCGCGGTACCACCCGGGGTCGAGGCGGATCTGGTCGGGCTCGGGTACGACGAGGTGTTCCGCGTCTCGGGCAGCAACCGCTATGGGACGGCTGCTGCCGTGGCCGGTGCACTCGGCACGGGAACCGCAGCGTCCGGCCCGTGTGACGACCCAGCCGTCGACGACGGCGACGGTCGCATGGGCTGGTATGCGAACGCCGCCATCGAGCTGCGCGACTCCGCGACGTCGTGCCGTGTCCTCGGCCGGACCGTCGTCGTCACCGACGGCGTCGTCGGCGCCGACGCTCTCGCGGCCGGCTGGTGGACGAGCTACTGGCAGGTTCCGGTGCTCCTCCACGACGGCACGAGCGGACTCCCCACCGCGACCGCCGCCGCCCTCGCCGTGCTCCCGGTCGACCATGTCGTCGTCCTCGGTGGCCCGGCCCGCATCCCGGACGTGGTCCTCACCGAGATCGGGCAGATCACCGGCGCCGACGTGACCCGGATCGCCGGCGCCGACCGGTACGCGACGAGCGTCGAGATGGCACGCCGTCTCGGCGGGTGGTGGCCGACCGGACGCGCCGTCGAATACGCCGGGTCGATCGTGTGCCTGGCGGCGTCGTCGGGGGACGCCACCGGACAGGGCTGGCCCGATGCGCTCGCCGCCGGCCCGTGGTGCGCCGCAGCGAACGCTGCTGGTCGCGGAGCGCCCCGACGCGCGCTCGCACCCCTCACCGGCGGACGACCTGCCACGACACCCTCGCTCGCGCGGCCCGCCCACGATGCGATTCCCGTCATCCTCGTTCCCGCCGGTGCGACGGCCCTCCCCGCCACTGTGGCCGACTTCCTGACGGCAGCGTTCGAGCCGTCCGACACGTTCTGCAGCAGCGTGCAAGCCCTCACGGGCTGCGTCGACCCGGGATTCATCGTCGCCATCGGCGGCACGGCGGTGCTTCCATCGGCGCTCGTGTCCGATGCATCCCGGCTCGTCGCCGGGGGTGGGTCGGCGTCGGGCACCTCACGGCCCGCTGATCTGGTGCAGCCGTTCCTCACGAACCTCGACCTGGCGCCGGTCTACGCCACCGACCCGACCGCGTCGGCGAGCGTCTGCGTCGGCAGGAACGGATACGTGCGCGCCAGATGGCTGTCGGCCCTCGGTGAGGTGCCGTCCGACGTCGTGGTCGCCGAAACCGACCTGATGGCGGCCGGCCGCTACGTGGCCGACGCCGACGGGGTCGTGCGGAGCGCCGGTACCGGATCGCCGGCGTGCCTCGGCCTGGACGCGCCGCTGTCGACCACCGTGCGGGTGCGACCCGTCGGCATCGCCGGAAGGGTCGGTACCGCCCGGACCTTCGCCACCACGTCGTCGGCGCGGATCGAGCTCACCGACCCGATCACCGACAGCGGCCCCGCCGCGTCGAGCGGTACGTCGACGACCGACGACGCCTCGAACGGTGGATCGACGACGCAGACCTACGTCACCTCGTCGCCCGGCATCAGCGTCGTGTCGCGTTCCATCGGCGCCGTCGTGACCTCGGCATCGCTCACGATCCGGATCGATCGGGGAGTCGATGGACCGTCGAGCCGCGGTGTCGACGCCTACACCGCATCGATCGTGATCGACACGCCGAACGGCACGATCACCGCCGAGAGCGCCGGTGAGGCGATCCTGTCGGGCGGCACCTGGCGGTTGCGAGGCCGCACGACCGTCACCGGCGGTACGTGGAACGTCTCGAGTGGCCTCGGCGGCTTCACCGCTGACCTCGACGTCGGCTCGACCCCGGCCATGTCCGATGACACGATCGACTGGCGATTCGACGCCGTGACGCCGTGATGTCCGCTCAGACGATCGGGGGGCGTCCGAGGCGCGTCAGCCGCCAGACGGTCGACCAGCGGATCGGGCGACGTCGAACCCCCGACGGCCATGACGTCGTCCATCCCGACCACCACCCCGCGAGATAGGCCCGGCGGCACGCCCGCGGCGCCCGCACGAACCCGCCGACCAGCCACACCGACACGTGGACGATCGCGACCGGCCACGGCAGCGTCCGTCGGGCGATCCACACCCGGTTGCGGCCCGTGAGGCGCCACCCCTTCTCGTGGCGGCTGATCTCGGTGCGCGGATGTCGCACGACGACATCGGTGAGGTAGTCGATCCGCCACCCGGCATCGAGGAGGCGCCAACTCAACTCGACTTCCTCGTGGCCGTAGAAGAGATCGGCGAAGTAGCCACCCACCTCGTCGTACGCCTCCCGGCGGATCGCGCACGCCCCGCCGAGGAAGTGGGTGACGGAGCCGGCCGCACCGGGGTTCGCTCCGCCGACACGGGGAACGTGGCGTGGTGAGGTCGCTCCGTCCTCGTCGACGATCCGGAGCGACACCGCCCCGAGCGACCCGTCGTCGTCGAACGCACGGATCACCGACGAGAGGTCACCCTCGAGCGCGGCATCGTCGTCGAGGAATCCGACGACCGCCGATCGGGTCGCCTGCAAGCCGGCATGTCGACCGGCGGGAACGCCGACGTTGTCGTCGAGGACGATCGAGCGAACACTCGGGAGCTCCGGCACCGCTTCGGCCGAGGCCCCGTTGGCCACCACCAGCACCTCGACGCCCTCGTTCTTCACCAGCGAGCGCACCGCACGCTCCAGCTCACCCGGCCGGTCGCCCAGCGTGAGCACGACCCACTCGAACGTCGGCGCTGCAGACACGACCGCAGCGTATGCGCTCGGGTCGGAGCCGCCGCTACGGCTTCGGCTCGTTCGGAGCGATGCCGGCGGCCAGCAGCCTCGCCTCCGCGTGCTCCCAGTGGCGACCGAGGATCTCGTCGACCTTCGGATCCCATCGCTCCGGGGGACCCGGATGCGGCGTCACCTCACCGAACACCACACCACGATCGGTGTCGTACAGGTCGAGACGGACGAAAGGGATCGCCAGGTGTCGCCCGATCCGGGTCGCGGCCTCGATGATCTCGTCGCTCCCCGCCGGTTCCTCCAGGGTCGGATCGCACCGGTCCGGATACTTCACCGGGCCGAGGTCGTCCCATGCCGAACTCCAGAACTTGAACCGCCACGCCGAATGATCGGGCGTCCCGCCGAGTCGCCGCTGCATCACGACGACCGGGCGATCCCAGAAGCAGAAGACCTTGAAGTCGTCGGGCTGGGCGATCCGGTCGCGGAGGTCGACGCGCGGGGCGAGGAGTTCCTCCACGCAGAACCGCGCCGAGACCAGGCCACGATCGACGAGGTCCAGGGCGTCACGGACGACGTCGTCGCGCGACTTGTACCCGCCGTCCATCAGGTCCTTGAAGCCGTCACCGTCGCGGTGCAACAGGAACGTCGCCCGGTTCGCTGCGCCGTTCAGCGGCTTGAGGACGAATCGGTCCGGGAGCGAATCCCAGTCGAGCTCGTCGAGCGTCGCCACGTCCGCGATGGCCGTCGGCGTCGCCACACCCAGATCCGCGGCCAGCCGCAACCCGGCCAGCTTGTCGTTGAACGCCCACACCCGCTGTCGGTGACCCTCGGTGTCGAGGAGCACTTTGCGTCGCTTCGACTCGTGCAGCTTGTAGCGGTAGCTCGGCCGTTCGACGTCACGCCCCGCCCAGTCGATCGCAGGGAGTCCGGATGTCAGCACGTCCACCGGATCGACGCTCGGCGGATCGGAATCGGGTGTGGTCGTCGTCCGGCCAGCGGCGCCGCGCACGGATCGCCGACGAGGCAGGATCGCTCGAGCCGTCCGACGCATCCAGCGTGGAGCGGCTCCGGCGTTCACCGGCTCACCTCGCGAGTCGTCGCAGTCCGGCGACGACGAGGTCGTACAGGCGTGAGGTCCAGCCCGGAGCGGCGGCGACCCCCGTCTCGGAGCGCTCACCGAACGGGACCAGCGAGAGCGTGGCCGCATCGACCCACCACACCCCGAACAACGCTCCGGCGACGACCACCGGGTCGTCGTCGGGTCGGACGAGTCGCGCTCGCCTGATCGCCCTCGACCGGGCGATCGTGATGACCCCTCCGTCCGCCCCGTCGACCAGCGCCTTCACCACTCCGACCTCGTGGTCGGAGAACACCGAACCGATCTGTTCGACCGCTGCGGGCGACCACCGGATCCCGGCCGGCAGGTCGACCTGGACGAACGCGGGATCGAACTCGTCTCCCAACGGCGTGTCGGTCAGCGCCGCATCGATGCCGGGCACCGCCTCGACGCTTCGGCGGGTGGCCTCGGTGTCGACACCGCTGACCCGGACCCGGGCGAACGGCACCACTTCGACCGGAGGGTCGGTGGGGGCCTCGTGGCCCCGGAACCCGCCGACCGGCAAGAGGCTTTCGAGGAACGGCGCGCGAATCTGGTTCACGCGTTCGCGGGTCGCCGGATCGCTGAGCGTTCGTCGTCCCTGGTGCCAGTGGGTGGCATCCCGGTCGAGCACGAAGACCGCTCCGTTCGTGTGCAGCCGATGCCCGAACGTCGTGTCCTCGGCTCCTCGGACACCGAGCGTCGGGAAGCCACCGACCTGCGCGTACTGCTCGGCCGAGACGGCGATCGTGGCGCCGACCGTCACCCGGAACGCGTCGATCGACTCGATCCGAAGATCATCGAGCAGATCGAAGCGCCGTTCTCGCCACTGCTGTTCGTCG
This sequence comes from Ilumatobacteraceae bacterium, assembly GCA_049458915.1. Lineage (GTDB taxonomy): Bacteria > Actinomycetota > Acidimicrobiia > Acidimicrobiales > Ilumatobacteraceae > Ilumatobacter. Next base: position 7,270 of record JBMUCX010000010.1, read on the forward strand.
ACCTCGACATCGGCGAAATGCCGCCCCATCATGCCGTCGGCCACGAGGCGGTACAGGTCGTCGTCGGTGATCGCATCGGTGTCGACGAACCGGCACAGACCCATCGGCACGACGAGTGGACAGCGGTCGAACCACCGGGCGTAGGCCTCGACGACCTGGCGTTCGGGGATCACATCGGCATCGAGGAACATCAAGATGTCACCCGTCGCCGCCGTCGCAGCGGCATGGCGGGCGACGCCCGCCCCGAATGCCAAGTCGTGTTCGCACCGGACGACCGAGACCCGGTGGCGGAGGCCGTCGGGCACGACGACGGGCACCTCGGACCGGTCGTCACCGATGACGATCTCGATCAGGTCCGCCGGATACGTCTGGGCGTCGAGACAGCGCAGCATCCGCGCGAGGCCGGGTCCGGGGTCGTGGGTCGGGATGCAGATCGAGACGAGCGCCGACGGGGTCCACGCGGCATCCCGGTCGGGAACCAGCGACGACCAATCGTTGCCGACGACGTCGGCGCAACGACGGGACCGGTCGGGATCCGGTGTCGGTGTCACGAAAGAGACTCCTCGTCGAAGCCGGCGAACCCGAGGTCGAGTCCGGGCCGCTGATCGGACCCTTGCCGGAGGAAGTACCCGTCGCCCGCCTGCCACGTGTGCTGCGCCAGCGAGGACCCTTGACGACGCAGTACGTAACCGAAACCGTGGGTGCGATATGTCGGGAAGCCGAGATCTTGGAGCTTGTCGATGAGTTGTCGGTCGACCTGGCGTGCCACCGGCGCCCAGCCGACCGCCACGAGGTCGTCCCGTGCGAGCAGCAGCGTGCCACCGGCGAGCGTCACCGAGAGCCGCTCGGCAGCCGCCGCGAACCGACGGATCGTCACGTCGAGTGCCTCCAGGTAGACGAACTCGGCCGCTTTGCCGACCATCACGGCACCCGAGAAGTCGAGAGCACGCACCAGGTCCGACAGGTGCAGCGAGTCGTACCAGTCGTCGTCGTCCCACTTGCTGACCAGGTCTCCGTCGGCACGGCTCGTGAGGTCGTTCAACACTTCACCGAGGTTCATCGCGTCGTCGAGGCGGCGCACCACCAGATCGACCCCGCCGGCGCGGTCGGCGATCGCGGCGTCGAGGTCGGTCGGCATGTGGGAGCCGTGCAAGCCGACGACGAGTTGCACGTCGACACCCCGTTGGGCGACGACACGATCGACCGCTTCGACGACCCGGTCGGGCCGATTGGAGGCGAGCAGCACGGACACCGACGGCGTGGCCCGGACGTCGACACCGAGTGCAGCACCGATCGTGGTCCACTGGTCGCGCGGCGCGAACCGGCTGGAGGCGGCCCGACGGACCTCGATCGAGTGGAGCAGACGTGATCGGCCCTCGACGAGATGGGCCGGATCGCGGAGATCGACCCGTGCCACGAGTCGAGCGAGTTCCGGCCCCACGGCCTCGGCGACGGACGGGCGGAGCGTTCCACCGAGCACCACACCGGCACACGCGAGCTCGGCGACCCGTCGGACGAGGACGGCGTCGGCCGCGTCGGACTTCGTGCCCACGTCGACGACGCGAGCCCGGTGGGCGAACTGGAGCCGACGCCGAGCCGACCGGGCATCGTCGCCCATCGGCAGCGCGTCGAGGGCGACGACGTCGCTCGAGGCGCGCTCCGGGAACCGGTTGGGATTCCAGCGCGTCGGGTCGACGGGCGAGACGAGACGGAGCTGTTCGCCATCGGGTCGGCTCACCACCGCCGTGCTCCCGTCGTCGTCGATCACGAGGCGCGGTGCGTCGGCGGCGTCGGACGGGCGCAGCGACACACCGGCGACGAGAAGGCTCCGCGAGCGGCGATCGGTACCTCCGACGACCTCCGCCTCGACATGAACCACGGGTCGGTGTGGCCGGCGCTTCGATGCCTGTCGACGACGTGCTTGGAGCCCGACGAGCAACCGCCAGTTGCCGGCTCGAACCGCATCGCGTGCAACCGGCCGGAGTTCCAACCATCGCAGCGCACGCCGAGCCGCTTGGCGCCGAGCCCGACGGACACTGTGGCGGGCACGCCGCCATCTCCAGGCGAACGACCGCCCACTCAGGATCCGGAACCACAGCGGTGGCAGCAGCGGTTGCTCGGTGCCCTCGGCCTCCGAGGTGTCGTCGTGATCGGCCTCACCGGCATCGGGAACGACGAGGTGCCAGGGCCGTGCTACGTCGACGACGGGCCGGTCGCTCATCACGGGTGGCGGCGCCCCGATGCGGCGGAGTCGACTCCGGTGGAGGTCGACGGCGCCGTCGGTCGAGCAGTGCGGTGGTGGTGGTCTCGATCAGCGGTCACGCAGGACTCCAAGTGGTCGGCACCGGAGCGTACCGTTCTTCACCGGTCGTCGGAAGGTGATCGGTGAACTTGGAGGGCGATCCACGCGTCCTCGTGAGCGGGGTTCGCCACGACCACGTTGTCGACCCGGTGGCGGATCGCCAACTGGCGGAGCCGCCGTCGGGCGTACTCGGGCCACGCGCCCGGCGGCCCGGAGTGGTTCCGCCTGGAGGTGATCACCACCGTCTCGATCCCGAGCCGCTCGGCCAGCGGCGGTCGTCGAACCGTGATCGCGACGACCGGGACGAAGCCCGGAGCACGGCGTCGGTGCTGCTCGAGCGCCGCCAGCAGCGCCTCGACCTCGCCGGTCTCGGCGCCGAGCGCCGCCACGAGGGTCGTGGTGAACGAAGGGCGGTGACCGATCGGCACGTCGGCGAGCACCGGTGGCACGGGTGGGACGTCGACCGGGTCGATCGAGCCGGGCGGCCCGCACAGTTCCTCGATGCGCCGCACGTGGGTCGCGTGCCCGAACCGCTCGGCCACCAGGCGGCGGGCCCGCTCCACATGGGAACGCCTGCGCTCCGGATCGGCGCACAGGGCTCGCACCGTCTCGATGGCGGTGTGCGGCGTCGCGTACAGGCAGGCCTCGCCGAAGATCGGCTCGAAATGCGACGGCACCACGGCCGGCACGCCGGCCGCGAGCGCCTCGAGGATCGTCCGTCCGAACGCCTCGGTGAGGTCCGCGTGATGGAAGTACACGAACGCATCGAGTTCGGCGAGGAACGCACCGGGTTCGATCGAGCCGAACTCCGACACCTCCCAGGTGTCCGGGACGGCGCCGAGCACCTCGCCGACCGGATCGGCTCCCCCGAGCACCCGCACCCGAACGGACCCGTCGACGGGATACGCCGCCCGCATGTCGTCGGCGTCGCCGGGCCACTTCAGGCGGTCGGGTCGGCTGTGGCGACCGATCACGAGCCTCGGGTCGTCCGTCGGCACTCTGCCGACGATCGGATCCGCCGGCACCTCGATGATCTCGACCCAGGTGCTCCGGGACATGTCGACGTCCGCCGAGTCGCCGCCGAGTGCGGAGCGGACCGCGGAACTGACCGGGATCCAGATCGCCCGTCGCCCGAACGCCTCGAGGAGGTTGTCGTCGACCGACCGAGGTTCGTAGTACACACCGTGCTCGTCGGCAGGAACCTGGCCGACCGTCACGATCACCTGATCGGCCTCGATGCTCATTCGCCCACCCATCGGTGCGGCGAACACCATCGGATGCTTGACGATCACCGCACGGGTCTCGACGCGTTCACCCGGCAGGACCAGATGGGCCGGACCGTCGTCCACGAGTGCGCGGACCCGGTGACCCACCGAAGCGGTCGGCCCGATCCTGGGGCTCTCGACATGGAGCAACCCCACCTCGTAGCCGGCGGTGGTCGCTGCCGTGACCTCCTCGATCAGACTGCTCGAGGTGCCGCCGGGGAACCGCAGGTCGGTCACGATCACCAGATCGAGCCGTCGCACTCCTCGCGGCGCCGGGCCGACGTCGGACGACTCCGAGGTGGGTCCCGGTCGACCGCGCCACCGTCGGAACGACGGCGTCACGACTCCGGAGGGCGCCGGCGCCCGTCGGAGGTGTTCCGGTTCGAGGAACGACCAGACATCACCGGCGAACGGTACCACGCCGTCCGAAGCCGACCGCCGCCGCGAAGCGCCGCCCGAAGGCACCGGCCCCTCCGACGAACAGCCCGAACGACCACGCCACGGGGATCGTCGCGAGGACCGCCACGACGTCGACGGCGCGAGCGGCGTGTCGCCGACGGAGCCGCACCGCTTCGGCGGCCAGGACGGCGACGCCGAGTGCCGGGACCATCCACCAGATCGGTCGGCGCACCGCTCGGAGCGTCGCCAGGGCGGTCAGCACCACGGCCATCGGCGGGATCACCTGACGGGCACGCAGTGACGACGGGTGGCGGCGAGTCACTTCGGCCTTCCAGTAGCCGTACTCGAAGTACTGCCTGGCGAGGTCGATCCACGTGCTGCGCGGCCGGTACCCGACGGCGAGTTCCGGATCGAACCAGATCGTTCCTCCCGCCCGTCGCAGTCGGATGTTCAGCTCGTAGTCCTGGTTGCGGATCAACGATTCGTCGAACCACCCGACGGCGTCGCCGGCCGCCCGATCGAACACTCCGAGGTACACCGTGTCGACGGGTCCTTCCCGACCTCCGACCCGGTACGTCGCCCCGCCCGTGCCGAGTCGCGACGTCGTGGCAGCGGCGACGGCCTCCTCGAACGGGGTCGTCGGCGTCGGCACCTGGCGGCCGCCGACGTTGACCGCGCCGGTCCGGCACATCGTCTCGACCGCCCGGCGGATGTAACCGGGGGAGAGTTCGGCATGGCCGTCGACACGCACGACGACCTCGCCGACGGTCGCCCGGATCGCCGCGTTCAGACCCGAGGGTGTCACGCCCGCCCGATTGGCGACGACCGAGACCCGCGGTTCGGCGCCGGCGATCCGGTCGGCGAGCTGCTCGGTGCCATCGATCGACGGAGCGACGGCGAGACACACGTCGAAGGTGACCGGATAGTCCTGGTCGAGGATCGAGGCGACCGCGTGCTCGAGGTGCTGCGCCTCGTTCCGCACCGGGACGACCACCGACACCGACGGCCAGTCGTCGCGAGACGGGTCGCGTCCCGAGCAGCCGGCTCGCGTGTCAGACACGACGACTCAACACCACCCACACCGTGCGGAGCAGGATCTGTGCGTCGAGGACGATCGACCAGTTCACGAGGTACTGCAGGTCGTACCCGAGCTTGTACACCGGATCGGTCTCGTAGCGGCCGTTGATCTGAGCGAGTCCGGTGATCCCCGGAGGCAGTTCGTGGCGGCGGGCGTAGCCGGCCACGTCCTGTTCGATCAGACGGATCAACTCCGGCCGTTCTGGCCGCGGTCCGACCAGCGACATCTCCCCCTTCAACACGTTCCAGAGCTGCGGCAACTCGTCGGCGCGCGTCGATCGCATCCAGCGGAGGCCACGGACCACCCGAGGGTCGTCCCGCTCGGACAACCGGACCCCGGCGACTTCGGCATCGTGCCGCATCGTTCGGAACTTCACCACCGTGAACGGGTGCCCCTGCAGCCCGACCCGGGTCTGTCGATACAGCACTCCCGACCCGGCGCGGAGCCGGACCCAGAGTGCCAGGAGTCCGAGGACGACGAGCCACAGCGGGCTGAGTGCCACGGTGACGACCAGATCGAAGAGGCGCTTGAGCCGGAGTTGGTGGTTGGCCATCGCGTGCGTCCGCATCCGGGTGAACGGCAGGCCGGCGATCTCCCTCACCGATCGCAGACCGAGCAGCGTCTCGCGGGCGCTGACCCGCTGGTGCACGCCGACATGGGCCCGGTCGAGCGTCATCAGGGGCTCCGGGAACGCATCGGTGAACGCCGACAGGTCGAGGAGCAGCACGTCGGTGGCTCCGTGACGCTGCACGGCATCGAACAGGCCCGAGGTGTCGGTCACCGTCCCGACGACGTCGGCCGTCGGGTTCCCCGCGAAGTGTCGTTCGGCCAACGCCACCGCTTCGCCCTGCCCGACCAGGAGGACCCGGGACGGACCCCGGCGACGATCGGCGAAATATCGGCTGGCACTGCGGTTCGAGGTCACGACCAGCGACCCGACGACGAGCAGCACCCCGAGGTTGAACCGGGGCATGAGATACCGCTCGGTCAGCACCGCGACGAGGCCGTCGAACGCGACCCCGATCGCCATCGCGACGGCCACCCGGGGGAGCCACGGCCGGTCACCGAGACGTGGTTCTCGCTCGTAGAGGCCGGCGAAGTAGTTGATCAGCACGTGGATCCCCGTCGCGATCGCGAACCCGACCCAGTAGTGCGACCGGGGATAGGTGGGCCAGGTCCATCCGAATCGGACGATGTTGATCGCGACCATGACGGAGAACAGGGCGATCGCGTCGAGCAGGAACAGGAACCGGAATCCCCGGCTCCACATCCAACCGAGCGGCCGACCCGCTCGGCCGATGGCGCGTTCGACCGCTGCAGGAAAGGGCTGACCGTCCGATGTCGGCTCGGTCGCCCGTGGGCGCGTCATCTCACGCATGCCAGCGACCGATGGTACCCATCGGAGATCGACCAGGGGTGCCGAACGACCCCGTAGCCTCGGGCGGTATGGATCGAGACGACGCCGCTCCCGACGACATCGAACGGCGGTTGGACGAACTCGAAGCGCAATCGAGAGCTCGGAGGAGCGAACTCCGCGATCTCATCGCGACGCTCCCGGCGGCGACGAGTCGCCGTGCCTACCTCCGCGAGATGGTCACCGGGTTGGCATCGGCTCCCGACAAGCCGACCGTCGTCCGGCGAACCGTGACCAAGATCCTCCGCACCCCCGCTGACCTGGTGCGGCGCGTCCGGTGATGCGTCCGGTCCGGGTGTTCGTCGCGAAGAGCGGCAACGCCTTCATGCGGGACATCGCCGGGTGGTTCGTGGAGGCCGCGCGCGCGACCGGTCGTGATGCGGACATCGTGGACGACGGCCGTCGTCCCGACGGTGCCGGCGGCCTCGACTTCGTCCTGGCCCCCCACGAGTTCTACGCGCTCGGAGGGTGGGACGATGTCGCCGTCGACCGGTCGGTCGCAGCCAGCATCCCGATCTGCACCGAGCAGCCGGGCACGACCTGGTTCGACATCACTGCGCTCTACGCCCGACGCAGCGCCGTCGTGCTCGACATCAACCGCCACGGTGCGGCAGCGCTCGCGGAGCGGGGTGTCGACGCCCGACACCTCCGCCTCGGTGGGGTGCCGAGCATGGACCACCGGTCCGCACGGCCCCGGACGCGGGACGTGCTGTTCCTCGGTGGGTCGACGGATCGTCGGCGCCGCGTGCTCGCCACGCTCGCCCCCGTGCTGTGGAACCGCCGGGCCGATCTGCGCCTGTTCTCGTTCGACCGACCCGTCCGACCCGGCGACGGCGGTCTCGTGTTCGGGAACGACAAGTACGACCTCCTCGCCGACAGCACGATCCTGGTCAACATCCACCGTGACGACACCACACCCGGATACTTCGAGTGGGCTCGCATGATCGAGGCGATGGCCAACGGGTGCTGCGTGCTGACCGAACCATCCGCCGGGTACGAGCCGCTCGTCGCCGGGGAGCACTTCGTGGAGTCGGCCGACATCGCCGCCGATCTCGCCACGCTCCTCGACGATCCCGGACGATGCCACCAGGTCGGTGCGCTGGCGGCATCGGCGGTGCTCGACGACCACCCGCTGGTCGACGTCGTCGGTCCGCTGCTCGACGAACTCGACGACACGTGGTCACCGATCGGTCGCCGAAGGCCGCGAGCGCGGTATCGCTCCCGGGCGCTGCGACTGGAACAGCGTCCGCTCCTCCCACCGTTCCGACCGACCGGGGCGGTCCGACAGCGGATCTACGACGCGATGTTGGCCGAGACCGAACTGCAGCGGCAGATCGACCGGGTCCGTTGCCTGCACCGCTTCGGGGTCGATGATCACGTCGAGCGGGTCGAGTCGTCGTCGTACCGGGATGCCGAACCCGAGGTCAGCGTCGTCGTCACCCTGTTCGGCTACGCCCATCTCGTGACCGAGACCCTCGACTCGATCGCCGACTCGGCCGAGATCGACGTCGAGGTCGTCGTGATCGACGACCATTCGCTCGACGACGGGCGGGCCGTCGTCACCGACTGGATCCATCGGCATCCCGACGTTCCGGCGCTCTTGATCGGCAGCGACGTGAACCGTGGGCTCCCGGCTTCCCGGAACCTCGCGATCGAGGCCGCCCGCTGTGAACACGTCATGATCATGGACGCCGACAACCTCGTGTACCCGTCGGCGCTCCGCCGCCTCTCCGACGCACTGTCCGCCGACCCCGGTGCGGCATTCGCGTACTCGTCACTCGAGGAGTTCGGTACGTCGGCCGGTGTCCGCAGCGGCATGGCGTGGCACGTGCCGTGGCTGTGTGCCGGCAACTACATCGACGCCCAGGCGATGCTGCGAAAATCGACGTGGGCACGATTCGGCGGCTACCGCGTCGACGATCTCGCCTTCGGTTGGGAAGACTGGGAGTTCTGGCTCCGCCTCGCCGCCCACGGCGAGCGCGGCGTGCACCTCCCGGAGATGCTCGGGCGGTACCGGACCCAGACGGTGTCGATGCTGAGCACCACCAACCTGATCGAGGACCACATGTTGACCCATCTCCGTCAGCTGTACCCGCAGCTGCCGTGGGCACCCTGGCTCTGATCGCTGCGGATAGCCTCGGCCTCCATGTCGTCGGCCACCGAGCTGTTCGCGCGGCGCGAGCTGCTCTGGAACCTGACCCTGCGAGAGCTGCGGGGCCGCTACAAGCGCAGCATCCTCGGGTGGGGATGGTCGCTCCTCAATCCGATCGCCTTCATGCTGATCTACAGCTTCGCGTTCTCGATCGTCTTGAGGGCCACCCCGCCCGAGGGCGCCCCGAGCGGATTGAGCTCCTACGCCTTCTTCTTGATGTGCGGACTCGTTCCGTGGACCTTCTTCAGCATCGCGGTCAGCACCTCGATGACCTCGATCGTCCAGAACAGCGCTCTCGTCGGAAAGGTCCGGTTCCCGCGGGAACATCTCATCGTGTCGGTCGTCGTCGCCGGCCTGTTCACCCTCGCCATCGAGTTGCTCGTCCTGTGCGCGGCGCTGTTGATCGCCGGCAACATGGTGCTGCCGTGGATCCCCCTGGTCGTCGTCACGACGGTGTTCCTCGGATTGTTCGCCACCGGATTCGGGCTGGCACTCGCGGCCGCACACGTGTTCTTCCGTGATGTCTCGTACCTGTGGAGCATCGCCCTCCAGGCGTGGTTCTTCACCACTCCGATCGTGTATCCGCCCGGGTTGGCCGCCGATCAACTGTCGAGCTACCCCACGCTGCTGCGGATCTACGACGCCCTCCCGATGGCCGTCGTGGTCCGGATTTTCCGGAACCTGATGTACGACCTGACCATGCCGCGCCTCGTCGACTACGCCCTGCTCATCGGGTACTCGCTCGTGGCGCTGCTGGCCGGATGGTGGATCTTCGACCGGTACGACGGACGGTTCGCCGAGGAACTCTGATCGTCCGGGTGACCGACGGTCAGCCGACCTTCCACGACCCGCCGAGGGTCACGAGTCCACCGTCGGAGACAGCGCCCTTCAGCACGTCGAATCGCACGAAGCGGGTGCGGACGTCGATCTCTCCGTTGTCGGCCGGATCGCGCAGCGCTGCGGACATCTCGTAGGTGCCCTCGCTGAGTGCGAGGTGGTCGAGTTCGAGCGTGAGGTCGATCGAGCCGGCGATGAGGGGGATGTCGACGCCGCGCCGCCTCGTGTCGACCTCGGTCACGAGGGTGCCGCCCTGATCGAAGACCGTCAGCGACAACTCCGGTCCGATGACCGGCTGGGTGGCCGTCACCGTGAACCGGATCGCCAGCGGTTCGCCCGAGCGGGGGATCTGCACCGGGGCACCGTCTCCGCCGAGGAACACCACGTCGGTGATCCGCGCCCGCCCGTCACCTCGACGCAGCGCATCGGTCACCTGGACGGTCCGCCCGCTGTGGGCGGTGTCGAGATACGAGTCGGTGATCTCGCCGGGTGCCCCGATCATCCGGAGACGGCCGTGGTCGATCCAGGCGGCGCGGCTGCAGAGCCGGACGACGTCGTCCATCGAGTGCGTGACGAGCACGATCGTCTTGTTGCGTTCCCGGTACTCGGCGATCTTGTCGCCGCACTTGGCCTGGAACTCGGCATCGCCGACCGCCAGCACCTCGTCGATGATCAGCACGTCCGGATCGACGTTGACCGCGACGGCGAACCCGAGCCGGACGAACATTCCCGACGAGTAGTTCTTCACCGGCGTGTCGATGAACTGTTCGAGACCCGAGAACGCGACGATCTCGTCGTAGCGCTCCTCGACCTGTCGACGCGAGAGCCCGAGGATCGCAGCGTTCAAGAAGACGTTCTCCCGACCGCTCAGTTCGGGATGGAATCCGGCGCCGAGTTCGAGCAGCGCCGAGATCGTGCCGTCGACGGCGATCGAACCGCTGTCGGGCTGGAGGATCCCGGTCAGGCACTTGAGCATCGTCGACTTGCCGCTCCCGTTGTGCCCGATGATCCCGAAGGTCTCTCCTTCGAACACGTCGAACGAGATGTCGCGGAGCGCCCAGAAGTCCTCCGACACGCTGCGTCGACGGTTGAGCAGCGATTGCTTCAGCGACTGGTGGCGTTCGTGGTGGATCCGGAACCGTTTGGACACATCACGGACGCGGACCACGGTCTCGCCGGACGGTTCGGACATCGCAGGAACGCTACCGCCCCGCCGTCGGGCGGCGCTCGACACCTCGGCCGAACAGCACCAGGAGGATGCCGATCGATGCGAGCCCGAGGACGACGAGGAGGATCACGGGTGGGACCGGCTGGAGCGGTGTGTCCCACCGCCACGGGAGGTGGCTGCCGCCGTGCCCGACGCCGTACCGCCGAGCCGCTGCCCATGCAGCGACGTCGATGAACAGCACGGCGGCCGACGCGACCGGCACGACCAACCGCTCGGAGGCTCTCGCGCTGCGTGCGACGAGCAGAAGCGGAACACCGATCAGCAGCGGAAGCGAATATCGCCCCTGCCAGTAGGTGCCGGAGTCGTTCCCCTGCACGAGCTCGAACGTCCACGAGGTGAGCACGGTGACGACGGCGAGTACCGCGGCCGGCCGCCACGTCCGCGCGGCGATGCCGACGGCCACCAGCGCTCCCATGGCCACGAGCCAGGCATCGACGATGACCGCTGGCACCGGAGTGTCCAACCAACCGAGCACCCCGACCGCTTCGACGAGGTTCTCGTCGGTCTGCGCGATCACCGTCAGCAAGAGGGTGCCGTCCCAACCACCCGGACGGCGAGCGACGAGCAGGATCCAGCCGACCACCGCCGCTGTCCCCACGGCCAGCACCGTGAGCACCCGGGTGGCTCGCCGGGTCGAGCCGAACCGCGGCCACCATCGAAGGCCGACGTCGACGGCCACGACCACGAGCGGCGCCACGAGCGACCACCTCGCCGTACCCGAGGCGGCGACGACCGCCCACACCAGGGTGACGAGGGTGGCCGACGCAGCGATACCGAGTCGAGTCCTCCCGAGGCCGCGAAGCAGATCGAGTGGGCGCGACCGACGGGTGAGGCACACCGCCGCCAGCACGAGGCACGCCCACACGAGACCGTCGCGACGACTGGCGACCATCGCCGTCCAGCCCCACACGAGCAGCCACTCGCTCGCGCTGTCGACACGATCGAACGGCTTCGTCAGAAGGCCCACCCACAGCGCTGCCGCTCCGGCGATCGTCAGCGCACTGGGGTTGAGGGCGGCCATGATCGACCACGCCATGGGGGTCAGACCGAGCAGCAGTCCGGCGGCGAGCACCGGCTCGTGACGAGCGGCGACCGCGAGCGACCAGCCGACGAGCAGCGCCGACACCACCACCGCCGCCAGGCGGCCCCACCAGATCGGATCGAGGCCCGGGAGCGACGATGCCGCTCCGAACACCAGGTGACCGAGCGGTGGGTAGTTGCCGGCGCGGGACGTCAGGACGACCAGTTCGTCGGTGTGATCGGGAACCGGTGAGCACGTCGCGGGGACGGACGGGTCGAAGGCGTAGCACGCCGGTTCGGCGATGCGATAGCGGTCGGGGAGCTCGTAGGCGTAGTCGCGATGGTCGAGCCGCACGAGTGCTGCCGACCGGGCGAGGTGGCCGGCTTCGTCGGGTTGGCCGCCCTGTGGCACCAGCAGCATCCACACCACGAGCACGAGCCCCACCAGCGCGACCAGCGCCCACGCCGCTTGGCGGCCGTCCCGCGCAGGCTCGATCGACATCGCCGGAAGGCTAGTTCGACGGCACGACTACACTCCCGAACGTGACCGACGAGGTGCATGACGACCTGCTCCGGGAGCTCGAACGCCTGCGTGCGCTCGTCGGTCCGTGCGAGATGTCGTACACCGACCTGCAGCAGGACGTTCTCGCCGCACGGGACGCCGCTCGTGGCGCCGAGGCGGCCGCCGGTGTCCTGCGCGGACAGCTCGCGGTGCTCGAAGTCGAACTCGCCCGCGCCCGGCAGGATCAGGAGCACTTCCAGCGCGCCGTGCTCGACCAGACCCGCTCGTTGTTCCGGCGGCTCCGGCGATCCGTCGGTGCCCGGACGTTCTGAGCGCCCATGCCTCCCCGCGTCTCGGTCATCACGGCGGTGCACGATCCCGAACCGTCGCACCTCCGGGCCTGTCTGGAATCGGTCCGATCCCAGCACTTCGGTGAGTACGAGCACGTCGTGGTCGACGATGCGTCGACCCGGCACGAGATCGTCGACCTGCTCCTCGAGGCCGAGCGGGCCGACCCGCGTCTCCGTGTCGTCCGTCGCCGGGACAACGGGGGCATCACCGCTGCGTCGGCGGACGCCCTCGCCGCCGCCACCGGAGAGTTCGTGGCGTTCCTCGACCACGACGACGTCCTCGAACCCGGCGCGCTCGGATCGATGGTCGACGCCCTCGACGCGGGTGCCGACGTGGCCTACAGCGACCACGACCTGCTCCGACCGGACGGGCGCCTCTCCACACCCTCCTACAAGCCGGCGTTCTCGCCGGAACGACTCCGGGCCCAGAACTACATCGTCCACCTCCTGGTGGCCCGACGGTCACTGATCGACGAGGTCGGAGGGTTCCGGCCGGGTTTCGACGGTGCGCAGGATCACGACCTCGTCCTCCGGCTGACCGAGACCGGCTGCCGGGTCGCGCACGTCCCCGCCGTCCTGTACCACTGGCGCCAGTCGCCGGCGAGCGTGACGACGGCGACGGCGAACAAACCGTGGGCCTTCGAGGCCGGGATCCGGGCCGTGCAGGACCATTGCGATCGGATCGGACTCGCCGCCGACGTGGTTGGAACCGAGCACGACGGGTGCTATCGGGTCGTCCGACGACTCGGTGACCACCCCCTGGTGAGCGTCGTGATCCCGACCCGGGGGAGCAGCGGCCGGGTGTGGGGCGCGACCAGGTGCTTCGTCGTCGACGCCGTCCGCAGCATCCTCGAGCGCTCGACGTACCGGTCGCTCGAGTTCGTCGTCGTGTACGACGAGGCGACCCCGGCCTCCGTCCTGCGGACCCTCGGAGAACTCGTGGGGGATCGGCTCGTGCTCGTGCACTACGACGAACCGTTCAACTTCTCGGACAAGATCAACCGCGGCGTCTCCGCGGCCACGTCCGACCTCGTCCTGTTGTTGAACGACGACACCGAACTCGTCGAACCCTCCAGTATCGAGGTCCTCGTCGGGCACCTCTCGACCCCCGACGTGGCGATGGCCGGAGCGAAACTGCTGTTCGCCGATGGCACGCTCCAGCACGGCGGCCACGTGTACCACCACGACATCGGCCACGCGTGCTTCGGCTGGCCCGGTGACTCGCCGGGCCCCTGGCCGCTCCGTCCGCTCGCCGTCGAACGTGAATGCAGTGGCGTCACCGCAGCGGCGGCGCTCGTCCGCCGGTCCGCACTCGAAGCGGTCGGCGGGTTCGCGACCGAGCTCCCGCTCAACTACAACGACGTCGACGTCTCGCTCAAACTCCGTGCCGCCGGTCATCGGATCGTGTGGTCGCCGTGGGCGATCTGGTACCACTTCGAGAGCCGCACCCGGACGAGCGTCCTGCTCGACGAGGAGTACGCGTTCGTGAATCGTCGCTGGCACGAGACGCTCAACAACGACCCGTACTACAACCCGAACCTCGCTCCCGACCGCAACGACTGGCTCGAACGGCCCTGGCGATCCGGGGCACCGGCGGTCGAGACACGACCACACGTCGGTCGGCGCCTCGCAGGTCTCCTGACGAGGACCGCGCGGTCCGGTTAGCGACCCAGCCGACGGCGGACCCGCTGCACGGCCCTCCGCGCCCGGATCCGGACCCGACGCACCGGGCCGATGACCAGGAGCGGATCGTCCGCTTCGAGGTTCCAACACCTGAACACGACGATCACGTCGAGGGAACTTCCGGCGACGACGGCGTCGCTCGGCATCTCGGCGATCACGTGGCCGCCGGGACGCTCGACGAACCGCCCGCCTGCGACGGGCCAGGCATCGACCCACGACAGGCGTCGACTCGTGAGGTCGGCGAGGTCGACATCGGTCACCTCGCCGGCCCGGCCGACCGCACAGGTCCACCGTTTGATCTCGACGAGCACCGCCCGCTCGGCCGCATCGAACCGGATGCTGCGGAGCGAGTCGACCGAGCCGGTCAATCGCAACGTCGACCACCCGGCGGGCGTCGCGCTCGGATGATGCTCGACCTGCAACGACGCCAGGTCGGATCCGACCGGAAACACCGCGATCCGGCTCCGACCGCCGGGTGTCGGGGGAGCGAGACGGTCGGCGTCGACGCCGGCCCGCTCGGCGGCGATCTGGGCCGCCAGCATCGGATTGTGGACGGCGGCCAGACCTTCGAGCCAGGCTCGCTCCGTCTGCTTCAGCATCGACAGCTCGCGGATCGTCACGTACGGCATGACGGCCCCGGCCTCGGAGCCGCCCAGCGGGATCGCCTCCGCTCCTGCGACGTCGTCGTGCCGCCAGTCCGACAGCGCAGCTGCCAGTTCCGGAGTCGGCGCCGACACGACCCGCGCGAGTGACGCAGCGAGCGCCCCGCGGAACGTGCGGTCGTCCACCCAGACCGAGTCGTCGATCCCCTCGGCGGCGAGTCGACGGGCGAACTCGAACATGCCCTGTTTGGCGAGGACCAGACTCGGAGCCTGGAACTCGTGGTCGTTCGACACGACGACCGAACCGTCCTCGGCGACGTCGAGGAACGTCCCCGACGGCGGCATCAGGACCCGTTCGATGCTGTCGGCATGATGTGCGACCGCCCGGGAATGGAGCGCAGCAGTCGAGTCGTCGAAGAGGTTCGGCAGATAGGACTCGATGCGGTGACCGCGACCGAGCCGCTCTTCACCTGCGGACGACAGTGCGAGGTACAACCCGACGATCTCGACGTCGACACCCTCTGCCGCGAAGATCCGTTCGAGCCCGGTCTGGATCGTCGCCCCCCACCCGACGTCGCAGACCACGAGTGGTACGTCTCCGGCGAGCGCTGCCGGATCGACGTCCCGCTCCAACCGACCTGCGACACGACGTCGCAGTCGGGCAGCGCTCTCGACGATCGCCGCCCGGCACCCCTGGTCGGCGGCGAGTTGCGAGCACGCCCACCACAACCGGGACGGGTCGACGGCGGTGGTGCCGAGCCAGGCATCGCGGACGATCTCGGCATCGAGCTCGAACGCCGCCGCCACGTGGTCGGCGCTGGTCGGTCCCCTGCGGGCCAGCGCTTCGAACAGTTCGGCCGTCGTCCCGTCGACGACGGCAGCGCGCATGTCGACCCATCGGGATGCGTGGACGAGTCGCCGCTGGTGGGTGTCGGGTGCGACCGCGTCGACGACTTCGGCGATCGTCCGCCCCTCGCGGAGGAGGTAGTGCACCGAGCCGGTCCCGAGTTCGGATGCCCGAGCCGCGACCCACCGGGCGAAGCCGACCATCGCGGGACCGACCGCGGCTCCTCCGAACTGGAAGGCCGGGTGCTCGGCCCGTGTCCCGGCGGCGAGCAGCACGGACCGGGCCGTGGCGGTCAAGCCGCCGTCGGTCCCGGACTCCGCCGAGCGTCGCTCGACATCGGCTCCCGGCACGGTGACGAACCGTCGTGACTTCGGCAACGCCGTCTGGATCGCCCGGACACCGATCCGGCTGGCGGCTTCGACGTCGGACACGTCGTGATCGCCGAGGTGCACGACCCGACGTGGATCGACGCCACGCTCCGCCACGACCTCGGCGAGCAGGCCATCGGCCTTGCCGCGACGTCGATCCGCCGACGTGACCGCGGCGTCGAACACGTCGACGTCGATCCCGACGCGCTCGAGCACGGCGAGGAGTTCGGCCGAGGACAGGTAGATGTCGCTCACGAGCACGACCGGGACGCCGTGGAGCTGCGCCAGCCGGAGGACGTCGAGCGTCGAGACGAGTGGACGCAGGACCTCGACCTCGTTCGCGAGCTCGTGTTCCAGCATCGCGCCCGCTCTCGCCCGGAACGACGGCGGCATCTCGTTCCAGATCTCGACCAACGTGCACTCCGGTGATCGATCGACCCAGCCGTGGCGCACCGCGGCCTCGGCGCGCGCCCGACGCTCGGCGTGCTGGCGCGCCACGGAGAACTGCGTCGCCGTCATCCCAGCGGGCAGGAGTCCGGATCCGGCGAGGGTCTCGCCGAGTCGAACGAAGGCGTCGCTCGGGGTCGCCGTGTGCCGGGTGACGATCGTGTCGAACACGTCGGAGGTGACGAGATCGACCGAGCCGTCGAGGATCAGATCTCGCGCCCGCCGTAACGGCGAGCGCAGGTCGTGCGCATGGTGCTGCAGTCCGGTGGTGTCCCACCGCTCCTCCACGCCGCCGAGGCGGACCCGGCAGATGGTCCAATCGTCCTCGACCGTCGTGGTGTCGACGTCGAGGCCGAGTCGGGGCACCGTGTCCACGACGTGTGGGGTCCACACCGTCGAAGCACCGGCGCGACGAAGCCGTTCGGACAGTTCGGCGAGCGCGGCATCGAGTGTCACGTCGGCGGCGAGACCACCGACCGATCTCGCGAGGGCGACGTCGATGACGGCACCTTCGGGAGCGATCGCGCCGACCTCCCGGGCCACCTCGAACGCGCCCCAGGGTCCCGGTCCGAGGACCTCACCGGCGAACGGGTCGACGAGCGTCGGATCCACGAGCCGACCGACGCTGGCGATCGTTCCGTCGGATCGCAGGAGCGTCGGCCCCACCATGGCGATGCCGTCGCGGGCGGCCTCTGCGACGAGTACGGGATCAGGAGGTCGGCCGTCGTGCGTCAGATGGAGATGGGCACATCCGGTCTCCGCCAGGCGTTCGACCGCCCGATCGAGTGGCACCGATTCGACCGAGTCGATCGTCGGCCCGGGCACGGTGATGCGGAGGTTCGTGGACGGGCGCCCGTCGATGTCGACGGGGCGGACCTCGGCGACCACCCCGCGTCGCTCGAGAGCGGCACGGACGCTCGAGGCGACGGCCTCGGCCACGCCGGATTTCTCGCCGACGTCGAGCGCCGTCGACCCGGCGATCGCTCGCCATCCGTAGAGCGTACGGCGGATGTGACCGACGCCGTGACCTCGTTCGGTGGCCGCATCGATGACCCGGAGCACGAAGTCGACGTCCTGCGCCGGCTCGTGATCGGCGCTGACCCGGAGGTCGCCGATGGTCTCGCGACGCATGGCGACCAAGTGGCACAGGTAGTGGTGCCCGAGGTGCCGGATCGGGGAGTAGTCCGGCTTGTGATACGGGACGACGACCCGGTCGTCGGCGTCGATCAGATCTTCGTCGGAGTACACGACGTCGTGATCGGGATGCTCGGTGAAGTGGTCGAGCACGCGGGCGGCGGCCTCGGGGCTCACGACGTCGTCGTGATCGACGAAGGCGACGATCGGAGCGGTCGCCGCCTCGATCGCCGCGTTCGTCGCCGCCGCGATGCCTCCGTTGACCGAGCGGGTGATGACCCGGAACCGTCGATCGTTCCGGGCGCGGCTGGCGAGTTCGGACGTGATCCTCGAGTCCCTCGATCCGTCGTCGACCAGGATGCACTCGAAGTCGGGTTCGGTCTGTGCCGCGATCGAGGCGAGCGTCCGGCGAAACACCTCCACGGGTGGGTCGTGGACCGGCACGAGGAACGAGAGGCGCGGGCTCACGGACACAGGCGGCAGGGTAACGGGCTCGTCCGTGCCGAGCCGGTTTCAGCCCAGTTGCGTCAAGTGCCAGCGATAGGCGGTCTCGACGATCTCGTCGAGACCGTACCGTGCTTCCCAGCCGAGCACCGACTGCGAGCGTGTCGGGTCGCTGTACGTGGACACCGGGTCGCCGGCACGACGACCGACCACCTCGTGGGGCACGGCCCTGCCGGCCGTCCGCTCGATGGCCGCCAGCACCTCGAGCACCGAGGAGCCGATTCCGGTGCCGACGTTGACCGCCGTGGTGGGCCCGCCGCGATCGAGGTGACCGATGGCGGCCACGTGGGCTTCGGCCAGATCGTCGACGTGGATGTAGTCGCGGATACAGGTGCCGTCGGGTGTCGGGTAATCGTCGCCGAACACCTGCAGTCGCTGATCGCCGGTGAGCAGCGCTCGGATCGCGACCGGCACCAGATTGAGGGCGTGGGTCCAGTCCTCTCCGATCCGGGCGTCGAAGCTGGCACCGGCCGCATTGAAATAACGCAGGCTCACGCTGCGGACGTCGTGGACCTCGGAGTACCAGTGCAGCACCCGCTCGGCCATCGCCTTCGTCTCGGCGTACACCGACTCGGGAGCGATCGGCCCCGACTCGTCGACCGGCACCCGGGCCGGTGTGCCGTACACCGAGCACGACGACGAGAAGACGAACCTGCCGACCCCGGCCCGGACGGCGGCATCGAGGAGATGGACGGTGCCATCGACGTTGTTGTGGAAGTACTTGGCCGGTTCCCGCATCGATTCGCCCACGTTCTTGTAGGCCGCGAAGTGCACGATGGTTCCGACGCCGTGGTCTCGACACGTCGCCTCGACCAGTGCCTCGTCGGCGATGTCGCCAACCACGAGCGGAGCGTCGATCACGGCGTCGGCTGTGCCGAGTTCGAGGGAGTCGATCACGACGACGGGGCGACCGGTGGCCCGCAGGGCCCGCACGGTGTGGGCGCCGATGTAGCCCGCTCCACCCGTGACCAGTACCGCACCATCGCTCGGTCCGGATGCTTCATCAGCCATCGCCCGGGAGGCTATCGGTACGATGACCGGCGATGTCAGCCCCGGACCGAGGTCAGCGCGCCGAGCGGCACGGCGATGTCTCACTCGCGGTCCAGGTGGTGATCTTTCAGAACCCGGTCGCGCAGCTGCGCAGGCTCGCGGCCGCCATCGGTGCGACGATCCGGATCGCCCGCTCCGAGCGCGGACTCGGTGAGGTGGCGGTCCGCTGGGGTGACTGCTCACCCGAGCCGGTGCTCGACGACGAGGTCGGCGCCGCCCTCGCACGGCTCGTCGGGGACGGCGTCCATGTGTCGACGACGTGGTTCGGGGCCAACCTCGGTTCGGGTGGCGGCTCCAACGCTCTGGCCGCACTCGGTGACGAGGACCGTCTCTGGGTGCTCAACCCCGACACCTATCCGGCACCGAGTTGTGCGTCGGAGTTGCTGGCGGCCGTCGAACCGCGAGACGTCGCCGCCGCCGATGCCAGGCAGATCCCCATCGAACACCCGAAGTCGTACGACCCGACCACGGGTGACACCGGCTGGGTGTCGGGAGCCTGCATGATGATCGACCGCGTCGCGTTCGACGCGGTCGGTGGATTCGACGACCACTTCTTCCCCCTGTACTGCGACGACGTCGACCTGTCCTGGCGGTTGCGCCTCGGCGGCGGTCGGACCGTGCACGCTCCCCGGGCCGTCGTGTTCCACGACAAGCGACCCGACGCCGACGGTGGGGTCAGGTGGAGCCCGCACGAGGCCCGATCGAGCACCCTGGCGCGGCTCTGGCTCACGCGTCGCTACGGACGCCCCGACCTCACCGCCGAACTCGTCACGGCACTCGAGCGCAGCACCGACGACGTGCAACGCTCGATCGCCCACGAGTTCCGAACCCGTGAGGCGGCCGGTGACGTCCCCGAGGTCGTCTCCGGAGCCGCCGACGTCGCCCACTTCGTCGACGGCCAGTACGCCCCCCGCCGGTTCTCCTATCTCGCATGACCACGAGCACTCCGACGACGACGTGAACTTCCCCGACCAACGCCCCGATCTGCGTTACGACTTCCGGTACACCGAGAACTCGACGTACGCGCGCGCCGCCCGACTCGTCGTCGGCCACACGGACCGAGGGCTCGTCGTCGATCTCGGCTGCGGTGCGGGAGTGCTCGGGTTGGCGCTCGCCGAGGCCGGATACGACTACCTCGGCGTCGACCTGGATGCCGACGCGGTCGGCGCTGCCCGTGAACGCGGCATCGCCGCCGAGGTGATCGATCTCACCGACATCGACGACGCGATCGAGCCGCTCCGGTCGTTCATCGGTGGTCGGCGCATCGCAGCCGTGTCGCTCCTCGACGTCGTGGAGCACCTCCCCGAACCCGATCGCACCATGGGAGCGATCGCTCGACTCGTCGACTCGCTGGCCGGCGACGCCGGCGCACCACTGCTCGTCGTGTCGATCCCGAACGTCACCCATGCCGACCTCGGGGCCAAGCTCGTCACCGGACGGTGGGACGTCACCGAGGTCGGACTGCTCGACGACACCCACATCACGCTCTTCTCCGAGGAACGACTCGTCGACGTGATGACGCGCGCCGGGTTCGTCGAGGTGGCCGCGGACGACAACGTGCACGATCGGACCGAGCAGGAGTTCCCGCTCGACCACCCGGCGATCGGACGGGTGACCGTGCTCGCTCGGTTCCTGCGCGGCCTGCGGCGGCAGGGAGGATCCGGCCCCGAGACGTATCAGTTCATCCGGTGCTATCGGCGGGCCACGGTGGCGGAACGCGACGAGCGAACCGCTGCACTCGCACCTCGCCCGACGGGCCGGGCCGACGACCGGGCGCCCCATCGCGATCAGCCGTTCCTGTCGGTCGTGGTGCGGACCCGAGGGGACCGCGCGAGCCTGCTCGACGCCCTCACCTCGCTGGCGGCTCAGACCGACGACGACTTCGAAGTGCTCGTCATGGTCCACCACGACGACCCGTCCGCGACCGTTCGGGTGCAGCGGGACGTCGACGGCTTCGCGGCCGAGTTCTCGGATCGGGTCAGGGTCGTCCCGGTCCGGGAGGGTCGACGGAGCCGACCGCTGAACGTCGCCATC
Source organism: Ilumatobacteraceae bacterium (assembly GCA_049458915.1). GTDB lineage: Bacteria > Actinomycetota > Acidimicrobiia > Acidimicrobiales > Ilumatobacteraceae > Ilumatobacter. The sequence goes on from JBMUCX010000010.1 coordinate 28,486, forward strand.
GGCATCGCCGTCGGGCGATACGTCGCACTCCTCGACGACGACGATCTCGCGACCGCCGACTGGGTCGAGCGTTTCCGGAGCGGTGTCGTCGAATCACCCGGCACGATCGTCCGTGCGCCGTGTGTCCTCCAGTGGACCTCGCGAGCCGATGGCGGGCCGGACGGCACGGTGATCTCCGGCTTCGAAGCTCCGTACCCCGTCGGGTTCGACTACCTCGACCATGTGCGTCGCAACCGGTCGCCGTCGTGCAGCTACGCCGTTCCGCTCGCCGCGGTCAGGGCGCTGGGCATCGGATTCGACGAGGACCTCGAGGCCTGCGAGGACTGGAAGTTCCTGATGGACGTCGCCCGCTGGACCGGTGTCACCGACGTCGCCGATCCGGAGCGGCCGACGGCGACCAGCATCTACCGCCGCTCTCGCGACGGCGGCGGCTCGGACGGTGTGGTCGATCCCGAGCGCTGGAGTCGCGACCACCTCGCCGTCGCCGCCCATCTGGCGGCCGAGCCGTCGATCGTGCCCGCCGGCTCGCTCATGAAGGTGCGCCAGTTGTACGAGGTGATCGAGCAGCGTGACGAGGCGATCGTGGCGCTCCAGAACCGGGTCGATGCCCTGGAGCGATCGCGGATCTGGGCCTTGACGGCTCCGCTTCGGCGGCTCGCCGGCCTGCGATCGAAGCTGATGGTCCGACGCGGCGAGTGACATCGCTCGCGGTCGGACCGGCCCGGGTCCTGGCATCATGGGCGGGTGTCGGAGCCTCGCCTGGTCGTCGTGGTCTCGCCGCACCAGAACGCGTTCTTCCCCGAGGTCGTCGAGGTCCTGGTCGACGAACTCGTCGCAGCATCGGTCGCCGTCGTCGTCACGACGGAGCCGGGTCGTCACGATGTCGAAGCCGATGACGTGTTCGTCGTCGTGCCGCCGCACGAGTACGTCGCACTCGAGGGGTCGGCGTTCGTCGACGACCCATCCGTCGCGGCGAGGACCATCGGGATCTCGGCGGAGCAGCCGCACCAACACTTCTTCGATCGGAATGCGGAACTCGGTGCGCGTCTCGGCGCCGTCCTCGACTTCAGTCCGCTCGCGGTCGAGGCCTACCGTCGGGCGGGCGTCGCCGCGCGAGCGCTCCCGTTCGGGTACGCGCCGCGGTGGGACCGCTACGAGCCCGGTCCCGCTCGTCCCGGATCGCCCAGAGTGCTCTACCTGGGGAACAAGCGCCCTCGCCGACTCCGGTTCCTCGCAGGAGCCGCCGACTCCCTCGCTCGTCACCGGGCGCATCTGCTCGTCTCCGACAACGACGTGCCGAATCGGACGACGGGTCCGAGCTTCGTCGCCGGTGAGGACAAACGCGACCTGCTCGTCGCCACTCGGCTGCTCGTCAACATCCATCAGGGTGACGATCCGTACTTCGAGTGGCTCAGGTTCGCCGAGGCCGCTCACTGCGGCACGCCCGTCCTGTCCGAGGCGTCGTCCCACACTGCGCCGTTCGTCGCCGGTACCGACTTCGCCGAGTTCGCCGGTGACGAACTCGGGCCGACGCTCGACCGCCTGATCGACGACGACGACCGACTCGCCGACCTGGCCGAGTCGGCGTACCGCACGCTACGGCAGCACCCGCTGTCGGCCGCCGTCGACGTCATCGTGGCGACGGCCAGGACGCTCCTCGCAGCACCACCGCCTCCGGCGTTCCCCGCCCGCACCCGCGCCGAACCGATCGGAGCGGACCGGGCCGTGCCGCCCTCGACCGGTGGAGCTCTCGACGACGGAACACGTCACCGAGCCCGGCGACGACGTGCACGGATCACGGTGGTCGGCTCCGAGCCCGACGCCCTGTGCGCCGAGCTCGCGTCCCGGTTCGACGAGCGCGACGTCGTGGTGGTCGACCCGGGCGTACTCGACGAACGACGGGCCCGGCGACTGCACGACGGACTCGTCGTGGTCGCTCCTGCGGGTTGCCGCCCGCGCCCGGACGCGTTCTGGCACCTCCTGGAACGTGCCGGTGCATTCGACGACCGACGAGAAGGTGTGCCGTGGACGGCGGTCCTCGATGGTCGCGACGCCGACGGGGAGCCGACCCTCGAGGGAGTGTGGCCGTGGGAGCCGTGGCGGCTCACCGCCGGCCAGCATCTCGGTCGACTCGTGGTCACCCCGAGCTCGATCGTCCGCTCGGCGGCGGACTGGTTCGACGAGGAGTTCCGGGGACATCCGCACGTGGCGATCCAGGGATGGGTCGCGGCGCACGGCGGTGTCGGCCGACATCTGCCGACGCCGGTGGCACACGTGACCGGAGCTCCACTCGATCCTGCTCACCGGTTGCCGACCTCGGTCGCCGACCACCTCCGACACCGGCTGCTGGGCCGAGGGTCGGCCGGGACGTCACGCCTCGGTGGGTGAGGCGAACCTCCGCTGCATCGCTGCGATCCGCTCGTCGCGGTCGTGCGAGGAAGTGATCCGAGTCGGGGCCACCGTCCGGTAGAAGCTCGCCAGCACCGGGAGTGGGTGCGGTGGCGTCGCTCGGGCGAGCCGGACGAACAGCTCCCAGTCGATGTAGATGTCGAGTTGCTCGTCGAAGTGGAGTTCGGCGTGACCCCGCCGGACGACGATCACGCCCAGATCGACGTAGTTGTGGTCCCGGAGCCGGTCGGGGTCGAACGGGTCGACGAACAACAGGTACAGCCCTGCGACCGACCCTGCGTCGGGTTCGTCGGGCTCGACCTGGCGCACCTGAGCGCCGTAGAGCACCTCGCACTCCGGGTGCCGACCGGTGTACTCGGCCACGGCGCGCAGCCAGCCGGCAGCCATGACGTTGTCGTCGTCGAGGAACGCCACGTAGTCGCCGGTGACGAGTTCGAGCCCGCGATTCCGGGCCGCGGCCGCTCCGATACCGGTGGTGCGGCTGGTGACGATCCGCTCGTCGTCCAGGGCGGCGAGGAGTGTCGTGGTCGCATCGGTGCTCCCGTCGTCGACGACGACGAGTTGCCAGTCGGGATACGTCTGCGCCATGACCGAGTCGATCGCCTGCTGCAGCAGGTCGGCGCGGTTCCGGGTGGCGAGGACGATGCTGATCCTGGGCTCGTGGAGGAGTGGGGCCTCGGCACACCATGCGCTCACCGTGTGGACCCGGGCCCATCGAGCGGCGGGTTCGAGAGCGGCGAGATCGGCCCGCAAGCGTGAGACCTCGCGCAGCAGGTCGTCGCGCACCGCTCGGAGGTGCCGCACCTCCGCATCGAGTTCGTCGGCGTGCGCTGCGATCCGCCCGATGCCGAGTCGATCGATGATCAGCCGCTTGGCCCGCTCGAACACGGCGTCATCCTGTCGGACCGCGGCCGTGGGAGCAACCGCGGCGCTCTCGTCGCACGGGTACGATCGAGGCGGTGACGAGCCCCACGGTGTCGAGCGGTGCTGCGTCGGACGAGGATCCCGCAGGCCGAGCGGCGCCGTCGACGCCGGTCGTGATCGTCACCTACTCGGTCGAGCCCGAGGTGCTCGAGCGGTGTCTCCGGAGCGTCGTCGATGCCGGGGGAGCAGGTCGTGTGGTGCTCGTCGACAACGGGGGCGGGGCGGTCCTCCCGCCCGGGCTCGACGTCCGGATCCTCCGCCCCGGAGCCAACCGGGGTTTCGGTGCGGCCGCCAACGCCGGCATCGAACTCGCGCTGGCCGATGGTGCCGACCGTGTCGCACTCCTCAACGACGACGTCGAGGTCGAGCCGGGTTGGCTCCGTCCGCTCGAGGAGGCGCTCGACCGCGACGTGCAGGTCGGCGCGGTCCAACCGAAACTCCTGCTGGCGCGCACCGATCCCGTCCTCGTGAACAGCGTGGGTGTCGAGATCGGTGCCGACGGGGCCGGCCGCGACGTCGGCCACGGCGAGCCGGACGACTCCCGCTTCGAGTCGAGTCGTCGGATCGATGCGTTCACCGGGGGTGCGGTGCTGTTCCGCCGACGATTCTTCGAGGACACGGGCGGCTTCGACGAGCGGTACTTCCTCTATTACGAGGACGTGGACCTCGCCCTCCGAGGAGCCGAGTCCGGTTGGACCTACCGATGCGAACCGGCGAGCCGGGTCCGTCACGCTCCGGGCACGAGCACCAGCCACATCGGCGATCGCTTGGTCGTGCTGCAGGAGCGGAACCGCCTGTGGACGGCGGTTCGTTTCGGCCCGCCTCGCCTGATCAGGTCGGCGTTCTGGTTGTCGGTGCGACGGCTTCGACACTCACCACGTACGGCGCACGCCCGCGGTCTCGCCGCCGGCGTCAGGGCGATGCCGAGGCTGCTCGTCGAACGGCGTCGGGCGGTCCGTCGTGGCGCTGGCAGTGCTGCTGTCGGAAGGTGACGCATCCACCGATCGCCGGACGAGTCGGGTGATGGCTCCTGGTCGGAATCCTGGTCGGAATCCTGGTCGGAATCCTGGTCGGAATCCTGGTCGGAATCGTGGTCAGGCTCGACCGCCCGTGAGTCGGCCGATGACCGGCGACCAGCGTCGCAGACCGAGACGGAGACCGATCGGCGAATAGGCCGCGATGCAGAAGAAGGCTCGGACGCCGTCGCGCCAGCCGATCTTCTTGCCCTGCTCGTAGGTTCGCCCGTCGTAGCTGATGCCCACCTCGTACACGGTCACACCGAGCGCTGCGACCTTGGCCGTGATCTCGGGTTCGACACCGAAACGGTGTTCCTCGATCTCGAAGCTCCGGAGCACCTCGAGCCGGAACGCCTTGTAGCAGGTCTCCATGTCGGTCAGATTCAGGTTGGTCATCATGTTCGATGCCGTGGTCAGGGTCTTGTTGCCGACGTAGTGCCAGAAGTACAGGACGCGGTGCGGTCGGCCGCCGCTGAACCGCGATCCGTACACGACGTCGGCGCGGCCGTCGAGGAGCGGTGCGAGGACGACCGGGTAGTCGACGGGGTCGTACTCGAGGTCGGCGTCCTGGACGATGACGAGCGGAGCCGTGGCAGCAGCGAAGCCCGATCGGAGCGCGGCGCCCTTGCCGCTGTTGACCGCGTGTCGGATCTGTCGGATCCGCGGATCCGTGAGTGTGTCGAGGAGTTCACGGGTCCGATCGGTGGAGCAGTCGTCGACGATCACGAGTTCTCCGACCAGCGAGGACGCGAGCACTGCGTCGACGATCTCGACGATGGTCCGCTCCTCGTTGAAGCAGGGCATCACCACCGACAGGCACCCGGTCGGGTCGATCGGTTCGTGTCGTGCTCGACCGCCCATCGGCCCGAAGCTATCGGTTCGACCGAGCCGACGATCTACCGGATCGGCCGGTCCTGCTTGTCGCGCCCGGCCGCTTTCTGGGCCGCCTTCCAGGCCCGCATCGCAGCGAGCCCGTCCGGTCCGTCACAGTCGGCGATCGTCCGGGGGAGGCCGTCGGCGAACACGCCCGCGACCTGTTCCCATCCCCGGGGACGGATACCGAACCGTTTGGCGAGGAGTGCCACGAAGATCTTCGTCTTCTCCGGTCCGAACCCGGGCAGGGCCCGGAGGCGCCGGGCGAGCGTGCGGGCGTCGGGGTCGTCGGCCCACAGCGACTCGGTCCGGCCGCCCCAGTCGATCGCAAGGGCGTCGCACACGGACCGGATCCGCCGGGCCATCACGGCGGGGAACCGGTGGATCGCCGGTGCGGTGCACGCGACGGCGACCAGATCGTCCTCGTCCATCGCCGCGATCCGAACGACGTCGAGGTGCCCCAGTCGCGTCAGCAGCGTGCTCGGACCGCGGAAGGCCCATTCCACCGGGACCTGCTGGTCGAGCAGCATCCCGATCAGGAGTGCGTCGGCATTCGAGTTGAGCAGTCGGTCCGCCGCCGCGTCACCGGTGATGTAGAGGTCGCCGTCCACCGGATCGGTGGGTCAGACCACGAACGGGTCGACCGCGTCGGGATCGATGTCGTACCGACGGATCGCGTCCTCGACCACGCTCGCATCGATCTGACCGGCATCGAGCAGACCGGTGAGCGTGGCGACGACGACGTGACCGGCGTCGACCTCGAAGAATCGACGGAGGGACTCGCGCGTGTCGGACCGTCCCATCCCGTCGGTGCCGAGCACGTGGAACGGTCGACCGGCCGGCACGAAGCGTCCGATCTGCTCGGGGACGAGTGTCATGAAGTCGGTCACGGCGGTGATCGGACCCTGCGATTCCGAGAGCAACTGCGTCACGAGGGGGACGTGGCGCTCGGCCGACGGGTGCAATCGATTGTGGCGCTCGGCGGCGAGTGCCTCCTCGCGGAGCTTCTTGTAGCTCGTGGCCGACCACAACTCGGCTGCGACGTCGTAGTGCTCCGCCAGTTCGACCGCCGCCGCTCGGGCCGCAGCGTGTGCGACGCCGGAGAACAGGATCGTGGCCCGCTTCGACGGTCCCTCCGTGGCGTCGGCGAACCGGTACAGCCCTCGGACCGCTCCCGCTTCGAACTCGGCGTCGCGTCCGTCCGGGAGCGCCGGCATCGGATAGTTCTCGTTGTACAGCGTGAGGTAGAAGAGCACGTCCGGGTCGAGATCGCCGCCGCGCTCGCGCGAGTCCCGGCCGTACATCCGCTCGATGCCGGCGCGGACGATCGCCCCGACTTCGTACGCGAACGCCGGGTCGTAGGCCTGGACCGCCGGAACGGTGGAGGCCAGGACGAGGCTGTGACCGTCCTGGTGCTGGAGGCCCTCACCGAGCAGCGTCGTGCGGCCGGCAGTGGCTCCCATGAGGAAACCTCGCGCCCGGATGTCGGCGGCCTGCCAGATGAGGTCACCGACCCGCTGGAACCCGAACATCGAGTAGAAGGTGTAGAACGGGATCATCGGCACGCCTCGGGTGGCGTACGCCGTTCCGGCGGCGATGAAGCTGGCGGTCGAGCCGGCTTCGGTGATGCCCTCCTCGAGGATCTGGCCGTCGGAGTCCTCCGTGTAGGACAGCAGGAGGTCGTGGTCGACCGGTTCGTACTTCTGGCCCTGGCTGGCGTAGATCTCGAGCTCGCGGAACAGCGAGTCCATGCCGAACGTCCGGCCCTCGTCGGGGATGATCGGCACGACGCGCTCACCCATGTCGGCGTCGCGGCACAGACTGCGGAGCAGCCGGGTGAAGCCCATCGTGGTGGAGACCGGCATCTCGCCGGAGCCGGCGCGCATCTCGGCGAACGTCGCATCGGCCGGCATGGAGATCGGCCGCCGGGCGACCGTGGTCCGCTTCGGGATCGAACCTCCCAACGCCTTGCGGCGCTCCATCATGTACTGGAACTCGATCGAGTCCGGGCCGGGCCGGAAATAGGGGAGATTGTCGGCCTGGATCACCTCCTCGGGGATCTCTTCGTGGAGGTGCAGGCGTTCGCGCAGGTCGAGGATCTGCTGCTTGGTCATCTTCTTGATCTGATGGGTCGCGTTCCGTCCCTCGAAGCCTTCGCCGAGGGTCCAGCCCTTGATGGTCTTGGCGAGGATCACCGTCGGTCGACCACTGCCCAGGTTCTCGGTGGCTGCCTTGTAGGCCGCGTAGAGCTTGCGGTAGTCGTGGCCGCCGCGAGGAAGGGTTCGCAGGTCGTCGTCGGTCAGGTGGGACACCATCTGGCGAAGGCGCGGATCGGGCCCGAAGAAGTTCTCCCGGATGTAGTTGCCGTCTTCGACGGCGTACCGCTGGAACTCGCCGTCGACGGTCTGGTTCATCTTGTTGAGGAGCACGCCGTCTTTGTCCTGGGCGAGCAACTCGTCCCATTTCGAGCCCCACACGACCTTGATGACGTTCCAGCCCGCCCCGCGAAAGACCGCTTCGAGTTCCTGGATCACCTTGCCGTTGCCGCGCACCGGTCCGTCGAGTCGCTGGAGGTTGCAGTTGACGACGAAGATCAGGTTGTCGAGTTGCTCGCGCGAGGCGAGCGAGATCGCTCCGAGCGTCTCGGGCTCGTCGCACTCGCCGTCGCCGAGGAACGCCCAGACACGGCTCTCGCTCGTGTCGTCGAGCTTGCGGTTCTGGAGATACCGGTTGAACCGGGCGTGGTACAGGGCGGTGATCGGGCCGAGGCCCATCGAGACGGTCGGGAACTCCCAGAACTCAGGCATCAGCCTGGGATGCGGATAGCTCGACAATCCGCGGTTGCCTCGACCGAGTTCGCGTCGGAAGTGGTCGAGGTCGTCGTCGCCGAGGCGACCTTCGAGGAAGGCGCGGGCGTACACGCCCGGAGCGGCGTGGCCCTGGAAGTACACGTGGTCGCCGGGCTTGTCGTCTTTGCCGCGGAAGAAGTGGTTGAAGCCGATCTCGTACAGCGAGGCGGAACTGGCGAACGTCGACAGGTGCCCGCCGATGCCCTCCGCCGCCTTGTTGGCCTTGACCACCATGATCGCGGCGTTCCAGCGGATGAACGCCCTGATCCGTCGCTCGATGTGCTCGTCGCCGGGGAACCACGGCTCCTGCTCGCGAGGGATCGTGTTGACGTACGGCGTGCTGACCGTCGCCGGGAAGCTCACGCCGTTGGCGTTGGCGCGGTCGAGCAACTTCGACAGGAGGAACCGGGCCCGGGTCTTGCCGTGGACGTCGACGACGGCGTCGAGGGAGTCCAGCCACTCCTGGGTCTCGGTCGGATCGGTGTCGGGGAGCTGGTTCACGAAACCGTCGAAGATCATGTGGCCATTCTCGCACGGTTACCGGGCGGTACCACCCGACCCGTCGGGAGGAGTCGGAGATGCAGACGGTCCACCGATCGGCGCGTGCGCAGTGTCATGATCGCCGAGCCATGTCCGAGCCGATCATCGTGTACACCGACGGGGCCTGCTCCGGGAACCCCGGGCCCGGTGGTTGGGCGTGGGCCGTCGCTCCGGACGGTGTGCCGCGCGGCTCGGGTGGCGAGCAGCGGACGACCAATCAGCGGATGGAGTTGCAGGCCGTGCTCGAAGCGTTGACATCACTCGCCGTGGGTCGCGGGGCGGGACCGGTCGAGGTCGTGTCCGACTCGACCTACGTCGTCAACTGCTTTCGCGACCGGTGGTGGGCGAACTGGCAGCGCAACGGTTGGAAGAACTCGAAGCGTCAGCCGGTCGCGAACGTCGACCTCTGGCAGCCGCTCGTGGAGTTGGCGGGCGGTGGCGCCGTGACCTTCCGGTGGGTCAAGGGTCACTCGGGCGACCCGATGAACGACCTCGTCGATGCGCTCGCCGTCGCGGCGACGCCGTGACCGGGACGTCATCCCGAACCGTGGTCGATATCGGGGCATGACGTTACGAACGCGTGACGATTCGCTACGGTTCGCATTCGTGTGGAGACGGAGAGCGAGCAACTCGGCGGTCCTGGCCGTCATCCTGGCGTGCGTCTCGACGCTCGCCGCCCCTGCCGTCCCCACCCCGGTGAGCGCGGCTCCGCCCGGTGAGGACACCGTCGTCGCCTTCATCGCCCGCGGCGTCGGCAACGGTCACGGTCGGGGAATGAGCCAGTGGGGCGCCTATGGCCGCGCGATCGCCGGTCAGTCGTGGCAGCAGATCCTCGACGCCTATTACGGCGGCACCGAGTCCGGAACCCTCACCGGGGCCGAAGCGGCATCGATCAGGGTACGCCTCACCCCCTGGGACGGAGCGGGAACGTTCGGGGTCGTCAGCCCGGGTGCGACGGGAGCCTGGTCCGGGGCCCAGGTCCCGGCCTCGTCGGCGGTCCACCGGTCGATGTACGCGGTCGAGGTCGCCCCGAACGTGTTCGACGTGTACGTGGCCACCGATCGGGTCGGCTGCGTCGGTGCGATCGTCGTTCCCGAGACCGTCCTGACCCTGGGGATGCCACGGAGCTCGGCGGTCGAACAGATGCAGCTCGTGCTGCGCCATTTCGGCCACGACCCGCTCGGCATCGATGGCGAATTCGGCCCTCTGACGGCCGAGGCGCTCGCCTCGTTCCAGCGAGCCGTCGGCCTGCCGGTGGACGGAAACCGTTGGGACAGCGACGACTGGACGGCGGCCAGCCGGTTGCTCGCCGCCGAGGCCAGGCCGTCCTGGCAACTGGCCGGTGACGACGTGAGGGGTCCGATCAGGTTCACGGCAGCCATCGACCAGTCGTCCAGCAGGCCGGGCGACGTGCTCGGAGCATGTGGTGCCGGTGGGTCGGTCAGGCACTACCGGGGGGCCCTCGAGGTCTTCCACACCTCCGACGGCAATCGGGTCGTGAACGAGGTGTCGGTCGAGAACTATCTGCGCGGTGTCGTGCCGAAGGAAGTGTCGGCGAGCTGGGGCGACGCGGCCGGCGGCGCCGGCATGAACGCGCTCCGTGCCCAGGCGGTCGCCGCACGGTCGTACGGGGTGTCCGAGCAGCGTTTCTACTTCACCGACGCATCGCAGGGCGTCCGGTACGCGACCACGTGCGACACCACCTCCTGTCAGGTCTACGCCGGTGCGGCCACCCGGAGTTCGGTCACCGCTTCCGCTCAATCGGTCGAGCACCCCAACACCGATGCCGCGATCGCCGCCACCGCCGGTGTCGTCCGTCGCTGGCCCGCCACCGGACGTGTCGTCCGAACCGAGTTCTCGGCATCCAACGGCCCGCGGACGGCCGGTGGGGAGTTCCCCGCCGTCGACGATCCCCTCGACGACCAACCCGAGAATCCGAACCACCGGTGGACGCGGATCATCGACGCCGATGCCGTGGTCGCCGAATACGGCCTCGCAACGGCTTCCACCGTCGCCACCCGGCCGTCGACCTCCCAGGCCGATGCCGGTTTCGAAGGGATCTGGGCGAACGAGGTCACGTTCGGACCCGGCGCCGGGACGGTCAGCGCCTGGAACTTCCGCGGCGCGTTCGGGTTGCCGTCGCCGGGATTCCAACTGATCCCGGTCCGACGCGATCTCAGTGCCGCCGGGTCGTTCGCGTTCATCGGCGATTCGGTCGGCAGGAGCGTGACGCAGCTGAACGGTCTGCCGTTCCCCGTGCTCACCGAGGGCGTGTTCGGTCCGGTGCGGTACGACTCGCTCGACTTCCGTCGGACCCAGGGTGGCTCGATTCCCGACGGTGTGACCGCTGCCGGTCAGGTGGCGTTCGGCACCGATGTGGTGGTCGTCGAGCTCGGCTACAACGACGATCCGACTCGGATGCCGGGGCGCATCGATGCCGTGATGGAGGCCCTGCGGGCCCGCGATGTCGGACGCGTCGTCTGGGTCACGGTGTCGGAGCGTCGGGAGTCGATCGACTTCGCTGCGACGAACCAGGCGATCCGCGGTGCCGAGTCTCGCTGGCCCGAGCTCGAGGTGATCGATTGGCACGCGGCGAGCAGCGGAGCCTCGGCCGATCGTTGGTACTCGGACGACGTCCACCTCACGGCCACCGGGCGGGCCGAGTTCTCGCTCTTCCTCCGCGACGAGATCATCGACGTCGTCGGCGGCGATGACGTCCCTGCCCTGCCGCTGGTGCCGAAGGTTCCGTTGCGGGTGCCGGTGACGGGTGTGGCGGGGGTGCCGTCGGATGCGTCGGGTGTGGCGTTGAACGTGACGGCGGTGGGTGCGTCGCGGGCGGGGTGGTTGCGGGTGTGGCCGTGTGAGTCGCGGCAGCCGTCGACGTCGTCGGTGAATTTCGAGGCCGGGTCGGTGTCGCCGAATGCGGTGGTGGTGCCGGTGGACGGTTCTGGTGAGGTGTGTGTGGTGTCGTCGCAGTCGGTGGATGTGGTGGTCGATGTGGCGGGTTGGTTCGAGTCGGGGGTGCGGTCGGGTTCGGGTGAGTTGCGCCTGGTCGACACCCGTGAGGGTGCTGGTGGTGTGCGGTTGGTGCCGAAGGAGTCGTTGCGGGTGCCGGTGACGGGTGTGGCGGGGGTGCCGTCGGATGCGTCGGGTGTGGCGTTGAACGTGACGGCGGTGGGTGCGTCGCGGGCGGGGTGGTTGCGGGTGTGGCCGTGTGAGTCGCGGCAGCCGTCGACGTCGTCGGTGAATTTCGAGGCCGGGTCGGTGTCGCCGAATGCGGTGGTGGTGCCGGTGGACGGTTCTGGTGAGGTGTGTGTGGTGTCGTCGCAGTCGGTGGATGTGGTGGTCGATGTGGCGGGTTGGTTCGAGTCGGGGGTGCGGTCGGGTTCGGGTGAGTTGCGCCTGGTCGACACCCGCGTCGGCGGCCGGTTCCCCTTCGACCGCTGAGCCCTGGGCCTCGTCGGCCCGACCTCACCCGCCGATCGCCCGTCCGATCACCGAGTCGATCGCGTCACGGATCGCCCGGGCGCTGCCGACGAGCGCATCCTGTTCGTCGTCGGACATCGGCACGTCGAGTGACCGGACGACACCGTGTCGACCGACGACCGTCGGCAACGACAGGCACACCGGACCGACGCCGTCGATCGCGTGCCGCGACGACACCGGGAGCACGGCGTGCTCGTCGTCGCGAATGGCCTCGAGGATCCGGGCCGTCGACAGTCCGATCGCCAGGTTCGTGGCACCCTTGCCCTCGATGATGCGATAGGCCGCACCGCGCACCTGCTCGAGCAGGTCCGAACGTTCGTCGGCATCCAGCGACAACGGAGCACCGCCGACCGTCGCCGACGACCACAGCGCGAACTCGCTGTCGCCGTGCTCTCCCACGATGGTGGCGTGGATGCTCGGGATCGCCACGTCGAGTCGCTCGGCGAGGAGGAGTCGGAGCCGTGACGTGTCGAGCACGGTTCCCGACCCGATCACGCGTGCGGGATCCACAGCGTGGCGGGCGGCGACTTCCTGGGCGGCGAACGTGACCACGTCGACCGGGTTCGTCACGACCAGGACGATGCCTCCGGGGGACGACTCGACCAGGCGAGGGACGAGGTCGGCCGACATGGCGACGTTGTCGGCGGCGAGGTCGAGTCGGCTCTGCCCGGGGCGTTGCTTCGCGCCGGCGGTGATGACGATCACGTCGCTGTCCTCGCACACGTCGAGGTCGTCGCCGCCCAGCACCGATGTGGACGGGACGAACTGGAGGCCGTGTCGGAGATCGAGGACCTCGGCAGTCGCCTTGGCGGCGTCTCGGTCGACGAGGGCGATCTCGTCGGCGACGCCACGGATCGCTGCGGCGTAGGCGACCGCGGTTCCGACCGTGCCCGCACCGATGATCGACAGCTTCATGTCGACGAACCTACCGAGGTCCGCGGACCCGGAGCTGCGGTCAGGTGGTGTAGTCGGCGTTGATGCGGACGTAGCCGTCGGTGAGGTCGCATCCCCACACCGTGGCCGTGGCCGAACCCGTACCCAGGTCGACGCCGATCGTCACCTCGTCCCCGCGCATGTACGCGGACAGGCGCTCCAGTCCCGCGTCGTCGAGTCGGGTCGGGTACACCTCGGTGCCACCGAATCGAATGACCACACGATCCTGGTCGATGTCGTCCTCATCGCTGCACTTGCCGACGGCCATGGCGACCCGACCCCAGTTCGGATCGGCACCGTGGACAGCCGTCTTGACGAGCGGCGAGTTCACGATCGCCTTGGCGACCCGCTTGGCCTGCGCTCCGTCGCGGGCGTGGTCGACGGTGACCTCGATGAGCGTCTCGGCACCCTCACCGTCGGCGGCGATCATCTTCGTGAGCGTCAGGCAGACCGCAGCGAGAGCACGTTCGAACGCATCCGGTTCGACCGGCCCGGCGGCACCGCTCGCGAGGACGACCGCCGTGTCGCTCGTCGACGTGTCGCTGTCGACGCTCACGCAGTTGAAGGTTCGGTCCACCACGCGTCGGAAGCACTCGTCGAGCATCGTCGGACCGATCTCGGCGTCGGTGAGGAGCACGGCGATCATCGTCGCCATGTCGGGTTCGATCATGCCGACACCCTTGGCGATGCCGACCACCGTGGCGGTGCTGCCGGCGACCGATGACGAGGCGATCTTCGGAACCGTGTCGGTGGTCATGATGCCCCGGGCCGCATCGTCGGCCGAGGTGCCTTCGGGTCGACTCGGGAGCGCAGCCACGCCGGCACGGATCTGCTCCATCGGGTATCGGCGACCGATCACGCCGGTCGACGCGACGACGATGTCGGTCGGGGAGCAGCCGAGGCGATCGGCGACTCCGGCGACCAGTTCGTGGGCATCCGCCACGCCGTCGGGGCCGTTGGCGACGTTCGCGTTCTTGGACACGACGACCACGGCCCGGGCCGACAGATCGGCCAGGTGCTCCCTGCTGATGGTGACGCTGGGCCCGCTGAACCGACTCTTCGTGAACACGCCGGAGGCGGGAACCGGTCGGTCGGCGGTGATCACGACGAAGTCGCGTTCGTCGTTCTTCACGCCGATGTTGGCGACGTGGCAGCGGAATCCGGCAGGGAGCGGCGTCGGGTCGGTCACGCCGTGATCTTGCCACCGGTCGACTCGGCGAGCGCGGCTCGGACCTTCGCGAAGGCCGTTCCGAGGGTCTCCGATTCGAGGCGGTCGAGGAGGTCGACAAATCGTGCGCGGACCCTGTCGACGTGAGCCGGTGCGATCCGGTCGAGGTGCCGACGGCCGGACTCGGTGAGCACGGCGAGCATCACCCTGCGGTCGTCGCTGCAGGGGCGCCGTTCGACCCGACCCTCGCGAACGAGTCCGTCGAGTCGGCCCGCGAGTTCGCTCGGCGAGAGCTGCAGGCGGTCGGTGGGCAGGTTCGAATCGAGGTCGAGGTGCAACTCGGGCGCGAGTGATGTCGGAGACTCACGCCGTCAACACGGCCTCGGCGCACCGTCTTCCGGAGTACAGGGCGCCCTGGATCGAGGCCGTGTCACGGTGGTCGCCGCACACGAACACACCGAGTTCGGTGTGCACCGACTGCTTCGGGTGGAACGGCGGCGTCTGGTCGGGTTGGCCGTGAGCGATCCGGTAGGTCCGGAGGTGCTCCCACTCGTCGACCTGCGGCCCCCACCACTCACGCATCGACCGGCGGGCGATCGACTCCAGGTCACCGTCGACGATCCGCGGCATGGCCGCCCCCCCCCCGTGGCGGGCCGGCGGGGGGGAGGGGGCCCGTCCCGACCACCCCGGGGCTCCGGGGCGGGGCTCCGTGAGCTGCGCGGGTTGAGGTTGAGGGAGCGGCGGGACGACGGCGTCGGCGCGGGCCCGGGGCTGCTCACGTGGCCCGG
>JBMUCX010000011.1:0-41865 GCA_049458915.1 Ilumatobacteraceae bacterium
CTCCCACTCGTCCGGTTCGACGAGATTGTGCAGTTGGACGAGGTCGACGTGGTCCACGCCCATCCGCACCAACGACCGTTCGAGTTCTGCGCGAGCCGCCGAACCATCACGCTCACCGGTCTTCGTCGCGAGGAAGAACCGACTCCGGTGCTCGGCGAGGAACGGCTTGAGCAGGTCCTCGGACGCTCCGTACGAGGCGGCGGTGTCGATGTGGTCGATCCCGAGCTCGTCCACGAGTTCCAGCGTCGATGCCGCCCTCGAAGCGCTCATGCCGCCCAGAGCCGCGGCGCCGAAGATGAGGCGGGTCGACGAGTGACCGGTCCGTCCGAACGGTGCGCGAGGGATCATGCATCCGACCGTAACGGAACGCCGACACGGACACGCCGATCCGGACGCGTCAAGATGTTCCCATGGCAGACGGGACGCACGGTCCGGACGGTCACGGATCCGGCCATCATGGTCCGGGCTTCCGGACCCGCGCCGTGCACGCCGGAGCCCGGCCGGACCCGACGACCGGCGCCCGGGCCGTACCGATCCACCAGACGTCGTCGTTCGTGTTCGGCAGCCCCGACGAGGCTGCCGACCTGTTCGCACTCCAGACCTACGGCCACATCTACTCACGGATGTCGAACCCGACGGTCGCCGCCTTCGAGGAGCGGATCGCCTCGCTCGAAGGTGGACTCGGTGGGGTCGCCACCTCATCCGGTCAGGCCGCCGAGTTCCTGACGTTCGCATCGCTGGCCGGACAGGGCGACCACCTGGTGGCGTCGGCACACCTGTACGGAGGGACCCGTACCTTGCTCGAGGTGACGCTCGGCCGCTTCGGTGTCGAGACCACGTTCCTCCCGTCGCCCGAACCCGACGACGTCGCAGCGGCGATCGGACCGCGCACCCGGGCCGTCTACGTCGAAACGATCGCCAACCCGTCGGGAATGGTGCCCGACCTGGCAGGCCTCGCAGAGGTCGCCCACGCCCACGGCGTTCCGCTCGTCGTCGACTCCACGATGGCGACGCCGTACCTGTGCCGACCGATCGAGCACGGCGCCGACATCGTCCTCCACTCGGTCACCAAGTTCATCGGCGGTCACGGCACATCGCTCGGTGGAGCGGTGGTCGAGTCGGGCCGGTTCGACTGGGGCAACGGCCGGTTCCCGCTCATGACCGAACCGATGCCGTCGTACGGCGGACTCACCTGGTGGGGAAACTTCGGGGAGTACGGCTTCTTGACCCGTCTCCGCTCGGAACAACTTCGCGACGTCGGGGCCTCGATGACCCCGTTCAACGCGTTCTTGTTCCTGACCGGGCTCGAAACCCTCGCCCTCCGGATGCGACAGCACGTGGAGAACGCCCGACGGGTCGCCGAGTTCCTGCGGGGTCACCCCGCCGTGTCCTGGGTCGCCTACTCGGGTTTCCCCGACTCCCCCTGGTTCGAGCGGGCCCGCCGTTACCTTCCCGAGGGCCCGGGTGCCGTGTTCTCGTTCGGCGTACGCGGTGGCCGGGCCGCCGGGTCGAAATTCATCGAGTCGGTGCGCCTGGCATCTCATCTCGCGAACATCGGCGATGCGAAGACGCTGGTCATCCATCCGGCGTCGACCACACATCAGCAACTGTCGGACGAGGCACTCGGAGCGGCTGGGATCGGACCGGACCTCATCAGGATCTCGGTCGGGATCGAGGACGCCGACGACATCTGCGACGATCTCGATCGGGCGCTCGACGCCAGTCAGGACGGGAACCGATGACGATCCTCGACCGTGCCGGCGAGCGACTCGAACTGATGCAACGAACCCGGACCGTCGCCATCGTCGGCATGTCGGCCAACCCGTCACGGGCGAGCCACTTCGTCGCCACCTATCTGCACGGGAGGACGGACTGGACCGTCTGGTACGTCAACCCCCGGGACTCCGAGATCCTCGGCCGGCCGGTGTACCCGGACCTCGCCGCACTCCCTGCCGTCCCCGACATGGTCGATGTCTTCCGGAGAGTGGACGACCTCCCCGGTGTCGTCGACGAGGCGATCGCCGTCGGCGCATCGTCGGTCTGGTTCCAACTCGGACTGGTGCACGATGCCGCAGCCGCCACCGCCAGTCGCGCCGGCCTCGACGTGGTCCAGGATCGCTGCCTCAAGATCGAACACGCCCGCTTCTGTGGCGGCCTGCACGACGCCGGGTTCGTGACCGGTGTCATCGACAGCCGACGAACCCGCCTGATCTGAGCGGGCGGGCCGGCCGGCGGATCGCTCGTCGCGACGTTTGACGGCACCGTCGACCGCGACGACGGCACCGGCAGCGACGAGCGCGACCACCCATCCGGGCCAACCGGGTGGAGCTTGTCCCAAGGCGTCGGCAGCGGGAGCGACGAACAACGCCGCACCGGCGACACCCGACTCGACGAGGACCGCGCCGACGAGCAGCCGGTTACCGAGCACCGGCCGCTCCCACGCCGGAGCGGAACTCCGGCGACACCCGAAGGCATTGGCGGACTGGGCGAGCACCACCGTCAGGAAGGTCGCGCCCGACGCAGCGGCGGTGTCGAGCGAGGGCGGGAAGCCGTCGGTCGGCCGCCAACCAGCGGCGGTGAGCGTGACGAGGAACGCAGCGACCCCGAACACCGCCTCGAGCGGACCGAGGACTCCGAAGGCGCGACGGGCGACGGTGCCGTCGAGCAGTCGACCCCTGGCCGGCCCACGATCGGTGATGGCCGGTGTCGGCGGCTCGGCACCGAGCGCCGCTGCCGACAGCGTGTCGGTGCCGAGATCGAGGACCAGGACTTGGAGCACACCGAGGGCGAGCGGGAATCGCCCACCCGTGACCCCCCACAGCACGAACGGCGACAACTCGGCGACGTTGTCCGTCAGGTGGTAGGTGAGGAACTGGCGAGCATTCGCATACGTCGCACGACCCACCTCGACGGCGTCGACGATCGTGGCGAAGTCATCGTCGAGCAGCACCAGGTCAGCCGCCTCCCGAGCGACGTCCGTCCCCGACCGCCCCATCGCCACCCCGATGTCGGCCCCTCGGAGCGCGGGAGCGTCGTTCACGCCGTCGCCGGTCATCGCCACGACATGACCGCGACTCCCGAGGGCTCGGGCGATCCGGAGTTTGTCGGCCGGCGCCACGCGGAACAGCACGATGCCGTCGCGGTCGACGACGTCACCGAGTTCCCGCTCGTCGGTCGGAAGATCGTCACCGGACACGACCGGATCGCCGACCCGTCGCAGGCCGAGGGCGTCTGCGACCCGCACCGCCGTCGCACGGTGGTCCCCGGTGACCATCCCCACGGCGACACCCAACTCCCGGCACCGAGCGATCGCCTCGGCAACCTGCGGCCTCGGCCGATCGTCGAGCGCCAGGAGTCCGACGAATTCGAGGTCGCGCTCGATCTCGTCGCGATCGACGACCGGTTCATCGCCCGCCCAGCGGCGACGGCCAAGACCCGTCGCCCCCGCCCGGCGAGGTCCTCGACGGCCGACGCCACGTCCTTCCCGGCAGACCCACACAGCGGTAGGACGACATCAGGAGCGCCTTTCACCGCGACCCATCCATCGACCACCGTCGATGAGCGACGTAGCCGAGGGTCGAACGGGAATCGTGCGGACACCGTCGACCGAGTCGGAGTCGAAGCCGTCCGGCATGCGTCGAGGCGACGTGCGAGGGCGTCGATCGCCGCCTCGATCGGGTCGCCGGTCGCGTTCCATACTCCCGTCGACTCGTCACGGACGATCCGACCACTCGAGCACGATCGAGCGATGCCGGCCACCGCGGCGGCGCGAGCGACCGCTGCGGCGTCTCCGACCACGTCGGCGTCGGGCGCGTACCCGGGGCCGTCCACGACGACGGTCCCGTCGACCGACCAGACCTCCACGACGTTCATCCGGTTCTCCGTCAGGGTTCCGGTCTTGTCGGTGCAGATGAAGGTGGTCGACCCGAGCGTCTCGACCGCTTCGAGACGACGCACCAGAGCACTCCGTCGAGCCATGCGACCGGCTCCGACCGACAGCGCCAGCGTCACGGTCGGCAGAAGTCCCTCCGGGACGAGCGCCACGGTGATCCCCACGGCGACGACGAAGCCGTCTGACGGTGCCGTGCCCGACACGGACACCATCAGTACGAACAGGGCCGCACCCACCGACAACGCGATCACGGCAACAGTTCGCACGAGACGGCGCAGTTCGATCGAGAGCGGCGTGGGTGGGCGCGCGAGGGACTGCTCCAACTGCGCGATGCCCCCGATCTCGGTCCTCGATCCGGTCCTGGCGACGACTCCGACACCTTCGCCTCGGACCAGGAATGTTCCGGCGCGGAGCACGCCGCCGGCACCGACCGGAACCAGGTCGCTCTCACCGGTCAGGATCGACTCGTCCACCCGGAGGTCGTGGGCCTCCACGACGTCGAGGTCGGCGCCGATCCGGACCCCGGGACCGACGAGCACCGTGTCCCCCGGGACCAGTTGCTCGACATCGATCTCCCGACGGCGCCCGTCCCGGACGACGAGTGCTCGACGGGGGACGAGGTCGCGAAGGCGCTCGGTGGCTCGCTCGGCTCGATGCTCCTGGGCGAATGCCACGATGCCGTTGACCAGGACGACCGCAGCGATGGCGATCGCGAGTTCGGGGACACCGCCGAGTGCCGCCAGGATCGCAGCGAGCCAGAGCAGCACCGCGAAGAAGTGCACGAACTGAGCGACGAACTCCCTCCACACGGGAACCGATCGACGCCGAGGGAGCACGTTGGGTCCGGCCCACCGCATCGTCGACTCGACCTCGGCCGTCGTGAGCCCGAACCGCTCCACGGGTCGAGCATGCGCCGCCCACGACCGGTGGTCACGGCCCGGACGGCCTCGGCCTCACGGCCCGGTCCCGTGCCGGCCGATCGCTCTCCCCGACGGCGAGACTGGGGCGATGACCGGCCTCCCCGTCCTGACGTTCCTCGGTGGCACGCACACCGTCACCGGGAGCAAGACGCTGGTCGAGGCCGGTGCACATCGCCTGCTCGTCGACGCCGGCCTCTTCCAGGGCCGCAAGGAGCTCCGACGCCGCAACTGGGAACCACTGCCCGTCGACGCCGCCTCGATCGACGCAGTGCTCCTCACGCACGCCCACATCGACCACTGCGGATTCCTGCCACGACTCGTCCGCGAGGGCTTCACCGGACCGGTGTACTGCACGGCCGGCACCCGGGCCCTGGCGTCGATCGTCCTGCCCGACAGCGCCCACCTCCAGGAGGAGGAGGCCGAGTACGCGAACCGGCGAGGCTCGTCGCGGCACCGTCCGGCCCGGCCGCTCTACACCGGCGAGGATGCGGCCGCTGCGCTCGGGTCGTTCCGCTCGGTCGAGTTCGGTGACCCGACCGAGGTGCTGGCCGGGATCGACGTCACCTGGCGACGGGCCGGGCACATCCTCGGGGCGTCGTCGCTGTCGATCCGGGTCGGTGACGGCGGGCCGACGATCGCCTTCAGCGGCGACCTCGGTCGACCGACGCATCCGCTGCTCCTTCCACCCGATCCGATCGGGGCGGCCGACGTCGTCGTGATCGAGTCGACCTACGGCGACCAGGAACACCGCGATGTCGACCCGAGCGATGCGCTGGCGGCCGTCGTCAACGACACCGCCGCACGCGGTGGGGTCGTCGTGATCCCCGCCTTCGCCGTGGACCGCACCGAGGTCGTCCTCTGGTACCTCGACCAACTCGCCGAACAGGGTCGGATCCCCGACCTGCCGGTGTTCGTCGACAGCCCGATGGCGAACCGGGCGCTCGACCTCTATCGCCACGAGGTCCGTGGCCGCTCCCCCGAACTGCGGCCCGAACTGTTCGGACGCGAACTGTTCTCGTCGCTGAACATCGTCGAGACCACGACCCCGGCCGAATCGATGGCGTTGAACGATCGGACCGGCCCGTTCGTGATCGTCTCGGCGTCGGGGATGGCGACCGGAGGTCGGGTCGTCCACCACTTGGCGCACCGTCTCGGCGACCCGCGAAACACGATCGCCCTCGTCGGGTTCCAAGCCCCCGGTACGAGGGGCGACCGACTGCGCGGCGGTGCGGGTGCCGTCAAGATCTTCGGGCAGTACCACCCCGTCCGCGCCGAGGTGGTGTCGGTCGATCTGTCGACCCACGCCGACCGTTCCGAACTGCTCGACTGGCTGGCGACGGCCCACGACCCCGAGGTCGTGTTCGTGAACCACGGGGAGGTCGCGGCGTCGACGTCGCTCGCCGATGAGATCCGGGCCCGGACCGGGCGGCTGGCGGTCGTACCCGCACCGGACGAACGGGTGGTCGTCACCGCTCGTCGGCGCTGACGTCGATCGCCCCACCGCCCGCTGCGTAGGGTACGGCGATGGCGAAACCTGCGCTGCCCGACGGACTGGTCGTGATCGTCAAGCACGACTGCGAGACGTGCCGGATGGTGGTGCCGGTGTTGCGTCAGTTGGACACGGCGTCGACACCGCTGACGGTCTTCAGCCAGGACGACCCGGACTTCCCGGACGATCCGCCGGCGCGGTACGACCAGGACCTCGCCGTGAGCTGGCACCACGACGTCGAGACGGTGCCGACCGTGATCCGCGTCGTCGACGGTGTCGAGATCGACCGGACCGTCGGCTGGAGCCGCACGTCCTGGGAAGCGCTGACCGGACTCACCGGTCTCGGTGCAGACCTGCCGCCGCTGCGACCGGGTTGCGGCTCGAAGAGCGTCGACCCGGACCTGGTCGACGAACTGCGGGTGCGTCACGGCGGTGAGGTGCTGCGGTCACGTCGGATCGAGGTCGCGGAGGCCGAGGACGACATCGAGATGATGTTCACCCGCGGCTGGAGCGACGGACTCCCCGTCGTACCGCCGACGCCCGAGCGGGTGCTGGCGATGCTGGAGGGGACGAGCCGATCGCCCGACGAGATCGTCGCCACCGTGCCACCCGATCTGGTCGACGTCACGGTCGAGAAGGTCGCGATCGCAGCCGTGATGGCCGGATGTCGCCCGGAGTACCTGCCCTGGGTCCTCACCGCCGTCGAGGCGGCGTGCAACGACGAGTTCAACATGCACGGCCTGCTCGCGACGACGATGCCGGTCGGTCCCGTGCTCGTGTGCAGCGGACCGGGAACTCGACGGATCGGGATGAACTCGGGGATCAACGCCCTCGGTCAGGGCAACCGCGCGAACTCGACGATCGGGCGAGCCCTCCAACTGGTCGTTCGCAACGTCGGGGGCGGCCGCCCGGGTGAGGTCGACCGGGCCACGCACGGCAACCCCGGAAAGGTCGGGTTCTGCTTCGCCGAGGCCGACCACCAATCGCCCTACGGCACGCTCGCCGGGCAGCACGGCATCGACCCGGATGTCGACGCCGTGACCGTCTTCGCCGGTGAGGGACCACGCTGCATCGTCGACCAGCTCTCTCGAACACCCGAATCCCTGGCGGCGACGTTCGCCCACCAGCTCCAGGCGATGTTGCACCACAAGCTCGTCCTCGCCTTCGATGCGATCCTGGTGATGGGCCCGGAGCACGCTCGGGTGTTCGCCGATGCCGGCTGGGACCGTGATCGGATCCTGTTCGAACTCCACGTCCGACTGGCGTCACCCACGTCGGAACTCGAACGAGGTGCCGGTGGGATCGCCGAGGGAGTTCCGACCGGGATCGGGGCGGAGGCGCTCCCGAAGTTCAGCCCGACCGGTCTGATGTTGGCCCACGCCGGCGGTGGTGCCGGGCTGTTCTCGGCGCTGATCGCCGGATGGGTGAACGGTGACAAGGGTTCGAAACCCGTCACCCGAGAAGTGCGATACTGACGGGGACGACACGAGTGCACGGCAGGAGTGCGCGGCACGAGTGGACGGCACGAAGAGACGGCACGAAGAGACGGCACGGAGGCGCCATGACACGAACGATTCTCGACCCGACCGGCGAGCGCAGTGTCGCCGAGCGCGCCCGACTCGCCCGCCCGGTCACGCTGGCGGGTACGACGGTCGGACTGCTGGACATCTCGAAGCCGCGAGGTGACGTGTTCCTCGATCGCATCGAGGAGCGACTGGTCGCCATCGGTGCCGTCGTCCGCCGCTACACGAAGCCGACGTTCTCGAAGCCGGCACCGGTCGACCTCCGCCACGAGATCGCCACCGAGTGTCAGGTGGTGATCGAGGCGCTCGCCGATTGAGGCAGTTGCACGTCGTGCAGTGTGCACGACATCAGTGATCTCGAAGTGCGGGGCGTCCCCGGGGTGTTCGTCGCATCGGCGGAGTTCGTGACGGCGGCGGAGTCGCAGTCGAAGTCCCTCGGGTACTCGGCGATGGCGAGGGTGTTCACGCCACACCCGATCCAGGACCGGACCGACGACGAGATGCGCCGCTACGCCGACGAGGCCTTCGACGCCATCGTCGCCCAGATCACCGCCGGCTGACCCCTGCCCACCCCTGCCCACTTTGTGGCAGGAGAAATGGCACGTGGCCCCTTGATCGCTGCCACAAAATGCCCCTCGGAATTCTGTGGCAGGAGAAGTGGCACGTCGCCCCATGATCGCTGCCACAAAAACCCGGACGCCACCCGGCCAGACCCGAGCAACTCTGTGGCAGCGATCCTCGACCCCACCACAACAATCGCTGCCACAAAATGCTCCTCGGAATTTTGTGGAAGGAGAAGTGGCACGTCGCCCCATGATCGCTGCCACAAAGTGGGTCGGGCGGTCGGGGTGCCTCACCCGGGCAAGGTGATCCGCCGGCCTTCGTCGAGACACAGCCCTTCGCCGGCCAACGCAGCGATCAGACGCTCGGCGGTCTCCTCGTCACGCTGCATGATCGCTGCCACCTCGGTCCGCTCGACGGCACCGCCGCTCAACGCCCGCAAGAGCCGACCTCGAGCCTGCCGGTCACTCCCCTCGAAGCGGGCCTGACGACCCGACACACCACTCGATCCGACCGCCGGGTCCGGCTCGGATTCGGTGCCGTGCCACGAGCACTCCGATCGCACCGGACACTCGCCGCAGCGTGGCGCACGCGGTCGGCACAGCAGCGCCCCGAGGTCCATCAGACACTGGTTCCACACCCAGGCGTCCCCGCTCGGACACGCCTCGTCGGCGAGCGATTGGACCTGTTGCGGCGTGAGTCGGGAACCGACCACTCGCGCGTACACGCGGGCGATGTTGGTGTCGACGACCGCAGCATCCGACTCGAAAGCGAAGGCGAGGACGGCGCGGGCCGTGTACGGGCCGATGCCGGGTAGCGCGAGCAGACCCGCGAGATCGGCGGGGAACGCACCGGCGTCCGCGACCCGACTGGCGACTGCGTGCAGGTTGCGGGCTCGTCGCGGGTAACCGAGCCCCTGCCACTCCCGCAGCACGTCTCCGAGCGGTGCCCGAGCACACGCCCCGACGTCCGGGAACCGCTCGAGGAACGCATGCCAGCGGGGCACGACACGAGCCACCTGCGTCTGCTGGAGCATCACTTCACTCACGAGGACCGCCCACGGGTCACGGGTCCGCCGCCACGGCAGGTCACGGAGGCGTGGCACTCCCCATGCGAGCACGTCGGCGGTGAACCGCTCGGGGATCACGACCGACGTCCGCTGCGCCACCTGCGGTATCGCTCCTGGTGGTGCTGCACCCGCTCCCGTGGGCGCGACGGCGGCCTCCTGATGAGCTCGCCGGTCGCGTCACGCGTCGGGAACCGCAGTTGGAAATCGATGTGCGACTCCCGTCGCCGCGACTCCGCCTCGGCGAGGTCTCGAAGCCGCACGAGTCGCTCGCGCCGTTCGATCGACCACGGCCCGACCCGCAACGACAGGTACAGCAACCCGCCCAGCAGGATCGGGAAGAAGAACTGAGCGAATCGGTACGACGCGAGCCCGAGGGTCACCCGGCGGGCTGGTGCTCCGAATCCGGTGAGCATCGCGATGTACCCACCGTCGACGTAACCGAGGCCGCCCGGCGTGATGGGGATCGCTGCGAGCACGTTCGCGATGCCGAAGGAGATGATGAGCGCATCCGGGGCCATCGTGACGTTGAACGCCCTGAGGAACACCCAGAGCGCAGCTGCATCGAACAACCAGTTGAGCGCCGCCCAGAAGGCCACCCGCCCGAGCAGTTGACGATCGCTCACCAACTGATCGAGACGCTCGGCGACCCGATGGAGCACGGTGGCGGCCCGTTCGTCGTCGACCCGGACGCGCCGCGCCAACCAGCGGACGACACGTTCGGACCGACCCTGCCCCTCCATGACGCCGTAGACGAGGGTCGCGGCCAACCCCATGATCAAGATGCCCACGAGTGCAGCCGAGCCGTAGATCGGGTTGACCCCGCGCACCGGTACCGACACCAGCAGGCCGACCCAGAGAATGAGGTTGAGCACCACGGCCGAGCCGAGGCCGACCGTGGCCAGCGCGAAGCCGGCATCCGGCCCGCCCACGCCGGACAGCGTCATCAAGCGATAGCCGAGCGCCGAGCTGGCGGCGCTGCCTCCGGGCACGATGCTGGACAACGCCCGAGTGCTCATCTGGATACGGAACAGCCGCCAGTTCGACAGCGGCTCGCCGGCCGACCCGAGCGCTGCCTTCATCAGCGGGGCGTAGCAATACAGCGCGACGATCTCCAGGACGAGACCGACCACCAGGAGCACCGGCTCGACCCGCTGCAACTCGAAGAGTGCGTTGCGGAAATCGGGGATCAGCGGGACGACGAAGTAGTAGAGGACGGTGGCGAAGGCGAGCAGCTTCAGGCTGAACCTGAAGGGCCGACGTCGGGGTCCGTCGTCGGCGTCGATCGCCGGCAACTCTCCCGTCGGCAACCCGGTGTCCACGGCTCGATCACCGCTGTTCGGATCGGGCCTCACGATCGAACACCCTACCCATGGGGGTCGCGATCGTCGGGTCCGACGAGTGGAGCGTACGCGTCCACGATCTCGGCGATCGCCTGCACGACGATCGGGCGATGTTCGGCCGGTGTCGTGCCGAGATGCACCACGACGAGATCGCGATCGGGAACGACGACGACGTACTGCCCCTCGTATCCGTGGGCGGCCATCGACCCGGGATACCGACGCCAGGTCCACCAGTGGCGGCCATAGCCGAACCCACCGACGCCGTCGTCCACGCTGGAGTCGTCGACGGCCACCTCGGTACGGCCGTGGTCGGCCCAGCCGACGGGGAGGAGTCGCTCCCCCGCCCGGGTCACGCCGTCGTTGCGATAGAACTCGCCGAACGCAGCGAAATCACGAGCTGTCGCGTCGACGTACGACGACCCGACCCAGTTGCCGGCAGCGTCGAACGACGGTGTCGCCGATGCCATCCCGATCGGGCCGAACAGGCGGTCCCTCAGGAACGACTCGACGGTCGACCGACGCTCGTGCGCCGTCGCTCTCCGACCGGACGAGCCGGTGAGCACGTCGCCGATCACCCGGGCGATGATGTTCGTCGTCCCCGACGAATAGCTCCAGACGGTTCCAGGTTCGTGGTCGAGCGGGAGGGAGGCTGCGTACGCGGCGTGGTCCGATGATCCCTCGCCGAACAGCATGGCGATGCAGTGTGAGACGTCACCATCGACGTAGTCCTCGACGAATCGCAATCCGGAGCGCATCTCGAGCAGGTCGAGCAGGGTGATGGGCGCCCGCTCCGTTCCCGACCATTCCGCGACCGGAGCGGGCATGTCGAGATCGAGCAGACCGGCGCGGACGAGGATCCCGACGGCCGCATGGGTCATCGACTTGGCGGTGCTCCACGAGATCAGCGTCGTGTCGGGCCCGATCGCCTCGGCGGGTGCGAACGCGTTCGCCGGACGCGTCCCGTAGCGCTCGGTCACGAGTTCGCCACGGTGCACCACGACGGCAGCGAGCGAGGCACCCAGATCGGCGGAACGGCCGAACAGACGGTCCAGCACCGCTCCCACGCGCTCGGACGACATCGGCCCGACATTACCCCCGATCAGTCGATCGCGATCAGAGCGACACCGACGAGCGCGGCGAGGATCCCGACGATCTGTCGCCGGGTCGACCGCTCGCGCAGGAACAGCCACGCCAGACCGACTGCGACCGCCGGATACATCGAACCCGCGACGATCACCGGAGCGATCGGTCCTCGCTGACCGCCGAGCACGATCGCCGCCACGCCGCACGCCCCGGATCCTCCGGCGAGCAGCGACCATCGCACCGCCTCGCGGTCCGTCGACACGGGGCGATTCGACCTGGCGACGCCGACACACACCGCCACGGCGAAGGCGGTCGTGCGCTGCGCGACCACCGGCCAGGTCCCTGCCGCCTCGTCCGTGTTGACCGCCAGCAGGAACATGGCGGCGAAGAAGGTTCCGGCGAGCACCCCGAGCACGACACCGTCACCCAGGTTCCTGCTCCCCGGTACATGGGAAGTGAGCACCAGGGCGATCACCCCGACCCCGACGCCGACCCAACCGACGGCGCCGGGACCGTCTCCGCGGAACATCGACCACAGCACGGGCAGCACCGTCGACACCACTGCGGTGACCGGAGCGACGGCACCGACGCCCGAGCGCGCGTAACCGAACCACAGCGTGGTGAGCGCTGCGAACGCAGCGAGGCCGGACAGGGCACCGATCGCCAGGTCACGCACCGTCGGCGTTCCGAGGAACGGCGAGACGATCGCCGTCGCCACGGCCCCACCGAGGAACGCCACGGTCGTGGTCTGCAGGGCGGTGGTCCGACCCGACGACTTCGCGCCGAGGTAGTCCGACGTGCCGATCAGGAACGACGCCACGATGCCGAAGCCCACCTGCACCGGATCAACGTAGCGAGCGCCACTCGCTCGACCATCAGCGCACGGTCGGATCCACCCACTTCGACGGACTCGGCGGTGGCGGCCCGACCGCGAGACCGATCGCCTCGTCGACCGTCGACGCCCGCTGTGCCATCGATCGGTGAGCCGGTTGCACGAGACCGCCGACCACGGCGTCGTCGAAGAAGCGGAACAGATGCTCGAAGTAACCCCGGCCGCTCGACCCACACGGCACGTCGAGGAAGGCGACCGGCTTGGCGATGATCCCGATCTGGTTCCACGTGAGGATCTCGAGCACCTCGTCGAGGGTCCCGTAGCCGCCCGGCAGGACGACGAAGCCGTCCGCTCGGTCACACATCGCCTGCTTCCGGGAGTGCATGGAGGTGGTCACGATCAACTCGGTGAGACCGCGATGGCCGACCTCCCGATCGAGCAATGCCTGCGGGATCACGCCGACCACTCGGCCACCCGCCGCGAGTGCCGAGTCGGCGACGGCGCCCATGAGACCGACGCGACCACCGCCGTACACGAGGTCGACGCCCGACTCGGCGAGACGACGACCCAGTTCGGACGCTGCGTCCGCGAAGCTCGGATCGTCGCCGGCGTTGGCTCCACAG
Source organism: Ilumatobacteraceae bacterium (assembly GCA_049458915.1). Lineage (GTDB taxonomy): Bacteria > Actinomycetota > Acidimicrobiia > Acidimicrobiales > Ilumatobacteraceae > Ilumatobacter. Next base: position 13,333 of record JBMUCX010000011.1, read on the forward strand.
AACACCCCGACCGTCTTCGCATCAGCCACACCGAGAGACTGCCACGTCCGGCACCGCTCGTCGCCGTCCCGAACCGGCCGGTAACTTCGGGGCATGACGACGCTCGAAGCCGACGTTCACATCGACCCGGCCGGCCCCGGCGGTTCCGTGGCGGGCGACCTCGACCTGGCGGGCGCAGCGCTCGACGCAGCCGACCGCGTGATCGCCACGGCGATCGACCGGCTCACCGAGTTGGGCGGGCCGGATCGGGAACAGGTCCTCGCCTACGAACTCGCCCACGCCGCCGCCGGTATCGCCACCGCCCGCGGCATGCTCGACTACGGGACGAAGGGCTCCATCGAAGCCCGCCTGACGTGCGGTTTCGCTGCCGATGCGATCCACGATCTGACGACGCGCCTCATCGGACGCGGACGCCTCTGGGGCTCGGACGCGTCGGCCCTCGACGTCACCGCCGACTTCGTGGCCACCTACCGGGACCCGGCCTTCATGGCCTCGCTCGCCACGACACCGGGGCCACTCCACCTGTCGGACGAGATGGACATGGTTCGCGACACGTTCGCATCGTTCGCCGGTGATGTGATCGCTCCCCACGCCGAGCACGTCCACCGCACCAACGGCGACGTCCCCGAAGAGATCATCACCGGGATGGCACAACTCGGTGCGTTCGGCCTCAGCGTTCCTGCGGAATACGGCGGGTTCAGCGAAGGCGGCGAGGACGAGTACCTGGCGATGGTCGTCGCCACCGAGGAGCTCAGTCGCGCCAGCCTCGGCATCGGAGGTTCGCTCATCACCCGACCCGAGATCCTCACCCGTGCGCTCGTCAAGGGTGGGACCGAGGAGCAGAAGCTCACGTGGCTCCCGCGTCTCGCTGCCGCCGAGGTGATGCCCGCGGTCGCCGTGACCGAACCCGACTTCGGTTCGGACGTGGCAGGGCTCAAGGTGACCGCCACACCGGCACCCGGACCGGCGGGTGAGGCCGGTTACGTGATCAACGGTGTCAAGACCTGGTGCACGTTCGGGGCCCGCGGCGACGTGCTCGCCCTGCTCGCCCGGACCGATCCCGACCGATCGGCCGGTCATCGCGGCCTGAGCCTGTTCATCGTGCCCAAGCCCCGGGGCGACGGCCACGGTTTCGAATTCACCCAGGACCCGGTCGACGGTCGCATCGGCAAGATGGAGGGTCGCCCGATCGACACGATCGGCTACCGCGGAATGCACTCGTACGAGATCGCCCTGAGCGACTGGTGGGTCCCCGCCGACCACCTCGTGGGTGGCACCGACGGACTCGGCCAGGGCTTCTACCTCCAGATGGCCGGCTTCGAGAACGGGCGCCTGCAGACCGCTGCCCGGGCGATCGGCGTGATGCAGGCCGCGTACGACGCAGCCGTCGACTACGCCCAGAACCGGCGGGTGTTCGGTCAGGACATCGTCGAATACCAACTCACGCAGGCCAAGCTCGGGCGGATCGCCATGATCATCCAGGCGAGCCGTCAGTTCTCCTATCACGTCGCACGACTCATGGGTCGCGGGCAGGGAGCCATGGAAGCCTCGATGGTCAAGGCCTATGTGTGCAAGGCGGCCGAGTGGGTGACGCGCGAGGCGATGCAAATCCACGGCGGATTCGGGTACGCAGAGGAATACGCCGTGAGCCGACTCTTCGTCGATGCCCGTGTGCTGTCGATCTTCGAGGGCGCCGACGAGACGCTGTGCCTCAAGGTCATCGCTCGTCGACTCGTCGCCTGAGACCCGACCGGGACGCGGTGACGCTCAGCAGAGCATCGCCACCACGTCGACCACCGAACGGATCGTCTCGTACGGTGCCCCGAGGTGGTCGCCGTACGGGTCGATGAGCAGCGGGTGGAGACCTGCACCGCTGGCTGCGGCCACGTCCATCGTGACCGAGTCGCCGACGTAGGCGATGCGCCCGACCTCGAACTCGTCGAAGTGCGGAAGTGCGTGGTCGAAGATGGCCGGGTCCGGCTTGGCGACGCCGACGACGTGACTGTCGACGATCACCCGCATCGGGTGCAGACCACCCGCTCCACCGACCGCGCACACGCCGGACAGCGCGAGCACCGCCTCGATCTGACCGCTGGCATTCGACACCACACCCATCGGGACGCCACCCCCGGCGAGCGCGGTCAGGGCGGCGAGTGTCTCGGGGATCGCCCACCGCCACAGGAACGCCGATCGCGTGTGATCGAGCACCTCGGCTGCGTGGTCGGCCACACCCGGACGGCAGCCGACGCTCTCCACATAGGCCAGGTTGTAGACCGACCAGTCACCCTCCGCCGACGACTCGCGTGACTTGGCCGCCATGCCGGCGTAGTGAGCCCGTCGGTGGGCCTCGACCGATGGATCACCTCCGTACGGCTCGAGCAGCGGCGACAGCACCGTCGGATCCGGGAGGACGAGCACGCCCCCGGCGTCGAACAGGACGGCGTCGAAACGACGGCTCATCCGTCGGCCTCGGGCAACTGGGCCGGGTCGATGTCGCACCGATCGAGGAGTTCGGCTTCGGCGGCTGGATCGGACAGCGCAGCGGCATCGGCCAGGTCCAACGCATCGAACAGACAAGCAGCCTGGTCAGGAGTGAAACCCTCGTCCACGAGGAGGCCGATCGCCTGGTCCCTGATCGGACCGTCGGCCGGGTCGAACACCACGCCACCATCACCGCCATCGCCACCGTCGCCACCATCGCCACCCGCCTCGGCGGACGCCTCCGTCGACGACGACGGTGCGAAGCCGCACACCTCGACGTTGTAGTCGTCGATCGACCGACTCGCCGCCTCGTTCTCGGGCCCGAGCACCGACGACAGATCGACCCGCACGATCTCGTACCCGACCGCTGACAGCAACGCCTGGAGCTCTCGAGCGGATGCCGCAGTGACCGCCACCGCACCGGCGATCTGCACCGGAGCGACCGCCTCCGCCGCATCGAGTCGGTCGACGAGTTGACCGACCGCCGCCTCGACCTGAGCGGGTGCCGATGCATCGATCACGTCGAGCGCCGAACCCGCCTCTCGGACGGCCCGTGCCGTCGCACACCAGGGGTCACCGGTCGACTCGGACGGGCCCACGGCCGACATCGGAGCGTCGGTCGACTCGGACGCATCGCCGCTGCACGCCGACACGGCCACCAGGGCGAGCAGGGTCACGGACCGGAGATTCCTCATCCGGAGATTCCTCATCACGGCCGACAACGTACCGGGCCGGGCCGACGGTCAGAGCGGGCTCACGCTCAGCAACTCGGGAGCGTGCGGGCAGTCCGGAGCCATCACGCGTGCCGGCTCGACGTGGATACCGCTGGCGTCGACGACCGCTGTCACGAAGCCGATCGGCACGTCGTCGACCCCTGGCGATCGCTCGCCCGTCACCGGGGCGGTCCGGACCGGCCCGACCAGACGTTCCATCCGGTCGAGGTACCCGCGCTGGACACGCCGACCGAGGGGCAGCACGAGCCACACCGGGGTACCGACCGACGAAGCCGCCGCCGCCACTTCGTGGGCTCCCGGCTCGGCGAGTACCCGCCCGGGAGCGACCGCCATCGCCTCGAGGAGCACGACGTCGGCCGAGGACACCGCCGGGACGATCGACTCGAACGGCACCGGATCGCACCGGATCCCCGTTCGTTCGACGCGCCGCAGGAACCCTCCCGAGCCGTCGTCGACCGCCAGCACCTCGATGTCGTCCCGTCGCTCGATCGCTGCTCCGACGACCTCCGGCCATCCGACGGTGACGACCGTGGCATCCGCCGGGAGCAGCGATGCCAGGACGGACGCCGTGTCGTCGCGACGCAGGCGGCCGACCACGTCGCGTGCCGCTCCTCGGGGATCTGCGGCGACCAGGACGTGCGAGCAGCCCCACCACAGGGGCGCGACCGTCGGATGCCGCTCGACCATGCGCCGGCACGCCACGAGCAGGTCGTTCGGGTGTCGGCACAGGTACTCGAGCGCTGCGAGCGACTCCTCGACCAGCGTCGACGCATCGACCCCGCGAGCTCGGGCGACGTAGCGGAGATGCTCGATCGGATGCACGGGTGCCACGCTAGGGCACGCTCGGGCACGGGGCCCGACGGGCGGTTGGGTTCCGCCCGATCCGGGTCGGTAGCATCGGCACCCGTGGCGACGAAGATGCCGAACGACCTGCCGTTGCAGCCCCTCGGCGGCGAGGCACGCAATCTGGACGAGTGGCTCACCACCTTCCACCTGGCGAGCGTGGTGCTCGACCCGTACACGAACGAGAGCTCCTGGATCCTGAAGACCGCAGTGCGGATCCTCGAGGGTCTCCGGGGTTCTCACGCCCGGGTCAACTTCATCGTGACCGCGGATGCCGACGACACGAGGCGCTTCCTCGGACCCCTCGCCGATCAGTTCCTGGTGTTCTGCGATGCCGACCGGTCGGCGGTACGAGCGCTCGGCCTCACGCAGTTGCCGGCGTTCGTGTTCGTCCGGGTCGATGGTGAAACGGTGGCGTGTGCCGAGGGTTGGAACCCGGCCGAGTGGCGAGCGGTCGCCGATGCGATCACCGAGACCACCAAGTGGCGCAGCCCCATGATCCCGGGCCCGGGTGACCCCGGTGCATTCGCCGGGTCGGCCGCAGCTGGCTGACGTTGCCGCGTCCCGACCCGTTCCCCGACCTGCCGGTCGTCGAAGCCCTCGATGGCGTTCGGGCAGCGCTCGACACGAGGTGCCGGGCCGTCCTGGTCGCGCCGCCCGGGGCGGGCAAAACCACCCTCGTTCCACTCGTCCTCGCCGACGAACCCTGGGCGGCCGACAGCCGGATCGTCGTGCTCGAGCCACGGCGGCTGGCCGCTCGTGCTGCCGCCCGCAGAATGGCCGATCTCGTCGGTCGACCCGTCGGTGACCTCGTCGGGTACCGCACCCGGGACGAGCAGCGGGTCTCGGCGGCGACGCGGATCGAGGTCGTCACCGAGGGCATCCTCACCCGTCGGCTGCAGACCGATCCGGAACTCCCCGGGACCTGCCTCGTGATCTTCGACGAGGTGCACGAGCGGAACCTGACCACCGACCTCGGCCTCGCCCTGCTGCTCGACGCCTCGGCTTCGCTCCGACCCGACCTGAGGATCCTGGCGATGTCGGCGACGGCCGACAGCACCCGACTCGCCACGCTCCTCGGCGACCCAGAGCACGGCGATGCCCCGGTCGTGAGCAGCGAGGGCCGGACCTTCCCGGTCGACATCCGATGGCTACCACGCAACCGGAAGGATCGGATCGAGGACGCGACCGCCCTGGCCGTCCGGACCGCACTGGCCGACGAACCCGGCGACGTCCTGGTCTTCCTTCCCGGAATCGGTGAGATCGAGCGCACCCGTCGAGCGCTCGAACCGTTGGTCGGCTCCGACGTCGACCTGCGACCGCTCGCCGGTTCGTTGTCGATGTCCGACCAGGACCTCGCGCTCGCTCCGTCGCCGCCCGGCCGCCGACGGGTCGTGCTCTCCACCGACATCGCCGAGACGTCCCTCACCGTCGAGGGTGTTCGGATCATCGTCGACTCCGGACTCGCACGCAGCCCACGCTTCGACGTTCGCACCGGGATGACCCGGCTCACCACCGTCACGACGAGCAGGTCGTCGGCGGAGCAGCGGGCCGGCCGCGCCGGCCGGACCGAGTCGGGTGTCTGCTACCGACTGTGGAGCAAGATCGAGCACGGCACGCGCGCTGCGCATCCGACGCCCGAGATCGACGAGGTCGACCTGAGCGGACTGGTCCTCGAGGTCGCCGCCTGGGGCACCCCGATCGACCGGCTCCGCTTCCCGTCGCCGCCATCCGACAAAGCGGTCAGGGCCGCCAGGGAACTCCTCCAGAGCCTCGGGGCGCTCGAACCGGACGGTGGTGTCACCGCCATCGGCCGCCGGATGCTCGACGTTCCGGTGCATCCTCGGCTCGCACGCATGTTGGTCGCCGAACCATCGGCACTCGGGTGTGTGATCGCTGCGGTCCTCGACGACCGTGACGTGTTCCGAGGTCGCCCCGACGATCTACCCGCCGATCTCGGCCTCCGGATCCGGGCGATCACCGGTCGCGGCGATGACGACCGCGCCGACCGTGCAGCAGTGCGTCGGATCCGCCAGCGGGCGGGCGATCTCGCTCGCCGCCTCGGTGTCCCGTTCGATCAGGATCTCGTCGACTCCGATCGGGCCGGCGCCGTCCTGCTGCACGCGTTTCCGGATCGACTCGCGCACCGTCGACGGCCGGGCCAATTCCAACTCCGATCCGGGAGTGGAGCCTGGATCCCCGACACGGACCCGCTCGCCCGCGAGGCATTCGTCGTCGCCGCCGATCTCGACGGGCGACGGGACCGATCTCGCATCCGACTCGCCGCCGCACTCGATGCCGATGAGATCGCTGCGGAGTTGGCCGACGACGTCGACGAGCGCATCCGCCTCGAATGGGACCACGACCGCGACGACCTCGTCGAACTCGTGGAGCGGCGCCTCGGAGCGATGCAGCTCGGCGCCACGACCCGTCGACCGTCGCCCGGCATCGACACCGTGGCGGCGTTGCTCGACCGGGTCCGGGTCACGAAGACGGCCGTGCTGGGGTGGTCGGGCAGCGCCGTGCAGCTGCGGCGCCGCGTCGAGTACCTCCACCGGACGCTCGGCGCACCCTGGCCCGACTGGACCCTCGCCGCGCTCGTCGACTCACTCGACGAGTGGCTCGCCCCGTACCTCGAACGGGCGGTCGGACGGGCAGACCTGGACCGGCTGGACGTCGAGCTCCTGCTGAGATCACAGCTGCCCTGGTCCCGGATCGCCGACCTCGACCGACTGGCGCCGGAACGGCTCGATCTCCCGACCGGACGGAGCGTGTCGATCGAGTACCCGACCGACGCAGCCGACCGACCATCGGCCCGCGTGCGGGTCCAGGACCTCTTCGGAACGACCACCCATCCGACGGTCGGTGGACACCCACTCGTGCTCCACCTCCTCTCGCCGGCCGACCGGCCGATCCAGGTGACGAGCGACCTCCCCGGGTTCTGGAGCGGGTCGTGGACCGCCGTCCGCAAGGACCTCGCCGGTCGGTACCCCAAGCACCAGTGGCCGGACGATCCCGCCACCGCAGCACCCCGACGACTGAAGGACCGCTGACCGACGTGGAGATCGCCGGACTCTCGCCGTGGGTGGCGCTCGCGTGCCTCACCGTCGTCGCCATCGGCTCCACCCTGCAGGGGACGATCGGCATCGGTATGGGCCTCTTGGCGTCGCCGATCCTCGCGATCGTCGATCCGGCCTTCCTACCGGTCAGCGTCGTCCTGGCAGTCATCCCGCTCGGAGCCGGGGGTGCCTGGCGCGAGCGCGGGGCGGTCGAGCGGCGAGACGTCGCAACGGCGCTCATCGGTCGGGTCGGTGGCGTCGCCGCCGGCGCATGGGCGGTCGCAGCTCTGGGGCACCGGTTGGTCGTCGTGGTCGTCGGCGTGTCCGTGCTCGTCGCCGTCGTCGGTTCGGTGACCGGCCTGCGGTTCGCGACGACGGGCCGCAACCTCGTCATCGCCGGAGCGGCTTCGGGGTTCACCGGCACGGCCGCCGGGATCGGAGGGCCACCCATGGGCCTCACCTACCAGCACTCCTCTCCCGACACCATGCGGGCGACGCTCGCTGCGTTCTTCGCCGTCGGCGCGTCGATGTCGTTCGTCGGACTCGTTCTGGCAGGGGCGGTCGACCGACACCGCCTCGCCCTGGCGCTCGTCGTGCTGCCCGGGGTTCCGATCGGACTCGTGTGCTCCCGGCCACTGATCGGGCGACTCCCCGCCGACCGGATCCGTCCACTCGTGCTCGCCACCTGTGCGCTGTCCGCGGTGGCACTCCTCGTCGACGAGTTGGCCTGACGCCCCGTCGACGTGCAGCACGTCGACATGGGGCTGCGGCCATCACGGGCATAGGGTTGCCCCATGGCCGACACCGACGAGTTCGAGTTCACCGAACTGCTCCCCCTGGGTCCCGACACCACGCCGTACCGCCTTCTGACCACCGAGGGGGTCTCGACGTTCGAGTCACCTCGGGGGACGTTCCTCGAGGTGTCACCGGAGGCGATCCGCCTCCTCACCGCCGAGGCGATGCGGGAGATCGCCCACTTCCTCCGCCCGGGTCACCTGCAGCAGTTGCGCGACATCCTCGACGACCCGGAGGCGAGCGACAACGACCGGTTCGTCGCGCTGGACCTGCTGAAGAACGCCGCGATCTCCGCCGGCGGAGTGCTGCCGATGTGCCAGGACACCGGCACGGCGATCGTCAAGGGGAAGAAAGGGCAGTTCGTCTTCACCGGTGGCGGTGACGAACGGGCGATCGCTCGTGGGATCCAGGACACCTATCTCACGAGCAACCTGCGGTACAGCCAGATGGCACCGCTCACGATGTACGACGAACGCAACACGGGCACGAACCTGCCCGGGGAGATCAAGATCAGCGCGGTCGACGGTCCTGGCCTCGACCACGCCTACAAGTTCTTGTTCATGGCCAAGGGCGGTGGCAGCGCCAACAAGAGCTACCTGTTCCAGGAGACCAAGGCGCTCCTCAACGAAGCGACGCTCCTGCCCTGGGTGTTCGCCAAGATGCAGTCGCTCGGCACCTCGGCGTGCCCGCCGTACCACCTCGCCGTCGTGATCGGCGGCACCTCGGCGGAGTTCGCCGTCGAGACGGCGAAGCTCGCCTCCACCCGGTACCTCGACACACTCCCGACCTCGGGTTCGGCACTCGGTCACGGCTTCCGCGACCTGGAACTGGAGGCGAAACTGTTGCAGTTGGCGCAGAGCACCGGGATCGGCGCCCAGTTCGGCGGCAAGTACTTCTGCCACGACGTGCGAGTCGTGCGGTTGCCACGGCACGGAGCGAGTTGCCCGGTCGCCATGGCGGTGTCGTGTTCGGCCGACCGGCAGGCCCTCGGAAAGATCACCGCCGACGGAGTGTTCCTCGAGCAACTCGAGCACGATCCGGCCCGGTTCCTGCCCGACGTCACCCACGACGACCTCGCCGACAGCGACGTGGTCCACGTCGACCTCACACGCCCGATGAGCGAGATCCGGGCCGAACTCTCGAAGTACCCCGTCCGCACCCGGGTGATGCTCACCGGGCCGATGGTCGTCGCCCGCGACATCGCCCACGCCAAGATCAAGGAGCGACTCGACGCCGGTGAGCCGATGCCCGAGTACCTGCGTGACCACTGCGTCTACTACGCCGGGCCGGCCAAGACTCCCGAGGGGTACGCATCGGGTTCGTTCGGACCGACCACGGCGGGACGGATGGACGCCTACGTCGAACAGTTCCAGGCGGCCGGCGGGTCGATGGTGATGCTCGCGAAGGGCAACCGCAGCCAGCAGGTCACCGACGCCTGTCACCAGCACGGCGGGTTCTACCTGGGCTCCATCGGCGGCCCGGCAGCGCGGCTCGCCCTCGACAACATCACGCACGTCGAGGTGCTCGAATACCCCGAACTGGGGATGGAGGCCGTCTGGAAGATCGAGGTCCGGGACTTCCCGGCGTTCATCGTCGTCGACGACAAGGGCAACGACTTCTTCCGACAGGTCGAACTCGAAGCGGCCCAGCGAGCGACGCCCGTCGGCCTGCGCTGACGAGCGTCAGCCCTCGACGGGGTGCAGCAGTCCGTCCGTCACGTCGTAGACGAACCCGGCGATGTGTTCCTTGTGCCGGATGAACGGGGTGGCCCGCAGTCGGTGCATCGACTGACGCACGTCGGTGTACGGATCGGTGAACGCTTCGAGCGACCACCACGGCTTCATCCCGACTTCGGCGGCCAACTCGTCCCGGAACGACGCTTCGTCGACCTTCTGCAGCCCGCAGTCGGTGTGGTGCACGAGGACGATCTCCCGGGTTCCGAGGAAGCGCTGCGACAGGCACAGCGACCGGATGACGTCATCGGTGATCACCCCGCCGGCGTTGCGGATGATGTGCGCTTCGCCGTTCCCGAGTCCGAGCACCGCGAACGTGTCGATTCTGGAGTCCATGCAGGCCACGACCGCGAGATGGCGGGTCGGTTGGACCTGGAGATCGGCGTCGTGGAAGTCGGCCGCATAGGTGCGGTTCCGGTCGATCAACTCGGGGATGTTCGGGAACTCCGACGCCATGGTGGGACAGTCTCCGCCCTGACCGACCACTGACGCAACCCGGTGGAGCGCTCCACCCTGGTGGGTCCGGAGCACGTGTTGCCCGGTCGGAGGCCGGCCGGTAGTTTCGGCGGTGCAATCGAGGTGTGCCGGGAAGACGGGTCGGCGATGACATCCACGATGCCCTCCACGCCCCCCTCCTCGTGACCGCCGTCCTCCTCCTCCACGCCGTGCTCGGGGCGGCGATCGTCATGGTCGGCGATCGTCTCGGCCGCTGGGCATTCGCCGTCGCGGCAGCAGCGCCTCTCGGCACACTGATCTGGCTGCTCACCCGGGTCTCCGACGTCCTCGACGGTGAACCGACCCGCGAGTCGGTGGGATGGATCCCCCAGCTCGGCTTGACCCTCGAGCTCCGCCTCGACGCCCTCGGCGCCGTCATGGTGCTGCTCGTGTCGGGAATCGGTCTGCTCGTGTGCACGTACGCCGTCGGCTACTTCTCCCACCCGAAGCCGGGCACCGCCCGCCTCGCCGGGCTGCTCACCCTGTTCGCCGGAGCGATGTCGGGCGTCGTCCTGTCCGATCACCTGCTCGCCCTGTTCGTGTTCTGGGAGCTGACGTCGGTCACCTCCTACCTCCTCATCGGGAACGACGACCGGAACCCGGCAGCGCGCGACGCGGCACTCACGGCGATCCTGATCACCGGTGCCGGAGGGCTCGTCATGCTCGCCGGTCTGGTCCTCATCGGTCGCGCGGGCGGGACGTACCTGCTCTCCGAACTCGATCCGGGCAGCATGGGCGGAACCCGGATCTCCGTCGGAGCAGTGCTGGTACTCGTCGGCGCGTTCACCAAGTCCGCCCAGATCCCGTTCGCCGGCTGGCTGCCCGGAGCGATGGTCGCGCCGACGCCGATCAGCACCTACCTCCACGCCGCCACGATGGTCAAAGCCGGCGTGTACCTCGTCGCCCGACTGGCTCCGGCACTCGCCGACGTCGGGATCTGGCGACCACTCGTGCTCGTCGTCTCGTCGATCACGATGATCGTCGGCGGCTGGCGTGCTCTGCGCCAGTACGACCTCAAGTTGCTGCTGGCCTTCGGCACCGTCAGCCAACTCGGGTTCATGATGCTGCTGTTCGGGATGGGCGTGTACGACCTGGCCCAGGCGGGCATCGTGCTGCTGCTCGCCCACGGTGCGTTCAAGGCCGCACTGTTCATGGTGGTCGGAATCATCGACCATCAGGCCGGGACCCGCGACATCCGATGCATCACCGGATGGGGACCTGGCTGGCGGGCGGTGACCGTCGTCGGTGCGGTCTCGGCCGCTTCGATGGCCGGTGTGCCACCGGTGGTCGGATTCATCGCGAAGGAAAAGGCCCTCGACGCCGCTCTGCACGGCGAGTTCGCCGGCGCCGGTGTGCTCGTCGCGGTGCTCGTGGTCGGGTCGATCCTGACCTTCGCCTACTCGGCACGATTCGTGCTCGGCATCCTCGGCGTGACCGGCCGTGCATTCGCAGCTCGTGGTGCCGCACCGGCGGGAGCGCCCGACAGTCGTACGGCGGCTGCTCCGTCGCTGCCGTTCATCGCCCCCGCCGTCGTGCTGACCGTCGCCACCGTGGCGACCGGCATCGGTCCGCGGATCGTCGACTCCCTGGTCCGGGCGGCGACGACGACTCTCCATCGTGGCGCCTCACCGAAGTCGGTCGTGCTCTGGGCCGGCTTCAACACGGCCCTCGTCCTGTCCGTCGTGATCATCGGCCTCGGCCTGGCGCTCACCATGGTTCGGCGGCGCTTCGCCGACGTCCAGCGTGGCGTGCACCGATGGGTCGAACCGTTCCCCGACGCCGACCGGACCTTCTGGGCGATCGTGACCGGTACGTCCAAGATGGCCAAGCGTCTGACACGGATCGTCCAGAACGGTTCACTCCCGATCTACCTGATGGTGATCCTCGGGTTGGCGACCGTCGCGACCACGGCTCCGGCGGTTGCCGGCGTCGACGGACTCCCCGAGTTCACGACCCGCTGGGCACACCTACCGATCGCGATCGTCATCGCGATCGCTGCGATCGGATCGACGGTCGTCCGTCGTCGGATCGCTGCTGCTCTGATGCTCGGCGCCGTCGGATACGCGATGTCGGTCCTCTACGTGATCGAAGGCGCTCCCGATCTCGCACTCACGCAGTTCGCGATCGAGACCCTCGCGACCGTGCTGTTCGTGCTCGTACTGCGGTACCTACCGCGCCGCATCTCGGGACCGTCCTCCGGGATCGTCGCTCCGGTCCGCCTCGCCGTCTCGATCGCCGTCGGACTCTCGGCGTTCGTGCTGGCGATCTCGGCCGGCGCCGCCCGTGACGACGTCGCCGGTGCTCAGATCTCCGACGAGATGTTGCGCCGTTCCGTGCCCGACGGGAAGGGCAGCAACGTCGTCAACGTGATCCTGGTCGACTTCCGCGGTCTCGACACCCTCGGCGAGATCACCGTCCTGCTCGTCGCCGGACTCGGCGTCGTGGCGCTCGCCAAGGCGGTGGGGCGCACCGGGAGGGCGGCCGAGGTGTTCCCCCTCGAGCGACTCCCGATCCTCGACCTGTTCTCCCGCCTGCTCTTCGGCAGCATCGGGGTGCTTGCCGTCTACTTCCTCTTCGCCGGACACAACCAGCCCGGCGGAGGCTTCGTCGGAGGGCTCACCGCAGGTGCGGCGATCAGCCTCCGATACGTCGCCGGCGGATCCGACGCAGTCAGACGAACGGTCCCGGTCGCCCCGACGACCGTGCTGGGAGGCGGCTTGGCGCTCGCCGTCGGAACCGCGATCGTCCCGCTCCTCACCGCCAACGACGTGCTCGAACACGCAGCATTCGAGGTCGACCTGCCGCTCCTGGGAACGATCAAGGCGACGTCGGCCCTGCCGTTCGACGTCGGAGTGTTCTTCGTCGTCGTCGGTCTCGTCCTGATGGCCTACGACGCGTTCGGCGGCGGCTCGGAGGTCGACCGGGAGGTCGCCGGCCCGATCGGAGATCTCTCGCGATGAGCCTCCTCATGGCCACCGTGACCGCCGTGTTGTTCGGGTGTGGAGCATGGCTGCTGATGCAGCGACGGCTGTCCCGGATCATCATCGGGATCGGCTTGCTCGGGCACGGCGCCAACCTCCTGCTCATCACGTCCGGCCGAGGCGGCTCGGCGCCGATCATCGGCGCCGGCGGAGACGACCTGGCCGGCTACGCCGACCCGCTCCCACAGGCGCTGGCGCTGACGGCGATCGTCATCACCTTCGGCGTGACGGCATTCCTGCTCGCGCTCGGCTACCGGAGCTGGCAGCTGACGGCCGACGATCGGGTCGAGGACGACGTCGAGGACCGGATCATCGCCCGCCGGGGCATCGACGGGGCCGAGGGCGAACTGCCGGTCGATCCCGATGCCGACGCGACGGGGGCTCACTCGTCCGACGACAGGACCGTTCGATGAACGCGCTCGTCCCGCTTCCGGTCGTCATCCCGTTGGCCGCGGCGGCGGCGTGTGTGCTCCTGGGTCGGTTCCGGACCCTGCAACGACTCGTCGCCACGGCTGCGATGACCGCCGTGCTCGGCGTGAGCATCGCCCTGTTGGTCGGCGCCGAGGACCGCGGAATCCTCGTCCACCGCTCCGGCGGATGGCCGGCGCCGCTCGGCATCACACTCGTCGTGGACCGCTTGTCGGCGCTGATGCTCGTCGTGTCGGCGCTCGTCCTCCTGGTCGTGGCCGTCTTCGCGATCGGCGAGTCCGCCGCCGAACGCCGGGAGCCGTCGTTCCACCCGCTGTACCTCGTGCTCGCCGCCGGCGTGGCCGCGAGCTTCGTCACGGCCGACCTGTTCAACCTGTTCGTCGCATTCGAGATGATGCTGTCGGCGAGTTACGTGCTGATCACACTCGGTGGTCGACCGGATCAGGTCCGATCGGGGATGAGCTACGTGGTGATCAGCCTCGTGGCGTCCACACTGTTCATCACGCTGCTCGCCCTGCTCTACGCGAGCACCGGCACGATCAACATGGCCGACCTCGCCGTCCGACTCGACGACGTCGACCCGGAACTCCGAGCGGCGTTCTCGATCGGGTTGCTGATCGTGTTCGGTATCAAGGCGGGTCTGTTCCCGTTGTTCTTCTGGCTGCCCGACAGCTACCCGACGGCTCCGGGCCCGGTCACGGCGATCTTCGCGGGCCTGCTGACCAAGGTCGGCGTCTATGCGATCATCCGGTCGCAGACCCTGCTGTTCGGCCTCACCGAGTGGATGGGAACGGTGCTCGTCGTCGTGGCCGTCCTGACGATGGTCGTCGGGGTCCTCGGCGCGATCGCGCAGGACGACATGAAGCGGATCTTGGCGTTCCACATCATCAGTCAGATCGGCTACATGATCTTCGGGCTGGGACTCGCCACCGTCGCCGGACTCGCCGGCGCCGTCTTCTACATCGTGCACCACATCATCGTGAAGACGGCCCTGTTCCTCGTGGCCGGCCTGGTGAGCCGTCGAGCGGGGTCGAGTCGGCTGTCCGAAGTCGGCGGACTCGTGCGCGACGCTCCGGTGATCGCGATCCTGTTCGCCGTCCCGGCCCTCAGCCTCGCCGGACTGCCGCCGTTCTCGGGCTTCCTCGCGAAGTTCGCACTCGTCGATGCCGGCCTCGCCGCATCGGCATGGATTCCGGTGGCGGCCAGCCTGGCGGTCGGCTTGTTCACGCTGTTCTCGATGACGAAGATCTGGGCCGGGGTGTTCTGGGGGGGGGCCGAGGAACGACCGGTCGACGCACCGGTCACCGACCGACGTCTCGGGGCACCGGTGCTCATGCTCGCCCCGACCGCAGCACTCGCCCTGGCATCGATCGCCGTCAGCGTCGCGGCCGGACCGCTGTACGACGTGTCCGAGCGGGCGGCGACCGACCTCCTCGAGCGAGACACCTACATCGAGGCCGTCCTCGATCGTGACGACCCGGCCACAGGAGCACAGCAACCGTGAGTCGACATCACCTCCGCCATCTCGGTCTCGCCACCTGGCTGGTGATGCTCTGGGTGCTGCTCTGGGCCGACCTCAGCGTGGCCAACGTCGCCAGCGGCGCCCTGCTCGCCGGCGTGGTGATCGTCGCGACACGACGCATCGACGCCGACACCGCCACCGAATCGGTGCGGGTCGCTCCGATCGCTCTCGTCAGGTTCATCGCCCACGTGCTGTGGCAGTTGGTCAAGAGCAACGTGTTCCTCGCCTGGGAGATCGTGACGCCCACCAACACGATCCGCACCGGTACGGTCGAAGTGCCACTGCGATCGTCGTCGCCGATCATCACGATGGCGGTGAGCAACGTGATCACGATGACGCCCGGGACGGTCACACTGGGCGCATCGGTCGACCCCCCGAAGCTCGTCGTCGGTGTCCTGCACCTGCACGAACCCGACGAGATCAGGGCCGGCGTCCGGCGGACCGAGGAACTGGCGATCGCAGCATTCGGGTCGGCGGCGGCCCGCTCGACACTGGACGAGGAGTATGTCCGATGATCTCGTTGGCGATGGCGCTGCTCGGTGTCGCTGCCGTGCTCATGGTGGTCCGACTGATCCTCGGACCGACCGTCGCCGATCGGGTGGTCGCAGCGGACGGTCTGCTCGTCACGGCGATGTGTGGAGCGCTCCTCGCAGCGGCCGACAGCGGGAGCAACATCGGCATCGACACCGTGCTCGTGGTCGCCCTCCTCAGTTTCGTGGCGACCGGCGTGATGGCCCGGTACATCGAGCAGCGGGGCAGCCGATGAGCGTCGTGGGCGGGGTCGCCCTCGTGCTCGGGGCGTTGTTCGTCCTGATCGGAGCGGTCGGGGTGGTCAGGTTCGACACCGCCACCGAACGGCTCCACGCGGCGTCGAAGGGACCGACGCTCGGCCTCCTGCTCGTCGGCATCGGCACGGGGCTGGAGATCGGCACGACGGCGGCGGCGATCGGCGTGGCGCTGGTGATCGTGCTCCAGTTGATCGCCGGGCCCGTCGGCAGCCACATGATCGGCCGGGCGATCCACCACTCCCACGGTCCCGACGACCCGGCGCCCGACACCGACGAGCCGTCCCGGTGACGGCCGCCGCCGGTCAGACCGGCGGCGTGAACCCGGTGATGTACCGCTCGATCGCGCGACGGACCCGACCGATCCGCCGACAGGCCGTCTCCCGGGCGATCCCGGCCCGACCTGCCACGTCGACCACGGTCCAACCGTGGGCGTGGACCAGGACGTACGCCACGATGTCCTCGTCGGGAACGACCCCGACGAGCGCCCGGAGCACGTCCTCGATCGTGTCGACGACCTGGTCCTCGGGCCCGTCGATGGCCACCGCTGTACTGCCGAGCGAGGGGGTCGCATCGATCGAGACGACCGTCCGGCCGGCAGCGACATCGCCGTCGGCCGAGCGGTGCAGACGCGCCCCTTCACCACGCTGAGCGCGATTCGTCCGGTAGAAGCTCTCGGCGGCATGCGGGACGCGGACTCTCGCGTACAGGGTCGCCGACGGGTAGGCGTCCATCAGGCAGGTGCCCTTCTCCCAGGCGTGCGACACCACGATCGACACGATGTCGTCATGATCGGCGAGGGGACGGCCACTGTGCGAGAGCAGCCGGCGGCACTCGAGTTCCAACTGGGACAGCCAAACACTGAACTGGTCCGGATCGATGTGACGGAACGGGTGCATGGGACCTCCTCGGGTCGATGGTGGACGGGGAGTTATGGGTGTACGGGTTTCTGCGGATCGCAGAGGCGGACCGAACGTGACTGGACCGCACGTGATGGGTCCCGTGGTGCTCGAGCGCTCGATTGTCAAGATGCGGCGGGGGCGGATTCAGCGTGCGCCCCGACATCGACCATGGTGACATGGGGGTGTCACAGAGTTCTCCGGTCCCCGGGCGCAGCAGCCGGATCGGCCAGAATCCACGGCATGGCACGCCTGCTCCCGGCCGATCTCGAGCTCCGCGAGATCGACGATCCGGCCGAGCGGTCGGTCGTGCATTCGCTGGTCGAAGCCCTCGACGACCAATGGATCGTCGTCCCCAACGTCCGGGTCAAGACACCGAAGCACGACATCGAGATCGACGTCGTCGTGGCGCATCCCGGCCGTGGTGTGGTCCTCGTCGAAGTCAAGGGTGGTCCCGTCGCCGTCACGGACGGCGTGTGGACCAGCTACGGGAATCGTCTCCGGCCGCCACCGGACGAGCAGATCATCCGGGCCAAGCACGGGCTCGTGCGCCGACTCAGGACCATGGGCATCGACCTCACCGACCTCTTCATCGTCGACACGGTCGGTCTCCCTCACGTCCGGAACGTTCCACCCGAGGGACTCGGGACGGCACTGCCCCGCGAGCGGATCCTCGACGGCACCGTGCTCGACGATCCCGGACCAGCGTTCGAAGCGATCCTTCGCGAGCACGACCCGGTGCCCGTCGAGCGCTTCGAGCGGTTCCTCACCGCACTGAAACCCACGGTCGTCCTCGACGGCGGGACGGGTCGGGCGAGCCCGGCCGCGCTCCGACTCCTCGACGAGGCGACCACCGAGCGACTCGACGCGCTCCGTGCGCTCGGTGACCACGACCGGGTCGTCGTGACCGGTGGCCCCGGGACCGGCAAGACCTGGCTCGTCCTCGACTGGGCCCGACGAGCCGCCCGGCGCGGCGACCGAACGGCGGTCATCTGCTTCAACCGGCCGATCGCCAACCAGTTGGCAGCAGCCCTGGACGGCCACGACCTGATCGTCGCCACCTATCACTCCCTCCTGATGGATCATCTCCTCCCCGGCCACGACTTCGCCGTGCCGCCGGGCGCCGGCCAGGAGTATTGGGACCACGTTCCGACGGCGATCCTCGCCGAACACCTCGACGCCGTGGAGCAGCGATTCGACACCTTCATCGTCGACGAAGCCCAGGACCTCCGTCCGCAGTGGTTCGACTCGTTGGAAACGCTGCTCGACCCCGCCGGACCCCGCCGCATCCTGATGACCGTCGACGAGGCGCAGATGATCTACGTCTCACCCGACAGGTGGCGCCGCCCCGACGGCGTGGTCACCCTTCCCCTCGAGACGAACCTTCGCTCGTGTCGGCACGTCGCGGCGGTGATCGAGCACCTCGGCGGGCCGAGCCCACTCCCGTCGGCACCCGCAGGACTGGAGACCGTACTCCTGCCGAGCGGACCGCGCGAGACGGTCAAATCGGTCAGGCGCCGGGTTCGAGAGCTCGTCACCGACCACGGGGTGCCTCACAGCGAGATCCTGGTGCTCACCTCGACACGGGAGCTCCGCGACACCGTCCTCGGAGCATCCGATGAAACGGTCGCCTTCGGGTCGTGGGAGGACCGCGACGAGGGCGTGGTGATCTGCCAGACGATCCACCGGACCAAGGGACTCGAAGCGACGGCCGTGATCCTCGTCGCACCCGAGGACGAACCCGACGCGCAGCTCGTCTACATCGGCGTCAGCAGGGCGATCTGGTCGCTCACCCTCGTGGGCACGGCTCCGCTCGCCGCACTGACCGGCCTGACGCCCGACGGTCAGGAGAGCCCGACGAGGTCGAGCCACTCCTCGCCGAAGTAGTCGACGTCGCCGTCGGGCATCAGCAGCACCTTCGTCGGTGCGAGATCGAGGACGAAGTCGGAGTCGTGACTCACGAGGATCACCGCACCGGGCCAAGCGGTCAACGCCTCGGCGACGGCATCGCGCGACGGCGGATCGAGGTTGTTCGTCGGCTCGTCGAGGAGCAACAGATTGTTGCGGCCGACCATCAGCATCGCGAGGGCCAGCTTGGTCTTCTCACCACCTGACAGGGTCCCTGCCTCCTGGAACACCTTGTCCCCCGACAGCCCGAACATGCCGAGCAACCCTCGGAGTTCGGTCTCGGTCAGCGACACCCCGGCCGGCACGTCCCGGCGGATGTTGTCGAGCAGCGACGCATGCGGGTCGAGTCGTTCGTGCTCCTGGGCGTAGTAACCGGCATGGACCCGATGACCGAAGTCGAAGTGCCCCAGATCGGCGGTGGTCTCCCCCGCCAGGATCCTCAGGAGGCTCGTCTTCCCGGCACCGTTGAGCCCGAGGACGAGCAGGCGCTCCCCTCGCCCGAGATCGAAGCCGACGTCTTCGAACACCGGCGGTCCGCCGTACCCCTTGCACAGTCCCGATGCCTTGATGACCGTCTCGCCACACGGCGGAGGGTCGGGGAACCGTACGGCGCGCTGCTTGGCCTGCTGCGGAGCATCGACTTTTTCGGCGGCGAGGCGGGAGATGCGCTTTTCGACGTTGTGCGCCTGCGCCGCCTTCGTCGCCTTGGCCCCGAACCGGTCGACGAACTTCTGCATCCGGGCGATCTCGCGCTCCTGCTCCGCGGCGAGTTTCGTGAGTCGTCGTTCGTCCTCGGCACGAGCGGCGACGTATTGGCTGTAGGTGCCCCGGTACTCGACGACGTGGCCGGTCGACGACTCGGCCGGTCGGTCGAGGTGGAGAACTCGGGTGATCGCCTCGTCGAGCAGGTCGAGATCGTGGCTGATCACCAGCAGCGCCCCCCGGTACTGCCGGAGGAACCCCATCAGCCAGGTCTTCGCATCGACGTCGAGGTGGTTCGTCGGTTCGTCGAGGCAGAGCACGTCACTCCCGGCGAACAGGATCCGCGCCAACTCGACCCGCCGCCGCTCACCACCCGACAGCACCCCGATCGGCAGCTCGATGCGATCCTGACCGATGCCGAGACCGGCAGCGATCGAGCGTGCCTCGCTCTCGGCGGAGTAACCGCCGTCGATGCGGAACCGTTCCTCGGCCCGGCTGTACCGCTCGACGTTCTGCTCGGTCGGGGCCTCCTCCATCGCGATCCGGAGCTTCTCGATCCGGACGATCTCGTCGTCGATGCCCCGACCGGACAGGACGTGACGGATCGCCGGGTGGTGCTGACGGTCGCCGTCGATGCGGGGATCCTGCGGCAGGTAACCGAAGCCTCCCTTACGGACGACCTTGCCGGCGGTCGCCTCGGCCGCTCCACCGAGGACCTTGAACAGCGAGGTCTTGCCGGCGCCGTTCCGTCCGACGATCCCGACCTTGTCCCGGGGCATGACGGTGAAGGTGGCCGACTCGACGACGAGACGGCCACCCACTTCCACGGAGAGCGCCTGTGCCTGCAGCACCTGATCAGGCTACGGTCACCGAACGTGACGCCCACGGAGTCCGATCGCCCGTCGGCGGCCGGTTGGCGGAGTCGCGCCGTGGTCGCTCCGGTTCTGGTCGGGTGCTGTCTGGGGGCGGCCGCCGTGTACACGGCCATCGACGATCCGGCCGACGGCGGACCGTACCTGCCGTGCCCGATCCGGAACCTGACCGGTTGGTGGTGCCCCGCCTGTGGTCTGACCCGAGCCACGCACCACCTGCTCCGGGGCGATCTCGTCACCGCCTTGCGTCACCACGTCTTCGTCCCGATCGTGCTCGTGGCCATCATCGCCGCCTGGGCCGGATGGTTGGCCACGACGGCAGGCCGACCGACACGGTTCCGGCTCGGCCCCCGGAGCCAGATGATCGTGCTGTCCGTCCTCGCGGTCTACGGCGTCGCCCGCAACCTCCCGTCGCTCGACTGGATGCGAGGCTGACGACCGCGCCGAGCGCCGTCAGAGGACGATCGCCGAGTCGTCGACGAAGCTCGACTCGAGGCACGCTCCCCGGTCGGCATCCACCACCTCGCCGAGGACGTCGGCCGTGAGTTCGGCCAGCGTGCTCGCTCCGGCATCGGACGGCACCGGTCCTCCTTCGACGACCAGCGTGGGATCGTCGACGACCGATGCCGCCCAGTCGACCACGACGACATTGGGTCGTTCTCCGGCGACCGCCCTGATCGAGTCGTTGATCCCGGACTGCTCGGGATCGATCTCGACGATCGTGAACACGATGACGGGCCGGTTGCCGAGTCGATCGACCAGCATCGCCAGGGCCTCGCCGAAGCGATCGGGGACCGAGTCGTCGAGTCCGTCGACCATGGCATCGCTCAGGTGGTGTCCGAACATCACGCCGACGACGGCCCAGTCGTCGCCACTCGCCGGTGCGGAGTCGAGCAGTGCGTCGAGGACGGTGCCACCGAACTCGACCGGGCGTCCTCGCTCGGCCTCGACCTGTACATCCCACCCGCTGTCGGTGACCACCTCGCACATCGACCCGGTCGCGCGGGCCGTCGTCTCGGCGAGTGCCGTGTCGCCGATCAGCAGGACCGCCGTCCCGGTCACGTCGTCGACCAATGGTGCCGACACCGCATCGACCGTCGGCTCGACGACCGGCTCGACCGTCGTAGTGGGAGCGGCCGGGAGCGAGGGAAGGGTCATCGAACTCGGCTGACCGGGGAGTGCGCCGAGCGGCACCGTGCCTCCTTGGGCAGGTGGGCGCGGTGCGGCGACTTCGCTGCCGACACACCCGAGCGTCGACGAGAGCACGAGCACGGACGCCGCGGCCAGCGCACGGTGCAGCGGTCTCGGTGTCATCGGCCGCTCGACGGGTCGGCGAACGGAGCATCCGGGAGGATCGGCGCGACGGCGCGACGGACGGACGGGCGACGGACGGACGGGCGACGGACGGACGGGCGACGGACGGACGGTTCGGAGTGGCGGTGCATGCGATTCGACCTCCTCGGTGCGCGCCCCGACAGTCAACCACTCCGACTCGTCATCGGCACGAACTCCGAGGTCCCGGTCGGAACCGTCTACCGTGACGAACGTGAGTGGATACGACCTCGTGGTCATCGGACTCGGTGCCGGCGGGTCGGCCGCAAGTCGTTTCGCTTCTGAACATCTCGGCCTCCGGGTCGCCGCCGTCGAGCGGTCGAGGATCGGTGGGAGTCGCCTGTGGAGCGGCAGCGTGCCGTCCAAGACACTGGCAGCGAGCGCTCGGGCCGCCCGCGCGGTCCACGACGCCGGCCGGTTCGGGATCAGCGTGCCCTCGGCCGAGGTCGATCTGGCAGCCGTCTGGTCCCGGCTCGCCTCGGTCCGCGAGGCGGTCGCCGGGACCGGCACGAATGCTGCGCTCCTGCGGTCCCTCGGTGTCGACGTGTACGAAGGTTCCGCTCGGATCACGGGGGCCAGGGCCGTCACCGTCGACACCGGGAGCGGCACGGTCGACCTCGCCTGCCGGTTCGTCCTCGTCAGCACCGGGAGTCGGCCGACGATCCCGCCACTCCCGGGTCTCCACGAGATCGAGCACCTCACGAGCGACACCCTGTTCGAACTCGAGCGCCCACCGGCGTCGCTGGTGATGATCGGCGGCGGCCCGATCGCGACCGAACTCGCACAGGCGATGGTCCGCCTCGGCGTGCCGACGACGGTGGTCGAGGCAGCTCACCGACTCGTGCCGACCGACGAGCCCGAGCTCGCCGACCGCCTCGGACAGGTCCTCCGTTCCGAAGGGGTCGATCTCCGCCTCGCCACGACGGCGACCGGGGTGCGACCCGGGGGTGACGGGGTGATCGTGGAGACCGACGACGGCGAGCACACGGCTGCAGGCCTGCTGATCGCATCCGGGCGCACCGCGAACGTCGACGGCCTGGGACTCGATCGACTCGGGGTGCCCGTCACGTCGAGCGGCATCGAGGTCGACGGCCGGAACCGCACGCTCGTCCCGACCATCTACGTCGTCGGTGACGCGGCGATCGGCCGTCCGCCCTACGCCCACAGCGCCGCTCACGACGCCGTCACCGCCGTCCGCGACATGTTCCTACCCGGCCGGAGCGTGCCCGCCCAGCTGGTTCCGTGGTGCACGTTCACCGACCCGGAACTCGCCGGCGTCGGGCTCACCGCGAGCGACGCCCGAGAACGCTACGGGCGACGGTCGGTCAGAGTGCTCCGTCACGACCTGGCCGACGACGACCGGGCTCGCGCCGATGGCGCCACCGTCGGCATGATCTCGGTCGTGGCCGTGAAGGACCGGATCGTCGGTGCCCACGCCCTCGCTCCGCGAGCCGGTGAGATGATCCACGAACTCGCCATGGCGATCCGTTTCGGTGTGCGCCTCGACGAACTCGCCGACCTCGTCCACGTGGATCCGACGTTCTCGGCGGGCATCGGCCGGATCGGGACCGAGCGCTCGTTCGCACTGGCGCGTCGGCTCCGCCCGTTCGTCCGGATCAGCCGCTGGCTGGGCTGACCGGCGCCCGGTCCGGCGGTCGCACCTCGTCGAACGTGTCGATCCGACGAAGGCTCGGGAACCACAGGGCGAACAGCCCGGCGATCGCGATCGTGATCACCCCACCGCCGGCGATCGCCCACGAGAGTCCGAACCCCCGGGCGGCGACACCGCTCTCGAACGCCCCCAGTTCGTTCGACGCGCCGATGAAGACCCCCTCCACCGCATTGACCCGGCCGAGTTGGTCGTCCGGCGTCGCGAGCGGCACGAGCGATCCTCGGATGTACATCGACACCATGTCGGCTGCGGCGACGACGACGAGCGAGATGAACGCGATCGTGTACGACGTCGTGAGACCGAACACGACGGTGCCGGCGCCGAACACGGCGACCGTGACGAGCAGGGTCGAGCCCACTCTCCGCTGCACCGGCCGGACGGCGAGCACGAGCGCCATGCCCGCTGCTCCGATGCCCGGCGCAGCGCGAAGCCAGCCGTACGCGATGTCGCCCACGCCGAGTCGCTCCTCGGCGACGGCCGGGATGAGAGCGATCGCTCCGCCGAACAACACGGCGAAGAGGTCGAGGGAGATCGCTGCGAACACGATCGGTGTGCGGCGGACGAAGCGCAGCCCTTCCAGCGCCGCTGCGATGCTCGGCCGATCGGTGTTCACCTCCTGCTCCCTGACGTACACGATCCGTAGGATCGGAACGATCGCCGCCAGCTGGAACAGCGCCGACACGCCATAGGCGTACTCGGCGCCGAGCGTGTACAGGAACCCACCGAGCACCGGCCCGAGGATCGACGACGCCGTGAACGTCGCCGTCCACAGCGCGACGACACTCGGGAACTCCTCGGCCGGTGCGACCAGCGGGGCGATCGATCGTCGCGACGGCACGAGCATGGCGTCGACGGCACCGAACCCGAATGCGATCAGGAAGAACGGCCACACCGCCCGGGGATCGGTCGCCGAGTACATCACGAGCAGGAGCACGCACACCACTCGCCCGCCGAGGAAGAGACCGCTGACCCGCCGACGGTCGTACCGGTCGGCGACCCAGCCGGACACCAGAACGAGCAGGACCGCCGGCACGAACTGTGCGAGGCCGAGGAACCCGATGTCGAGCGCGTCACCGGTGAGATCGAACACCTGCTTGAACAGCACCGTCACGAAGACGTTGAGGCCGACGGCTGCGAACGCCGTCGATGCCAGATATCGCCGAACGCTGGTATGGCGCAGGACGTCACGGGCGGCGGTCACGGGCCGAGCGTAACGTCCCGCCTCGCGCGCGGATCCGTGACACATGTGACCGTTGCGTGTCGGATCGCGCGTCGTTGTCGCGCAACTTCGAAAATCCCTGACATCGACCGATTCGTTCGGGGTAAACCGGGGGCATGGAGACGAGGCGGAACGAGTGGAGAGCGACGATCCGATTGGCGATCGCGGTCAGTTCGATCGGCGTGGCGGTGGCGGTGGCCGTGGAACGGGCCGGAGTCCTGCCGCAGCACATGGTGGTCTTCGGCGTGATCGGCGTCGGCTTCTCGACGAGCTGGGTCCGATCGGGTCGCCGGTCACTTCAGCGGGCGCTCTGAGTCCCGACCGGACCGGGCCGTCTGACAAGATCGTCCGGTGGCGCACCGTACTGCCGACGACACCGAGGCCCGACGGCACCTGACGAGTCGGTGCCCGTGACGGCGCCGATCAAGGTGCGGATCGGTTTCGGTCTCGGAACGCGAACCACCCTGCACGACGAACGTTTCGGTCCGGTCGTCGACCTCCTGGAGCAACTCCGGTTCGACAGCCTGTGGGTCTCGGAGCGGATCGGTGGGCCTGCGCCCGATCCTCTCGTCGCCATGGCCTACGCCGCAGGCCGGACCCGACGGCTGAAGATCGGGATGTCGGTGATGGTGCTGCCGGGTCGTAACCCCGTGGTGCTCGCCAAATCGCTCGCGACCCTGGCGACCATGTCGGAAGGCCGTCTCCTCCCCGCCTTCGGCCTCGGCCAGGTCCATCCCCTCGAGCAGCAGGCATTCGGCGTCGCTCGCGAGGAGCGGGCGGCATGGTTCGACGAGGCGCTGTCGGTGATGCGGCAGTGCTGGTCGGGTGATCCGGTCGTTCATCACGGTGCCCGCTTCCACTACGACGGACTCACGGTGCGGCCGTCACCCGATCGGCTCGACGTGTGGCTCGGCGGGGTCGCCCCGTCGGAACTGGCGCGCGTCGGCCGGCTCGCCGACGGATGGTTGCCGTCGTTCGTGACGCCGGCGGACGTCGAGCAGGGCCGGGCGGTCGTCGAAGCGACGTGTGCCCGGCACGGGCGCTCGATCGACGACGACCACTACGGCGTGCTCATCCCGTACTCACTCGGTGAGGTGCCCGGGCCGATGCTCGCCCAACTGGCGGCCCGCAGGCCCGACGTCGACCCGTTGGACATCGTTCCGACGTCGTGGGACGAACTCGCAACGCTCGTCCGTCGCTTCGTCGGAGTCGGCGCGAGCAAGTTCGTCATCCTCCCGGTCGACGAGCCCGAGTCATTGGACGACTGGTCGGCGCATCTGCACGAGGCCGCCGACGTCTGCCGGTCGCTCGAGAACTGACCGAGCGTCTCGGTCAATCGGTGCGGGACGATCCGGTGCCGATGCTGACCGGCGTCACCCGATCCGGCTGGACCCGCTCCGCAGCCCTCCGGGCGTGATGGCTCGACCTCGTGAGCGGCCCCGCCTCCACGTGAGCGATGCCCATCGACTCGCCGAGCGCCTTCCACCGAGTGAACTCGTCGGGTTCGACCCACCGAGCGACCGGCAGGTGATGACTCGTCGGTCGGAGGTACTGTCCGATCGTCACGATGTCGCACCCGATGCCGGCGAGATCGGCGAGTGCCCCGACGACCTCGTCGTCGGTCTCGCCGAGACCGACCATGATGCCCGATTTCACGATCGGACCTCGTCCGGTCCGATCGGCCACCGACCGGGCGTTCGAGAGCACACCGAGGCTCCGCGCATAACCGGCCGAGGGACGCACGGCCCGCTGGAGCCGAGCAACCGTTTCCAGATTGTGGGCGAACACGTCGACGCCGGCGTCGAACAGGGGATCGAACGAGTCGAACCGACCTTTCGCGTCCGAGACGAGCGTCTCGACCCTCGTCCCGGGGCGACGTGCACGAATCGCCACGACGCAGGCCGCCACGTGTGCCATCCCTCCGTCGTCGAGGTCGTCCCGGGCCACCATGGTGAGGACGGCGTGTTCGATCGCCATCCGGTCGACGGCTTCGGCGACCAGCGCTGGCTCGTCGGCATCGGGACCGAGCGGGCGCCGGGTGTCGACGAGGCAGAAACCGCACGCCCGCGTGCACCGCTCCCCCAACACCATGAACGTGGCCGTACCCTCCGCCCAACACTCCGAGAGATTCGGGCAGCCGGCATCCTCGCAGACCGTCACGAGTCCGAGATCGCGGACCGTTCGCTTGACCGCGAGCACCTCCGGACCGAGCCGTACGACCGGGCGCAGCCAATCGGGCTTTCGCGACTCGATCGACAGGCCATCGGTGACCCCGGCCTGGTCGAGGCGAGCGTGCGAACGTGGCCGAACCGGTTGCCCCGGCCCGTGGCCGCTCGAGAACGGCGACAAGTCCTCGGGACGGTGCCGCCACGCGACGTCCTGCCGATCGACGGGCCGACGATCCGGTCCGCGACCCGCCACTCGATCGACCACCAGGTCGACGACGGTCGCCATCGACGCCTCGACCCCTTCCTCCTGCAAGGAGGTCACCGGTCGATCGGCGATGCCGCACGCGACGATGTGGTCGCGCATGTAGGTGAGGTCGGTCTCGACGTTCAGGGCGAAGCCGTGCATCGTCCGACCACGAGCGAGTCGCACGCCGATCGCCGCGATCTTGCGTGGCTCACTCCCACTGGCATCGACCCAGACCCCCGGGTAGCCCGGGAGCCGTCCGGCACCGGCGAGTCCGAGATCTGCCAGCACGTCGATGAGGACCTGCTCGACCCACCGGACATGGTCGATCGAGCCCTTGGCGTTCGGGACCGTCAGGATGGGGTATCCGACGAGCTGGCCGGGGCCGTGATAGGTGATGTCGCCTCCGCGACGGACCGCGACGAGTTCGGCTCCGACATCGGCCGGATCGCACCGGAGGTTCGTGGCCAAATCGGCATTCGGCCCGTGGGTGAAGACGTGGTCGTGTTCGAGGAGGAGCAGGTGATCGTCGTGTCCGTGGTCGAACAGCGCCGTCTGGAGCACGAGCGCTTCACCGTACGGGACTCGCCCCAACCACCGGACCCTGAGCGGGGCACGGTTCGTCGCGACGCTCTCCATGTCGACGGTCCGGGTCAGAGCTCGCCGTTCCAGTTGCGGGTCTCGAGGATCTCTTTCACCCGGGACAGGAAGCCGGCTGCATAGGCACCGTCGAATGCTCGGTGGTCCCAGCTCATCGCCAGATTGCCCACCGGATGAACGACGATCGCCTCCGAGCCGTCCGTGGTTCGGGCGACGACGGGACGACGAACGATCGCGTCGGTCGAGACGATGGCGACCTGCGGCTGATTGATGATCGGCATGGTGAGGACCGAGCCGGCCGAGCCGTTGTTCGAGATCGTGAAGGTCCCGCCGGAGATCTCGTCGGGGCTGAGTCGGCGAGCTCGCGCCCGATCGGCGAGATCGCGGATCTCCCGTGCGATGGCGCGGAGCCGCTTGGTCTCGGCGCTGCGGACCACCGGAGCGAGCAGTCCCTCGTGATCGAGATCGACGGCGATGCCGAGATCGACGAAGCCGTGCACGACGAGATCGTCACCGTCGAGGCTGGCGTTGAGATGCGGGAACTCGGCCAATCCGTCGACGATCGCACGGACGACGAACGGGAGGTAGGTCAGACCGAACCCTTCCGATGCCTGGAACTCGGCGCGGGCGGCCGAGCGGGCGTTGTCGACGTTGGCGAAGTCGACCTCGACCACGCTGAAGGCATGGGGAGACGTCGCCTTGCTGGCGATCATGTGATCACCCGTCAGACGTCGGATCTTGGACAGCGGCACCCGGGTCGCTCGCTCACCCGTGGCGACGACGGGGCGAGCAGCAGGAGTGGGAACAGGCGGCGCGGGAGCGGCCGACACAGGAGCGGCCGGCGCCGCGACGGCGGGAGCCGGTGCGGGAGCGGCGGGAGCAGGTGCCGTCGGAGAGGCGACGACGGGGGCAGAAGGTGCGGGCCGAGCGTCGAGGTGGTCGAGCACGTCCTCCCGGGTGATGCGGCCCCCCGGACCGGTGCCGTCGATCGTGGCCGGATCGATCCCGTGCTCGTTGACGAGCCGACGGACGACCGGGGACAGGAGTCGCTGGTCGGCCG
>JBMUCX010000012.1:0-41756 GCA_049458915.1 Ilumatobacteraceae bacterium
CCGGGGTGCCGACTGGGCCGAGATCCGACCGGAGTGGGGCCTCGCCGGAGCAGCTGCGTTCGTCATCGCGCCGCGATCGTCGACGTCCGGCCTCGACCTCGACGGCCGGGCGTTCTTGCACGAGTACGACTCGTCGACGGATCCGGACGGTGCGGTCCTCGAGACGATCATGACCGCCCCGTTGATCGTCGCCCATTGGATCACGTCGCAGTACTACTTCTCGACGGTCGACCCCGAGGTGTTCGGGGCCGGAGACAAACTCATCCACAATCCGGTGGGTCGGATCGGTGTCGTGTCCGGAGACGGTGGTGACCTGCGGGTCGGTCTTCCGCTGCAGAGCACCCACGTCGACGGGCGACGACACCACCAGCCACTCCGACTCCTGGCCGTCGTCCAGGCCGACCTGGAGACCATCGAGCGGATCATCGCCCGACATCGAATCCTCCAGAACCTCGTCACGGGTTCGTGGATCCGGCTCGCCGCTCGGTCACTTCCCCACGAGCCGTGGTCGATCCGCACCGCAGCGGGTACCTGGCTGACGCACCCACGCCCGGTCGGTACGGTGACGACGATGGCGAGACAGGATCTGTTCCCAGCGACGGGACGAGGAGGCTGACATGGACCGATCCGACTCAGAGGACGACGCCGTGACGGGGTCGGCGTCCGACCGTCATTGGGGCGGTCTGACCCCGATGGCGCGGATCGAGATCGTCGTCGACGGCGAGCACCTGCCCACCATTCGCGACCTCCTCCTCGATGCCGGTGCCACGGGATTCACGACGATCCGCGGCGTGAGTGGCTTCGGCCATCACGGCGAGCACGAGGGCCGCTTGCTGTTCAACGATCGGAACAGCTTGACGATGGTGGTGTGCGTCGTTCCCTTCGACCGGGTGGAACCGGTGCTCGCCGGAGTGCGCCGACTGCTCGACGACTGCCACGGGGTCGTCTTCGTGAGCGAGACCCACGTGAGCCGACCGGAGTACTTCCGGCCGGTCGCGGGCTGATGGCGCCACCGACCGGCCGCCTCACCCGCTCATCGGGATCTCGGTTGCCGATCGGTCGCTGATCGTCGGGCGCCACGTCGGTTCGCCGGTCAGGTGCAGGTCGGGGAACCGACGGAAGAGCGCAGGTAGGGCGATGCGCATCTCCAGCCTGGCGAGCGCTGCCCCGAGACAGAAGTGGTGCCCGAACCCGAACGTCAGGTGCGGGTTCGGCGAGCGGTCGAGCACGAGTCGGTCGGGTTCCTCGAAGACCCGTGGATCGCGGTTGGCGGCGAGGATCGCCAGGAACACCGCCTGGTTCGCCTCGAAGCGGTGCCCGTCGCGCTCGTGCGTCTCCACGACTGCGCGCATCATGACCTTCGGTGGCGGTTCGAACCGCAGGATCTCCTCGACGGCCGTGTCGAGTGCGATCTCGCTCGACGCATCTCCCGGTTCGCTCCGCGCCAGGTCGACGAAGTCGGAGCGGGCGAGGGGATCCCGACAGATGGCGACCGTCCCGGCTCCCAGGACCGATGCCGTGGTGTCGTGCCCGGCGAACAGCAGCAGCGAACAGGCGCCGAGCAACTCGGTGGTCGTGAGTGTCCCGTCCTCGTCCGAGTCGGTGCGTCCCAACAGCATCGACAGGAGGTTGTCCTCGGGTTCGGCTCGGTAGCGGTCCAGGAGCGGACGCAGGTGCTGCTCGAGCTCGTCACCGGCTGCTCTGGCGAGGTCTTCGTAGTCGGGTCGGTCGACCGCCCCGAACACGACCACCCCGAACTTCTGTGACCAACCCGCCAGCCAGTGACGCTCGTCGGCCGGGACCCCGAACAGTTCGGCGATCACGGCCGCCGGGAGTGGGTGGGCGAAACTGCTCACCAGATCGAAGCTCGCCGAACCGGCGTCCTCGATCGAGTCGAGCAGTTGATCGACGTGCTGTCTGATCCGCTCGGCGAGCCGGGAAACCGCCTTCGGGGTGAACGATCTGGCGAGAGGAGCGCGCAATCGAGTGTGCTCCGGTGGTTCGTGGAACAGCATCCACCCGTCGAGGAGGTCGATCGCTTTCGTGAGCGCCTCGGCTCGACGGTCGCCGAGTCGTCCCCGGAACGCCTTCATCCGCTCGGTCGACAAGCGCCGGTCGCGGAATGCGTCGTCCAACTCCGGATGGCCCATCACGACCCAGGC
Organism: Ilumatobacteraceae bacterium; assembly: GCA_049458915.1. Taxonomy (GTDB): domain Bacteria; phylum Actinomycetota; class Acidimicrobiia; order Acidimicrobiales; family Ilumatobacteraceae; genus Ilumatobacter. The sequence continues at coordinate 2,163 of JBMUCX010000012.1, forward strand.
CCGGTGTCGGTCGCTCCACTGGATCGGGTCGGCATCCCGCAGCGGGGCGAAGAACGAGTGCGGGTCGGCGATCGCCGCGGGTCCTAGGAGATCGATGCGGGTCATGACGACACCTCGCTGCTCGACGGGGCCATCCGCTGCGCTCCGTCGAGTCGGATGTCGGTGCCGTTCAGCATCGTGTTCACGATCACGTGTTCGCAGAGGCGAGCGAATTCGACGGGTCGCCCGAACCGAGGCGGGAACGGCGTGTTGGCGGCCATCTGCGCCATGTACTCGGGGGGCATGCCGGCGACGAGGGGTGTGTCGAACGAACCGGGCGAGATCGACACCGCCCGGATTCCCCATGGGGCGAGATCTCGGGCGAGTGGCAAGGTCATCGCTCGGACCCCGCCCTTCGACGCCGAGTAGGCCACGCCGCCGTCGACACCGTCGGTCGCCGCGATCGAAGCGGTCGTGACGATCACGCCGCGCTCGCCGTCGTCACCGATCGGGTCCAGGTCGTGCATCGCCCACGCGGCGAGACGGACCAGGTTGAACACCCCGACCAGGTTCACGCCGATGACACGCTCGAACCCGTCGAGGGGGTGCGGGCCCGATCGACCGATGACCTTCCGGCCGGCACCGATTCCGGCGCACGCGATCGCCACGCGGGGAGGGCCGAGTCGGTTCCCGAGCAACTCGAACGCTGTTTCGAGCGAGTCGGCCGAAGCGACGTCGGCCGCGACGAACTCGCCGCCGATCCCTGCCGCCAGCGCCGTGCCGCTGGTCTCGTCGCGGTCGATGATCCCGACCGTCGCTCCCGCTCGGGCGAGGTGATCGGCGGTCGCCGCCCCCAACCCCGAGGCGCCGCCCGTGACGTACACGACCGCACCATCGACGTCCATCCGGACAAGGTAGGCGACGAGCGAGGCCTGATCGCGAGCCGAACGTTGGTGCCGGATCGGGACTCGAAATCGACAGTAGGAGATCCCGGCCGATCGTCACCCGGTCCCGGTGAGGGTGACGGTGGTTCTCGTGGAGTTGCGGTCCGTCATGTCACGCACCGAGGAGGGTCCGGGTCTCGAGCGGAGGAACGTCGAGCGTGGCCCCGGCGACGAACACGTGCCGGTCGGGCCGGACGACCACCACGTCGGCGTCGGCCGCGTCGAGTGTCGGCTCGAGGGAGGGGTGTTCGTCGGCGGTCAGCATCTCCGCACCGAACATCGTCCACCAGTCCCCGGCCGTTCCGTCGAGGAGGGCGTGGTGGCGAGCGACGACGGCGAAGCGCGGACCGACGAGGTCGTCGACGCGCACCCCGTCGACGACGCCTTGGACGGCCGGTGCACCACCACCCTCGAGCACGAGCGGTCCTCGCTCCATCGGTGGCAACGGTGCTTCGGTTGCCGGCCCGGACCCGCCGGCACGAGCAGCGAGCATGCCCGCATCCCGCTCGGCGGCGACGGCCGGGTCGGTGGTGCAGATGACGCGCCCGAATCCGACCGCCGCTCCGACGATCGCGCGGACCTGCGGTTCGCGTTCGGGCTGATAGGTGTCGAGCAGCGCATCGGGTGCGCCGTGTCGCACGATCCGCTCGACCTTCCAGACGAGGTTCGCGGCGTCGCGTATACCGGCGCACATGCCCTGGCCGAGGAACGGTGGAGTCTGGTGCGCGGCGTCACCGGCGATGAGGATCCGCCCGCGCCTCCATTCGTCGGCGATCAGGCCGTGGAACGTGTAGACGGCCGATCGTTCGATCTCGACCAGGTCCGGATCGATCCATGCCGACATCAGTTGGCGGGCCCGGTCGGGGGTGTCCATCTCCTCGGCGGTCTCTCCGGCCAGCAGCATGAACTCGAAGCGGAACCGTGGCGACGGCATGGGGATGAGCGTGTGAGGACGTCTCGGATCACACACCTGCAGGGCGAGTTCCGAGGGCGGGTCGACCCCATCACGGAGCACGATGTCGAGGACCAGCCAGGGCTCCTCGAACTGGAGATCGTCCATCGTGATCCCGAGTTGCCGACGGATCGTGGACCGGGCTCCGTCGCACCCGACGAGGTAGGGAGCTGTCAGGGAGGTGCCGTTCGAGAGATGGGCGGTGACGACGTCGCCGGTGTCGTCCATCCTGTCGACGGCGATTCCGAGGCGGAGTTCGGCGCCGAGGCGGAGCGCGGCGGCTCGGAGGGCCCGTTCGAGCCCGGGCTGGTGGAACAGGTTCGAGCTGTGCCATCCCGAGGTGGTTCGAGCGCTCGCCCGCATCGACATCAGCACCTCGCGGTCGGCACTGAGGAAGTCCATGCCGATGTTGGGGACCACCACGGTGGAGAGTTCGTCGGCGATCCCCAGCTCCTGGAAGACCCGCATGATCTCGTGGTCGAAGTGGGCGGCCCGGGGCAGGGGGAAGATGTCGACCTCGCGGTCGAGGGCGACGACTCGGAGCCCTCGTCGTGCGGCCAGGCCGGCGAGGACGACACCGACCGGTCCGCAGCCGACGACGATCAGGTCCGCATCGGTCACGTCGGGCCGTGCGAGGCCCAGGCGGCTCGCAAGTCGTCGAGGTCGGCCGGTGCGATGAACTCGGCGGGGATGTTCGGCCCCCACGAGTTGGCGACGTGCTCGAAGCCGAACTCGGTGCGTCCCGAACGCTCCCAGGACTCGTCGTCGTCGATCACGTCCATGTCGCTGTAGAGCTCGATGAACGAACCCGACGGGTCGTGCAGGTACCAGTAGTAGTTGGAGCCGATGAAGTGACGCCCGAAGCCCCACGCATGTCGGCCGGGGTCGGCGCGAACGAGCTCGGTCGCCGTGTGGCCGACGTGGTCGACGTCATCACATTCCCAGGAGTAGTGCTGCAGCATCGGGACCGGCGAACCGACGAGGGCGACGTTGTGGTGGTCGGTCGAGCAGCGCAGGAAGGCGATGATCCCCTCGGCTTGGTCGCTGATCTTGAAGCCCAGCGCTTCGGTGAGGACGTCCCTGGTGCGTGCGATGTCGGGCGTACCGATGACGATGTGGCCGAGCCGTCGTGGTGGGCGCGGCGCACCGAACACGCCCGGGGCGCGGGCGTTGCGTCGCACCGTGCTCCCTGGTCGGTTGTCGATCGGAGCACTCGGTGTGGTCGGTGGCGACCAGCGATCGGCGACCTCGACGGTGAAGGTCACGGAGGTCGCGGGATCGACGACGGAGACCGTCGAGTCGGTCACCTTCGCGGCGAGGCCACGCTCGGCGAGACGCCGGCCGACGTCGGCGATCGTCGCCTCGTCGTCGGCTCCGATCCGGACCTCGAGCAGTCGTCGGAACGGATGCTCCTCGACCTGCACCTGCGTGCCGCCGTCGGTGCCACCGAACCCGCCCGTCCCGTCGTGGTCGAGACGGAGTTCGCCGTAGAAGTCGGCCAGCCCGGCCGGATCGGGGACGCCGATCCTCATCCCGAGCAGGCGGTGGAGTCCCATCAGTGAGCTCCGGTGACGCACCGGTTGGTGAGTCGTCCGATCACGTCGTTCCCCGACTCGAGCATCTCGCCGTCGCGGAGGAACCGGCCGCGGGGTCCGCCGACCCCCGATGGTGTGCCGGTGAAGATCAGGTCGCCGGGGACGAGGGTGCAGATCGACGACAGGTAGGCGATCAGCTGCGGCACCGAGAAGATCAGGTCGCTGGTGCTCGCCTGTTGCATTCGTTCTCCGGCCACGTCACACCAGATCTCGACGTCGTCGGGGTCGTCGAACGCATCGACGGAGACGAGCGCCGGACCGATCGGCCCGAAGGTGTCGAAGCTCTTGCCGAGCGAGAACTGTGGCGGGGTGCCCGAGAGTTGCACCTGGCGATCGCTGACGTCCTGACCGAGGGTGAGGCCGGCGACGTGCGACCAGGCGTCGGCCTCGGCGATGTGCCGCCCACCGGTTCCGATCGCCACGACGAGTTCGACCTCCCAATCGACCGCCGGTCCGCTGAGCACGACGTCGGCGGTCGGGCCGACGATGCAACTCGGGAACTTCGTGAAGGTGAGCGGTGCCGTCGGCAACTCCATCTTCGACTCGGCGGCGTGGCTCCGGTAGTTGAGCCCGATGCCGAACACCTTCTGTGGGCGGGGGACGCACGGCCCGAGGTGGGCGGCGTCGACCGAACCGTCGGGTTCGTGCGATGCCGTCCGGTCGTGGAGGTCGTGCAGTTCGCCGTGCCGGGCGACGGCCGTCATGGTGTCGGCCATGGCCGGGTCGCCGGTCAGTCGTGCGAGGTCGTACCAGTTGCCGTCGCGCTCGAGAGCGGCGCGACTGTCGATGTCGATGAGTCGGAACACGATCGCAAGTATCTATATATTATGAATTCATGTCAAGCTCGCTAGAGTCACCGCCGTGACCGCTCCGGCAGCGACGCCCCCGACCCGGTCGGAATGGGTCGACGGGCAACTCCGTCGTGCGATCCTCTCGGGTGAGTTCGCACCGGGTGAGAAGCTCCGGGCCGAGCACCTCGCCGAGCGGTGGGGGGTGTCCCCGACACCGCTGCGTGAATCGCTGATGCGACTCGCCGGTGAGGGGTTCGTCGTGATCGAACCGCAGCGAGGGGCGCGAGTCGCCCCACTCGACGTCGCTGCCGCCGTCGAGATCTACGAACTGCGACTCCTGCTCGATCCGGTCGCACTCGACCGGTCGATCGTGGCCGGTGGGGAGGCACTCGTCGCGACCGTCGACGAGGCGTACACCCGCATGACTCGTCGGCACGCCGACGTGACCGATCGGCTGCACGCCCATCGGGACTTCCACCTCGCCCTGGTGTCGCACTGCCCGAATCGTCGGATGGTCCGCCAGGTCGAGCAGTTGCTCGACCATTCGCAGCGGTTCCAGGCGATCGGGGTGCGAACGGTCCGACGGGGTGATCCGGCCGACGAACACCGGCGCTTGGTCGAGGCGGTCCGTGCCGGCGATCGGCGACTGGCGGCTCGGACGCTCGAGGCCCACCTCCAGGCGACCCTCGACGCGGTGCGCGCCGCAGTGTGACGTGCGGCGTCCGACGGGTGGTGCCAGCGGCAACTCGTCTCACGACTGGTGACGGCGGTCGGGGGCCGGGCACACTCGCACGATGACGACGTGCATCATCGGCGCGGGTTGCTCGGGCTTCACCATGGCCAAGCGGCTCCGGGACCACGGCATCGCCTACGACTGCTTCGACCTGTCCGACGACATCGGCGGCAACTGGTACTTCGACAACCCCAACGGGATGTCGTCGTGCTACCGGAGCCTGCACATCGACACCTCCAAATGGCGGTTGGCCTTCGAGGACCATCCCGTCCCCGACGACTGGCCCGACTTCCCGCACCACTCCCAACTCCTCGAGTACTTCCGTTCCTACGTCGACCGGTTCGGACTGCGCGACTCGATCACCTTCGAGACCGGTGTCACCAACTGCGAGCGACTCGACGACGGGCGCTGGCGGGTCACCCTCAGCACCGGTGAGGCCCGGGAGTACGAGCACCTCGTCGTCGCAAATGGACACCATTGGAGTGCCCGGACCCCGGAGTACCCCGGCCACTTCGACGGGTACCAGGTCCACTCCCACCACTATCGGGACCCGTTCGACCCCTACGACTTCCGGGGGAAGCGAGTGCTGGTGGTCGGAGCCGGGAACTCGGCGATGGACATCGCGTCGGAGTTGTCCCAGCGGCCGATCGCCGAGCGTCTCGTCGTGTCGATGCGCCACGGGGTGTGGGTGCTCCCCAAGTACATCGACGGCAAGCCGGCGGACAAGGCCGTGCTCCCGAGTTGGATGCCCGCCAAGGTCGGCCGCGCCCTCGCCCGGGCGAAGATCCGCAAGACCATCGGGAAGATGGAGCACTACGGACTCCCCGAGCCCGACCATCGGCCGCTCGATGCCCACCCGTCGGTGTCGGGGGAGTTCCTGACCCGGGTCGGATGCGGCGACATCGTCGCCAAGGGAGCGATCGAGTGCCTCGACGGTGACGGGGTCGTGTTCGCCGACGGGTCGCGGGACCAGTTCGACGCGATCGTCTGGGCCACCGGCTACGACGTGTCGTTCCCGTTCTTCCGCCAGGCCGAACTGACCCCCGACGACAACACCTTCCCCCTGTTCAAACGGATGGTGAAGCCGGGTTGGGAGAACGTGTTCTTCCTCGGTCTGGCCCAGCCGCTCCCGACCCTGGTCAACTTCGCCGAGCAGCAGTCGAAGCTCGTCGCCGCCGCGATCGCTGGCAGCTACACCTTCCCCGACCGGGCCGAGATGGAGCGGGCGATCGTGGCCGACGAACAGGAGTACCTCGGTCACTTCTACGACAGTCCACGGCACCGGATGCAGGTCGACTTCAACGCCTACGTCCGTGACCTCCACACCGAGATCGAACGCGGCACGAAGGCCGCCACGGGCGCCCGACGACGCAGCGGCTGATTACAGTTCGTGCCTGGCACGAACTGTAATCAGGAGATTTTCGGGCCGTCCGGGCCGACGAAGCGGTCGCGTAGTTCGCGCTTGAGCACCTTGCCGGTGGCATTGCGCGGCAGGACGTCGACGATCGCGATGTCGGCGGGGACCTTGAATTTGGCGAGCCGCTCGGCGCAGTGGGCCTGCACGGCGGCCCGGTCGATCTCGTTGCCGGGCTTGAGGGCCAGCACGGCGAGTCCTGCCTCACCCCACTTGTCACTCGGAACACCGATCACGGCGGCCTCGGCGATCTGCGGCAGTTGGTACAGGACGTTCTCGACCTCGGCGGGGTACACGTTCTCGCCGCCCGAGATGTACATGTCCTTCCAGCGGTCCACGATGTAGACGAAGCCCTCGTCGTCCCGGCGGGCGGCATCACCGGTCTTGAGCCACCGACCCTCGAAGGAGTTCACCGTCGCCTCCGGCTTGTTCCAGTAGCCGGGGGTGATGTTGGGGCCGGCCACCCACAGTTCGCCGACTTCATCCGGTCCGCAGTCGCCGCCGTCGTCGTTCACGATGCGGAACTCCGTGTGCATCAGCGCCTTGCCGGTCGAGCCGATCTTGCGCAGAGCGTCACCCGGATCCAAGAAGATGCACGCCGGACTCGTCTCGGTCATGCCGAACCCTTGCGAGAGCAGCACGCCGCGCTCCATCCACGTTTCCATGATGGTGAGTGCGCAGGGTGCGCCGCCGACCCCGGCGACCCGCAGCCGGGACAGGTCGGTCGTGGCGAAGTCCGGGTGCTGCATCATGAACTGGTACGGAGCGGGAACCCCGAAGAAGTGGGTGATGCCGTGGTTCGCGTCACCGAGCACTGCGAGCGTCTCGCCCGGGTCGAACTGCTGCATGATGACGACGGTGCCACCGGCGTGCAGGACCGGGTTGCTGTAGCAGTTCAGCCCGCCGGTGTGGAACAGCGGCAGGACGTTCAGGTGGACCGTGTCGAGCCCGATCCCGGCCGGGATGCCGAGGTTGACGCAGTTCCAGAAGTTCATGCCGTGGGTGATCATCGCCCCCTTCGGCAGGCCGGTGGTCCCCGACGTGTACATGATCGTGACGACGTCGTCGTGGGTGAGCGTGACCGGTTCGAATCCGTGATCGGCGGCGCCGGCGAGGGCCGATTCGTAGGCGCTGTCCGGTCGACCGGCATCGATCTCGAGGAGGTGGGCGATCGAACAGCGTCGCTGGAGTTCGCTGGCGGTGTCGGCGAATGCTGCGTCGTGGACGAGCAGGCTGGGTGAGCTGTCACCGACGATGTACTCGAGTTCGCTGACCGTGAGTCGCCAATTGAGCAGCACGCAGATCGCGCCCGTGCGCTGGCAGGCGAACTGGATGTCGAAGTACTCGACGCCGTTCTGGGCGAGCACCCCGATCCGGTCACCACGTTCGATCCCGAGGGAGGCGAGGTACGACGCCATCGCGTCGACACGACGATCGAGGTCGCCGTAGGTGAACGACCGCCCGGTTCCGAGGTCACGGATCGCTTCCTTCCCGGCTCGGTTGTCGGCGTGGTGGGCGATCCAGTCGTAGGTGCGGATCGCTCCGCGGCCCGCCGGACGGGGCGTGGTCAGCGAAGCGACAGCTGCCTCGTCGACGGCGAGATCGGTCGAATCGTCGTAGCGGCGCATGGGTCGGTCCTCTTCTCGCTCGTGCCGGCCTCCGGTCGGAACGACCCGGTCGGCCAGTCCCGGAAACTAGCAATGCGCGGACCGTCGCCGGGACTCGGCGACAGTCCGCTTGCCGTAGTAGTGAGCACTATGACTACTATCAGCTCGTCCGTCGTCCACCGGATGGCGGTCCGTGGTGCATCGCCGTCGGTGCCCACGACGACACTTGACCGAGGGGGAACTGATGACACTTCGACGCACGTCCACGAGTCGTCGATTTATCGCACTCGCCGCTGCGGGCAGCTTGCTGCTCGCAGCATGTGGCGGTGGCGACGACGACACCGAGCCGGCTGCCGAGGAGCCGGCCGCTGAGGAGCCGGCTGCCGAGGAACCGGCCACCGAGGAACCGGCCACCGAGGAGCCGGCATCCGAGGAGCCGGCATCCGAGGAGCCGGTCGCCGAGGAACCGGTCGCCGACGACGGGCTCGCAGCACAGCGGGTCGCGGCGTTCACCCAGGCGGTGACCGAACTCCCGCTCAGTTCACCGATCGCCGCTCCGTCGGACGTCAAGGTGTTCTACGTTCAGTGTGGCGTGCCGGTCTGCGCCGAGATCGCGATCGGCATCGAAGCCGCCGTCGCTGCCGCCGGTTGGACCTACGAGACGGCGTCGCACCAGGACACCCCTGACACCGTCGCATCGGCGTTCGACACGGCGATCGCAGCCCAGCCGGACGTGGTCCTGACCAGCGGCAACCCTCGCGAGTGGTTCGCCGCGCAGCTGGCGACCCTCCAGGAGCAGGGGATTCCGGTCGTGGCGTGGTCGCTGCCCGAGGTCTACGAGCCCGGAGACGGGATCTCGGTGAATCTGCTCACCGATGACGACTACTACTTCTACGGCGTGCTGATGGCCGACTACGCCGCCGTCACGTCGACCACGAAGAACATCCTGTTCGTCGGCCTGCCGACGTTCCCGGTGCTGTCGACCGTCCAGCAGGGCTTCGAGGCCGAGATCGCCGCCGAGTGCCCCGACTGCTCCGTCGACGTAATCGAGGTCGCCGTGACCGACCTCGGCACCAACCTGCCCGGCACGATCGTGTCACAACTGCAGGCGAACCCGGATCTCGACATGATCGTCTACGCCTTCGGTGGGATGCTGTTCGGCGTGCCCGAGGCGATCGAAGCCGCTGGTCTCGCTGATCAGGCCGTGGCCGTGTCGCAGGCCGGTGGCCCGCTGAACTTCGGGTACATCGTCAACGGCCAGCACCAGGTGGCCGAGGTGGCGCTCGCTTCCGAACTCATGGGTTGGCGGGCGATTGACGCCGCTGCCCGGATCCTGTCCGGCGAAGGCCCGGGTCGGGCACCCGAGCGGGATCTCGCTTCCGTCGACGGGCGACCCGACGTCCTCGCCGGTGGCCTCCCGTTGCAGATCCTCGAAGCGGGATCGATCGACGATCCGGCAGCCCTGTGGCCCGGTGTCGCCGGCTTCCAGGACCAGTTCACCAGCCTCTGGGCCGGCTGATCCCGGGACTGGACGTCGACGTGGCCGCCCCGAACGTGCCGATGGCTGCATGAGCGAGGCGGGCATCATCGGTGCCGACTCCGTCGGCGCCGCTCCGGACGACGACGAGGTGGGTGGTCCCCCCCCGGGGGGCCCCCCCACCCGTCCTCGACGTCCGTTCCCTGTCCAAGACGTACCCCGGACAGATCGCTCTCGCCGACGCCGTGTTGCGGGTCGAACCCGGCGAGGTCCATGCGCTCGTCGGCCAGAACGGTTCGGGCAAGTCGACCTTGATCAAACTCCTCGGCGGTTACGTCCAACCCGACCACGGCGACGACGTCAGGTTCGGAGGGTCTCGGATCGACCTGTGGTCAGCCGACCGCGATGTTCGTCGGCGGATCCGGATCGTTCACCAAGACCTCGGCCTCGTCCCCACCTTGTCGACCGTCGAGAACCTCGGGCTCGGTCGGGGCTACCACACCGGGACGATCGGCAACATCCGATGGCGACACGAGGTCCGACGGGCGCAACAACTCCTTCTCGGGTTCGGACTCGCCCCCGACGTCCGTCGTCCCGTCGTCATGCTGTCGGCGGCGGAACGGGCCGCAGTGGCGATCGTTCGGGCGCTCCAGGACTGGGACGACAGCCGGCCCGGGCTGCTGGTCCTCGACGAGCCGACGGCGTCGCTCAACCGGGGCGAGGTCGACGCACTTTTCCGGGAAGTACGCAGGGTCGCTGATCGCGGCGCCGGCGTGCTCTTCGTGAGCCACATGATCGACGAGGTGCTCGAACTCGCCGATCGGATCACCGTCCTGCGTGACGGTCGAGTGGTCACGTCGGGTGAACCGGTCGAACGACTCGATGCCCGTCGACTGGTCGAGTTGATCGTCGGCCGATCCGTCGACGATCTCTATCCCGACTCGGGTCGATCCGTCGGGCGCCCGGTGCTCGAGGCCGAGATGGTCTACGGGGTGACGTTGCGCGGCGTCTCGCTCAAGATCCACGAGGGTGAGGTGCTCGGCGTCGCCGGACTCGTCGGGTCCGGCCGTGAGGAGATCGCCGGCGCCCTCTTCGGCGCAACACCACGGTTCCTCGGAAAGGTGCTGGTCGACAAGCGCAAGGTGTTCGCCACGCCGCGGGACTCGATCCGAGCCGGGATTGCCCACGTTCCGGCCGATCGCAAGCAGGTCGGTCTCGACCTCGAGGAGCGTCTCCACGAACACGTTCCACTTCCCCGACTCGGCCCGCTCCAACGGCGTGGGCGACTTCGTCACCGAGCGGCCCGCGCCGAGGCGGCCGAGTGGATCGATCGACTCCAGGTGCAACCCCCGCTACTCGACCGGAGGATGGAGAAGTTCAGCGGCGGCAACCAGCAAAAAGCGGTACTCGCACGGTGGCTCCGCACCGAGCCGAAGGTGTTGCTCCTCGACGAGCCGACGCAGGGCGTCGACGTCGGGGCCAAGGCGTCCATCTATCAGCGGGTCCGGGAGTCCGCCGAGGCCGGGATGGCGATCCTGGTGGCGTCGTCGGATGCCGAGGAACTCGTCCACCTGTGCGACCGGGTCCTCGTGTTCCGATCCGGGTCGGTCGCCGTCGAACTCCGGGGTGTCACGCTCACGGAGGAACGGCTGATCGCCGAGACACTCGGTGCGACATCGCATCGCAAGAACATGCGGGTCGGCCGTGAGCCCGTCCGGGTGAAGGTGATCAGGGACGACGAGGACGCCGACGTGGTGGAGGTGCCGGTGCCCGCCGGGCCCGAGGTCGTCGAAGCACCAGCTCGCCCGGCGGGGCGACTCGCCCGTCTAGTGCGGGCGGTCCTCGGCGGTCGCGCCGCCGGGGGAGTGCCCGCCGGCGGGGTGCGGCGGAGTAGTTCGATCCTCGAATGGTGGAGGAACCGTTGAACCAGATGCGCATCGACGAGCGGACCGGCGAGGTCACGCATCGTCCGACTCTCAAGAAGAACAAGTTGACCCGACGCCACCGGGTGGTGGTCGAGCGGGTCGAACGGACGAAGCGGATCGACAGTCGGTTCGACACCCGCCGATCCCCGATCAAGTGGAAGACCTTCCACCCGCGCAACATCGGCGTGGTGTACCTGTATGCCCTGATCTGGCTCGTGTTCCTGGTGTGGGTCCCGGACACCTGGTTCACCTGGCTCACCCACCGATCGGTTCTGAACCAGAACGCGATCCTGATGGTCGTCGCTCTCGGCCTGCTCGTCCCGCTCTCAGCCGGTGTGTTCGATCTCTCGATCGCCGGGACGATCTCTGCGAGTTCGGTCACGGTGTCGTGGGGACTCGTCGAGGCCGGCTGGTCGGTCCCGACGTCGATCCTGGCGGCGCTCGCGGTCGGCCTGGTGATCGGGAACCTGAACGGCTTCCTGGTCGTCAAGATCCGGATCGACTCGTTCATCGCCACGCTCGGCACGAGTTCGGTCCTCACCGCCTACGCGGTGTGGCGATCGAACAACCGCTCGATCCTCGGATTCCCCGATGGCTTCAAGTCGCTGACGACCCAATTCGCGTTCGGCCTGAACAAGACGGTCGTCGTCGCCCTCGTGCTCGCCATCGGGCTGTGGTTCGTCGTCGAGCACACGGCACTCGGCCGGTATCTGTTCGCGACCGGGGGTGCCCGGGAGGCAGCGCGCCTGGCCGGTGTCCAGACCGATCGGTACGTGTGGGGATCGCTCGTCGCCTCGGCGACCTTCGCAGCGCTCGGCGGTGTGCTGCTCGCATCGCAGTTCGGTTCGACCCAGGCGCAGTCCGGGGCGCCGTACCTACTACCGGCATTTGCAGCGGCCTTCCTCGGCTCCACCCAGTTCAAGCGGCGTTTCAACGTCTGGGGTGCCATCCTCGCCGTGTTCGTCCTCCAGTCCGGGGTCAAGGGCCTGCAACTGGCGGGCGTCGGGACGACGTGGATCGAGGCGTTGTTCTTCGGGTTCGCACTGGTCGTGGCGGTCGGGTTCTCGTCGTACCGCAAGCGGGTCCACGGCGGCCAGCGCCGGTGGTGGCGGCGTGAGGAGAGCGGACCGGAGTACTTCCTCGGCCGCCTGCTCGGTTGGGGCCGGGTCCGCCGCGAGCAGTCGGCCGAGAACGCACGGCAGTGGTGGTTCGATCCGGCCGACTCCGAGGGCCACCACATCAAGCCCGACTGACCGTTCACACTGGAGCATCACGTGCACTTTCGCATCACCCGTCGACCCGAACCAGGGAGGAACCGATGAGCCTCGTAGGCGCCCGCGTCCTGCGCAAGGAGGATCCCCGCTTGCTGACCGGCACGGGGCAGTTCGTCGATGACCTCGCACCGAGCGGTTGCGCCTTCGCTGAGTTCGTCATGTCCTCCGAGGCGCATGCCCGGATCATGTCGATCGACGTCCGGGCGGCGCTGCGCATCCCCGGCGTGGTCGCCGTCTACACCGCCGAGGACTTCGCCGACTACCCCGATCTCCCTGGTGGCCTCCCGGATCTCGAGCGGCCGGTCCTGGCCCGCAACGTGGTCCGGTTCGTCGGTGAACCGGTCGCGGTCGTCGTCGCCGAGGACCGGTACGTCGCCGCCGACGCCGTGCAGGCGGTCGTCGTCGAGTACGACCCGCTCCCGATCATGACGACCGTGGCCGAGGCGACGGCACCTGGTGCCGTGCCGCTCCATCCCGCTCACGGCTCCAACGTGGCGACGGTCGTGCCCATGCTCGACGACCTCGAGCGCGAACTCGATCGGTGCGACCACCGGGCCCACCTGCACGTGGTCAACCAGCGGTGCGCCGCCGTGCCGATCGAACCGATGTCGTGTCTCGCCGACTGGAAGCCGGGCGGACTGACGACGTGGGCGACGGTCCAGGCGCCGCACCACCTCCGCAACTATTTGGCGACCTGGCTCGATGTCGCTCAGGTCGACTGCCGGGTGATCGCTCCGGACGTCGGCGGCGGCTTCGGTTCGAAGATCGTGTGGTATCCGGAACTGTTCGTCGCCCCGCTGCTGTCGAAGTGGTCTCGTCGGCCGGTCAAGTTCACCCAGACCCGGACCGAGGCGATGTTGCAGATGGCACCGGGTCGTGACCAGGAGCACGACCTCGACGTCGGCTTCGACCGCGACGGCCGGATCCGGGCGTTGCGGATGGTCGTCACCCAGAATCTCGGCGCCTATCCCGACCCCACTGGACTCGGTCTTCCCGTGCTCACCACGTGGATGGCGGCGGGGGCGTACCGGATCTCCGACGTCCAGACATCGTTCCGCACCGTGACCACGAACACGACGCCGGTCGCCGCGTACCGCGGGGCCGGGCGTCCCGAGGCGGCGTTCTCGATCGAGCGGGTCGTCGACCTCGTCGCTCGCCGCACGGGCCTCGCCCCCGCCGAGGTCCGCCGGCGGAACTTCATCCCACCGTCGGCGTTCCCGTACGAGACCCACAACGAAGCCGTCGTCTACGACTCGGCCGACTTCCCGGCGGCGCTCGCCGAATGCCAGCGGTTGATGCGTTACGACGAAATTCGCGCCGAACAGGACGCCCGGCGGGACGACCCGACGAAGCCCCTCCTCGGCATCGGACTGTCGTGCTGGCTCGAGATCGCCGGCTTCGGGCCCAACGGCTCGTTGGAGGGGTTCGGCCACCTGGCCTCGTGGGAGTCGGCGCAGGTGCGGATCCAGCCGGATGGATCAGCGATCGTGTTCTCCGGATCGTCGCCGCACGGACAGGGCCACGAGACCGTGTTCGCCCAGATCGCCGCCGACGAACTCGGGATCTCGTACGACCGGATCCAGGTCCGCACCGGCGACACGGCGACCGTGATCCAGGGGATCGGGACGATGGGTTCGCGCGGCGTCCCGACCAGTGGATCGGCGGTCAAGGTCGCCTCGCAGCGGGTGCTCGCGAAGGCCAAGAAGATCGCAGCCCATCTGCTCGAGGCGAGCGAGCACGATCTCGAAGTCGTCGACGACGCCTTCAACGTGCGCGGGTCGCCCGGTAAGAAGGTCGGCTGGTCCGATGTCGCCTGGGCGTCGTTCCAGCCACTCGCCATCCCGCCCGAACTGCAGGCCGGATCGTTGGAGGAACGCCTGTTCCAGGAGTCTCCGAACTTCTCGTACCCGTCCGGTGCCTACGGCTGTGTGGTCGAGATCGATCGGGACACAGGACTGGTGACGATCCGGGACATGGTCATCGTCGACGACTGCGGCACGGTCATCAACCCGCTCCTCGCCGAGGGGCAGGTCCACGGTGGGGTTGCCCAGGGGATCGCCCAGGCCCTGTTCGAACGGATGCAGTACGACTCGTCGTCGGGTCAACCGGTGACCGCCAACCTGATGGATTACCAGGTGCCGTCGGCCGCCGATCTGCCCGACTACGTCGCCGGTCGAGTGACGACACCGTGTCCCAACAACCCCCTCGGAGCCAAGGGGATCGGGGAGTCAGGAGCGGTCGGCGCCCCTGCGGCCGTGATCAACGCCGTGGTCGATGCGCTCGCCTCCTTCGGGGTCGAGCACGTCGACATGCCGGCCACCCCGGAACGGGTGTGGTCGCTCATGCAAGGAGGTCAGCGGTGATGGACGACCAACGGATCGACGTCCGGGTGACGGTCAACGGGAGGTCGACGAGCCATCGGGTCGAGGCCCGGACCTTGCTCGTGCACTACCTGCGGGACCACGAACGACTGACCGGCACCCACGTCGGGTGCGACACCTCGAACTGCGGCGCATGCACCGTGCTCGTGGACGGTGAATCGGTCAAGAGTTGCACCGTGCTCGCCGTCCAGGCCGACGGGTGCGAGGTGACGACCGTCGAGGCTCTGTCCGGCCCGTTCGACGGGTTCAGCGCCGTGCAGGAGGGGTTCCGCCAGTGCCACGGTCTGCAGTGCGGGTATTGCACGCCGGGGATGCTGATGGCCGCCACCGGCCTCATCGACGACGCCGACGGCGACCTCACCGACGAACAGATCCGTGCAGGTCTCGAGGGCAACTTGTGTCGGTGCACCGGCTACGAGATGATCGTCCGCTCGGTGCGGTGGGCGATCGAGCACCGCTGACGGTGCGCTTCGGAGCGGTCTTCCCCGTTCACGACGTCGGGCGCGACCGGTTCGCCGTCCGTGACTTCGCCGCCGGGGTCGAAGCACTCGGCTTCGACCACCTCGTCGTCTACGACCATGTCGTCGGCGCCGAGCGGTCCGGTCGGGTGCCGCCCTTCACCGGCCCGTACGACCACCGGGACGAGTTCCACGAGCCGCTCGTGTTGCTCGGCCACCTGGCGGCCGTGACCGAGCGGATCGAACTCGTGACCGGAGTCGTCGTGGCACCCCAGCGCCAGACGGCGCTGCTCGCCAAGCAAGCCGCCGAGGTGCAGATCCTGTCCGGCGGTCGACTCCGGCTCGGGCTCGGCACCGGCTGGAACCGGGTCGAGTACGAGGCGCTGGGGGCGGACTTCGCTCGACGGGGTGAGGTGCTCGACGAGCAGGTGGGCGTGCTACGGCGACTGTGGACCGAGGACCTCGTCACGGTCGACGCGCCGCACCACCGAATCGATCGCGCCGGCCTCGCTCCGCTCCCGTCGACGATGGTTCCGGTCTGGTTCGGCGGGTACGGTGAGGCGGCGCTCCGTCGCTCGTCGGCACTCGGCGACGGTCATGTGTTCGGCCACCTCCGCCCGTCGATCCTCGACTCGGCGCAGCGGCTCCGGGCGGGATGCGGCCGCGGGTTCGGCTTGGAAGCGATCTCCGACGTGTTGGTCGACGAGGACCGGTGGGCGGCTGATCTGTCGGCCTGGTCCGGTGTCGGCGGGACTCATTTGACCGCTCGGACGCTTCGCACCGCAGGCGTCGGTGACACCGGCATCCGCACCGTCGACGAGCACCTCGCTGCGTTGGGTCGTTGGCTCGGCGTCGTCCGTGACGTCGATCGTGACGTCGATCGTGATGTCGATCGTGACGTCAGAAGTCGTCATCCGTGAGGGTGACGACCTGGTGCCGGATCCGACCGGCGACGACCTGGTACTCGTCGTGGCCACCGATGGGCGACCGCTGGGCTCCGCGGATCGTCCACTCGACCTCGACACGACCATCGGGGCGACGACGCGGTGGATCGAACTCCACCGACCCTCCGGCGAGCCGGGACGGGATCGAATCGAAGTAGTCGGCGATCTCCTGCCATCCCTTCCGGACACCGTCGGGACGCTCGAGGATCGCGTCGAGGGTGTAGTCGGCGGCCATCGCAACCGGGTCGCCGCTGCGGACAGCGGTCAGGTGCCGTTTGACCACGAGGTCGGCCGGTCGCTCCGCCATGGCGGTGAGCACCGGTCCGATCCGTGTTCGCCACTCGCCGAGGTCGACGAAGTCTCGGACCGCCATGACGACGCCCTCGTCGACCCTCACGACACCGTTGCACCGTACGGCGTGGTCGACCCCGTCGACGACGAAGTGGTCGGTGTGCTCGACGTGTACGTCGGAGCCGTCGACGGCCACCGACACGACGTCCCAGTGGACCTCGTCGGACCAGGTCACGATTCCGGCGAGCATCGCCAGTACCTCGTCGCGGCCGGTGACAGGTGGGTGAGGGACGTTCTGCCAGACGATCTCGGAAGCGAGGTGTGCATGGATCCGGCGGAGATCTCGCGATCCGATCGCCGTGAACAACTCGTGGACCGTCCGGTCGGGCGACAGGCTGCTCACGACGCGGCGAGATTGGCTCCGACCGCCATCGCCGAGGCGTCACGGAGCGCTTCGAGGTCGGGGTTCGTCGCCCAGAAATCGTGGAGGCCAGCCGCCTCGAGGTGCTCGGCGGTGAGTTGCAGGGCGATGTCGTGGCGGCCGGGCGCCGAGGCGAGGAGCGCGACGACCCGGTCGTCGCTCCACATCCCCCACACGTCCTCGCCGGCCACCCCACCGATGGTCGCTTGTTCGTGGTCGGCGACGACGATCGAGAGCCGGCATCCGAGGCGCTGCTCGACGACCTCGGGGGCGCTGTAGGAGTGGGTGTACACACGACCCGGCATCGAACCGACGTCACCGTAGGCGATCGTGAACACGTCGACGCCCCGACCGGTGGCGGCGCCGACGGCGGCGAGCAGGTCGGGCGACTCCTGGGGCCAGATCGACAGCCACAGCGTCCGTCGGGCGCTCTCGATCACGTCGATCGCCCGGGTCAACAATTCGACGCGACCGGCGAGGTGTTGGACCACCCGGGTCGATGCTGCTGCACCGATCGTCGGGAGCACGTCTTCGAGTCCACGGATCGTCTCGTTCGTCTGGCGCCGGAGCCTTCCGATCAGGGCATCGGAGGGAAGGGCGACGTAGGCGACGTTGTCACCGTCGCTGGTGACCTCGAAGGCGGCACCGCGAGCGACGAGCTTGGCGAGCGTTTCGTAGACGGTGCTGCGAGGGACACCGGAGGACTTCGCGACCTCGTAGCCGTTCAGCGGCACGCCCGACCCGAGCAAGGCGAGGTAGGCCTTGCCCTCGTAGCCCGAGAATCCGGCGTCGCGCAGGAGGTCGAGCGCCGCGTCGGAGGTCACGGACGTACGGTACCCGACGGGTCGAATCGAACCGGGTAGCGACCCCACACCGTTCGTGTGGTGGTGGTATCCGCGGACGGGGGGTCGGTCGGGTGGGGATGGGCGCCGGCTCGCAGCACGGCGCCGATCATCACGGCGACCGCCCCGAGGAGTCCTCCCTCGACGTTTTCCAGTCCACCGGCGAGTTCCCGGCCAAGGCACGAGTGGGCCCCGTGACCGAAGCTGAGGCCGAAGCGGTGCACATCGGGCGCAACGGTCCGGTCGGGGTCGAACTGGTCGGCGTCGGGTCCGAACACGTCGGGGTCTCGATTGGCCCGTTCGACGTCGATCGTCACCTCTGCTCCGCTCGGGATCCGGCGTCCGGACCGGAGTTCGATCCCGGCTGTCGCCGTCCGGAGCGCCACGGGACTGGCGGGATGGAGCCGCATCGACTCGTGGACGTAGCGCTGGCGGAGGGCGTCGTCGTCGATGAGGCGCTGGCGCAGGTCGGGCGTTCTGCCGATCGATGCGAATACGTGGTGCATGGCGTGGACGAACTGGCCCGATGTCGAATGCGACCCGACCCACGGGAAGTACGCGATTTCGCGCAGGAGTTCGTCGTCGGAGATCGCCAGGTCGTCGACGTTGCGGAGCAGCGTCGTGAGGACGTCGCGCGGCAGGTCGCCCTCGTCGATCTCACCGAGTCGGTGTCGCTCGATCAGTTGCTGCCGACGACGGAGCGACGGGAGGTACCAGTCCTCGCGGAAGCGTTCGAGCGCCGTGTCGCCCCGGGCGATGATCGCCGCCGTGTCGCCGACGGCGTGGGCCACCGTCGAGGCGCGTGCCAGGTGATCCATCGAGGTGTGGAACGCCTCCACGACGGCCGGGTCCGCCCCACGCCCGGCGAGTCCGGGGACGTCGATGCCGGCCACGTCGACCGACAGTGTCGTCATCGTCCGCCGGGCGAGTCCGAGGAGTTCGCCTCGGCCGGCGGAGATCGCCGGTGCGAGGACGTCGTCGACGATCGCCGGGATCCGCTCGCGTTCGTACCACGCGAAGGTGTCCCGGCGGAACAGGCGGTTCTCGAGGCGCCTCCGGGCGATGTGGGCGTCGCCGTGCAGGTTGACGATCACCCCGGTCATCAGTCGGTGCCCGGCGTCGTAGAGCGATTGCCGGAGATCGCGATGCCGGAACGCATCACGGGCGTCGGCGAAGCTGGTGAGGATGATGCGGTCCATCGGCATGCGGGGTCGTGCGGCGTGTGTCGGCTGGGAGTAGTTAGGTGTATCACGACTAACATCGGTGCGCGGAGACGGACGGGATCGGCCCGCTCGGCGACGGACGATGTGACGACGGACTGCAGGCGATGAGCGACGAACGATCGATGCTGGTGACCGGGGGTGCTCGAGGACTCGGCGCCGCCATCGCGCGTGCCGCCGCACAGGACGGGTACCGCGTGGGGATCGTCGACGTCGACATCGTCGCCACCCAGGGGTCGAACGGTGGACCGATGATCGCCTCGTACGTCGCATCGGTCGGTGACGAAGCCGCCGTCGACGCCGTCTACGACGACTTCGGACTGCCCGACGTCGTGGTCAACAACGCCGGAATCGTCCGGTTCGGACCGCTCGTCGACCATCCGGTGGAGTCGTTCCGTCAGGTACTCGAGATCAATCTCCTCGGGGCGTTCGTCGTCGCCCGGGCCGCCGCCCGCCGGTGGATCGCCGCTGGCCGCACCGGGTGCGTCGTCAACCTGGTGTCGATGAACGGCGTGGCCGCCGGGCCGAACGCCGGTGCCTATGGTCCGTCGAAGGCCGGCCTCGGCCTGCTGACCTCGCAGATGGCGCTCGAGTGGGGACCGTTCGGCATCCGGGTCAACGCGATCGCCCCCGGATTGATCGATGCCGGCATGTCCGAGCCGATCTACGCCGATGCCGAAACCCGCCGGGCCCGGGAGTCCAAGGTGCCGCTCGGTCGACTCGGAACGGCGAGCGACATCGCCGACGCCGTGCTGTTCATGGCGTCCGATCGGGCGTCATACATCCACGGCCAAGTGGTGACGGTCGACGGCGGGGTGACCGGTTCGGTGATCGCCCACCTCCCGAGGCCCGCTTCGGTCGATTCGGTGGGTCACCGCCGGTGAGCACCGTGCTCGTCCTCGCCGGTGGATCGCCCCACGCTCACGACTTCGCCGCCACCGGGCGCGAACTGGTCTGGATCGGCGAAGCGCTCGGTCACACCGTCGAGTTCGCCGAGCACCCGGAGATCGCCGCCGACCGCCTCGCCGACCCGGGTGACCGAGCGCCGGTCGACGCCCTCGTGGTCGACGGGTTGTGGTGGCGGATGCTCGGTGATGCCTACGACCCGTGGCGTTCCGAGCACGGCTATTCGCCGTCGGCCGACGCTCGTCGTGCCCTGTCCGGATTCGTGGAGTCGGGTGGTGGGATGGTCGCCTTGCACACCGCGACGATCTGTTTCGACGACTGGCCCGCATGGGGCGACGTGGTCGGCGGTTCGTGGGTGTGGGGCCACTCGTCGCATCCCCCGTACGGGCCCGTGACGGTGGAGGTGGTCGCCGATCATCCGGTGGTGGCCGACGTCGGTCCCACGATCGAACTCGACGACGAGATCTACGGCGATCTCGAGATCCGTCCCGGCGTCGAGGTGCTCGTGAGCGGACGTCGTCATCCGGCCGACGACCCACAGGCGGTCGTGTGGATCCATCGGTTCGGGGCGGGTCGGGTCGTCTACGACGGCCTCGGGCACGACGTGGCCTCGCTCCGTCATCCCCGGCACCGACGCCTGGTCGGCCAAGCGATCTCGTGGGTCGTGCCGGAGTCGCAGGTCGTGCTGGAGTCGCAGGTCGTGACGGAGCGGTGATGCGTCCGGTCGAGGCGATGTCGGTGCTGGTCACCGGAGGCGGTTCGGGAATCGGGGAGGGGATCGCCCGGCACCTGTGCGCGGCGGGCGCGAGGGTCACCATCTCGGGTCGCCGAGCGGACAAGATCGAAGCGGTCGCTCGTTCGATCGGCGATTCGTGCCGGGCGGTCACCGGTGACGTCACGGTCGCCGCCGACCGTTCGGCGATGGTCGCGGCGGCCCTCGACCACGGCGGCGGTGTCCTCGACACGCTCGTCAACAACGCCGGGAACATGTATCGAGGCCCGCTCGCCGACCTCGACGAGCAGTCCTTGATCGACGTGTTCCATTCGAACGTCGTGGCGGCGATGATGTTGTCGCAGGTCGCACTCGATCACCTCGTCGCCCGCCGTGGTGCGATCGTGTTCGTCGGTTCGGTCCACTCGCAGCGTGCGTTCCCGGGTGCGTCGCCGTACGCCGCCACGAAGGGCGCCGTCGAGACCCTCACCGGTGTGCTGGCAGCCGAACTCGGCCCGGTCCAGGTGCGGGTGTCGTGCGTCCGACCAGGTGGGGTGTTCACCGAGTTGAACCAGCGTGCTGGTCTGTTCGACGACGCCACGGCGCTCGAGCGACTCGAAGGGCTCGCACCGGCACACGCCCTCGGGCGCCTGGGCACCGTGGACGAGATCGCCGAGGCCGTCGAGTACCTCGCCCGGGCCGACTGGGTGACGGGTTCGGTGCTGACTGTCGACGGCGGTCTGTCACTCGGGGTCACCAATGCGTGACGTCGGGTCGCTGGCGCCGACGACCACGGACCCTGCCCCGGCGGGGCGAAACGAGAGGAGGTCGCGATGAGCGACGAAACGTTGACGATCACCACCTACGACGAGGCGAAGGAGGCCTATCGGCTCAAGGATCTCCGCCAGGCGCTCTACGACGCCGGTGAGGTCGTCATGGCCGACGTGCTCGTCAACCTCCACGGGGCCGAGCACCGTGACCGTCGGCGTCTGGAGAACCGGTTGTTCCGTCGGGACACGTTGGAGCGGTACGAGCGGACGTCGTTCCCGCCGATCATCGCCGAGACCCTCGCCGAGGACGTGGCCGCCGGCCGCGCCGAACTCGTCGACCTCGGCCACCGGATGATGATGAACCTGGCGGCGTCGACCGCCGGTGTCGACCGCCCGCTCGGCACCGCCGACGAGACCCGGACGCTGTACCGGTACCTGATGCTGTTCATCGAGGGGGCGACCCTCGCGCACTACACCGGCGACAAGGACGCGAAGCGCGATCAGATCGCCGCCGAGTTGCACCGCTTCGACACCGAATTCGTCACACCGTCGATCGAGCGACGCCAGCGCTTGCTCGATGCCGGTGAGTCGCTCCCCGACGACGTCTTGTCGGTCCTCCTCGCCAACGAGGACTCCCTCCACCTCCCACACGACGTGGTCGTCCGGGAGGTCGCGTTCTACCTGCTGGCCGGAGCGCACACGTCGGCGACGGCGTTCACCCGCGTCAGCCACAACATGTTCACCTGGCTACGTGACCATCCCGAGGACGCCGCATCGATTCGCACCGATCCGCTCTTCGTCCAGCGGTGTACGCACGAGACGATCCGCTTGCAGCCGTCGTCGCCGGTCGCCATGCGTTGGGCGCTCGACGACATCGAGACCAAGAGCGGTCGACGCATCCCGCGAGGGGCGAAGGTGGTGATCGACCTGCTGTCGGTCAACCGGGATCCCTCGGTGTTCGGTGACGACGCCGAATCCTTCGACCCCCACCGCACCCTGCCCGACGGCGTGCCGCCGTACGGGTTGTCGTTCGGGTCCGGGATGCACGCCTGCATCGGCCAGGACCTCGCCGCAGGGCTCCTCGCCGGCCACGACGACGTCCTCGACGACCACCTGTTCGGATTGGTCCCGAGAGCGGTCCAAGCGCTGTTCGACGCCGGTGCCCGGCCCGATCCGAACGATCCACCGGAGATGGACGAGTCGACGACGCGTCCGTACTTCGGTCGCTACCCGGTGCTGCTCGGTTCGTGACCGGCGCGAGCGAGGAGTTGGCGAGCGGCCCGAGCGAGCAGACGGGCACGCTCGTCCACCGGAACGGACAGGAGCTCGTCGCTCTGGACCTCCACGCTGATCGGCGTGGACGCCGGCACGGCCGCCACCAGGTCGACGACGGGAAGCGCTCCGTCGCCGGGGAGGAGACGCCGGTGGCGCGCCTCGTGGGCCAGGTCTCCCGTCGAGCGCGCCGGGGCTCCGCAGACCTGCAACCAGCCGAGCACGCCGGCCTCGACGATCCGTTCGAGGTCGCCGACGGTGGCGCCCACACGGCGGTGGTGGAGGACGTCGACGACGACGGTGCAGCCGGTCGCCTCGGCCATGGCGATCGCACCGTCGGGGTGGTCGGGTGTCGTCCACGCCATGTACTCCAGACCGACCGCCAGACCGAGCGGTCGACACCCTTCGACGAGTTCGGCGAGTCGGCCCGTGGTCGCCGCCCGATCGGCGAGGTCGGACACCACGAGGACGGCCGATGCCCCGAGTTCGATCGCCCGTTCGACCACCTCGTCGGGCTCGCTCGCCGGATCCCCGATCCGGATCACCTCGACGTCGTGGATCGACAACCCGTGGTCGGCGGCGAGACGGCGCAGATCCGTCGGGGACCCGAGCCGGTGTCCGCCGGTCACCCGGAGACCGACGGCGTCGAAGCCGGCCCCTGCCGCCGCTCGGATCACGTCGGCGGCGGCGGCGTCGAGCACCGAGCCGGCGGCGAGGACGAGGAACGGGCGGCCCGGCGACGGGGTGGGAGCGATCACGACCGCACCCTAGGTGCCTGCCGGGTCCGTCGCTGGACGGTCAGGGTTCGGCGATGATCGACGTCCACGCCCACACCGTGCTCCCCGGTGTCATGGGCTGTGCCGGTGAGCACGGACCCGAACTCGGTGTCGGCCCGGAGGGTCGCCCGCGGTTCCGGGTCGGGAACTACGTCCTGGACGGGGTCGACTACACCGGGACGCCGTTCATGGACGCCGACGCCCGTCTCAGGCTGAACGACCACCTCGGTATCGATCTCCAGGTGCTGTCGCCCAACCCACTCACGTACTTCCACCACGTCGAGGCCGAGGTGGCCGCGGGATTCTGCCGATGGCACAACGACGAACTCGCTGCGCTCGTCGCCGGCCACCCCGATCGGTTCCTCGGAGCGGCGCAACTCCCGATGCAGGACGTGGACGCCGCTGTCGTCGAGCTCCGACGGGCGGTGGGGGACCTCGGTCTGATCGGGGCGTACATCGGGACCGACTTCGGGATCGACTTCGACGACGAGCGTCTCGACCCGTTCTGGTCGGCCGCCGTCGAACTCGACGTCCCGGTGTTCGTCCATCCGGCCCCGTGGGGGATCGACGGTCCGCTCCGTGACGAACGGATCCGCAAGTACGACCTCGATCTCTCGGTCGGATTCATGTTCGACGAGACCATCGCCGTGGCCTGCCTCGTGTACGGCGGGGTACTCGACCGACATCCGGGCCTCGACGTCTGCGTGTCCCACGGCGGTGGTGCGTGTGCGTACATGCTCGGTCGCCTCCAGCACCAGGGCACGGTCCGTCCGTGGGCGCGGCAACGCCCGGTCGACTTCGCCGCCGGCCTCCGGCGGCTCTGGTTCGACCAGCACGTCCACGACGACGACTCGCTCTGGCTGCTCGAGCGCAAGGTCGGTCGCGATCGTCTCGTGGTCGGGACGAACCTCGCAGGCTGGGATGCGCCCACGGAACCGGCGGAGATCCCGTACCGGGAGGAATACGACGACAATGCGAGACGGCTCCTGAGGTTGTCCCGATGAGCGTCGCCATCGTGACGGGGGCAGCACGCGGACTCGGCGCCGCCGTCGCTTCCCGCCTCGAACACGACGGCTTCGAGGTGGTGCGTCTCGACGTGGTCGAGGCGGCGGGCGTCGTTCCGTGCGACGTGGCCGACCCGGTGGCGGTCGACGAGGTCGCCCGGCGGGTCGCCGTCGACCTCGGTCCGGTCGACGTGCTCGTCAACAATGCCGGGGTGTGGCGGTTCGGTCCGCTCGAGGACGTCGACCCGACCGATGTGTGGCGGGTGATGGCGGTCAACTTCGGTGGGGCGTTCCACTGCACGCAGGCGTTCGGTCGGTCGATGCTCGACCGGGGTGGCAGCATCGTCAACATCGTGTCGGTGGCGGCGCACTCGCCGAATCCGATGGTCGGTGCCTATTCGCCGTCGAAGGCGGCCGTCGTGGCACTGACGCGCCAAACGGCGGTGGAGTGGGGACCGCGGGGAGTCCGGGCGAATGCCGTGGGGCCGGGTTTCTTCCCCACCGAGGGCACCGGTGCGGTCTACGACGATCCCTCCGTCCGGGCCGTTCGAGCGGGTGCGGTCCCGTTGCGACGCCTCGGAGAGCCCGACGACGTCGCCTCCGTCGTGTCGTTCCTCGCCGGTGAGGACTCGGGGTACGTGACCGGTCAAGTGCTGTACGTCGATGGTGGTCTGACCGAATCGCTGATGACCCTGATCCCCCGCCCGCCCGGAGTCCCGGGTCCGCTTCACACGGCGTTGGAGGCCCATCCGCCGTCGGCGTAGACGACCTCGCCGGAGATGTACGACGCCCGTTCCGAGAGCAGGAAGGCCGCCACTTCGGCGATTTCGGAGGGTTCACCGACCCGACCGAGCGGGACCCGGCCGGTCAGCCAGCGAACCTGGTCCGGGTCGGCGAGCCGTTCGCCGGCCATCGGGGTCCGGATCGGCCCGGGGGCGATGGAGTTCGACCGGACGCCGAGTGGCGCTCCTTCGAGGGCGGCAGCGCGGGTCAGCGCGGTGATCGCCCCCTTCGACGCCACGTAGTGGGCCTGGCCGGGTACGGCGATGGTGGCGTTGACCGATGCGATCGTGACGATCGCCCGTGGAGTCGTGTCTCGGTCCGGGACGGCGCGGAGGAATGCCCTGATCGCGAGCCAGGTGCCGGTGACGTTCACCCGGAGGTGCCGTTCCCAATCGTCGAGTGGGGTGTCGATGATCATGCTGCGGGTCCGGATGCCCGCACTGGTCACGAGGCCGTGGACCGGGCCGATGTCGGCCATCAGGTGGTTCCATCCCGCCTCGTCGGTGACGTCCATCGATCGGATGTGCGCTCCGGGGGATCGGTCGACCCCGACGACCGACCAGCCGTCGCAGACGAGGGCGTCGGCACAGGCCGCCCCGATCCCGGAGGCCGCGCCGGTGACGACCGCGGTGCGGGGCGTCGTCGTTGCCATGCGCCGAGCTTGTCAGGTCGACCCGGCCCACGGCGACTTGCGTCGCTAGGCTCCTGACTACGCTTTCGGGACCAGGCTTTCGGGACCAGGCTTTCGGGACGGTGCGCTGCGTGCCAGACTCGCCGTCACGGACCGACGGTCTCGGGGCCGGACTTCGACATCAGGGGAGACGTGGAGGATCTGTGATGACGGCGGTGCACATCCGCAATGGCGCGTTGATCGACGGCACCGGTGCCGGTCCGGTCCCGGGGACCGACGTCATCCTCGTCGGCGATTCGATCGTCGCCGTCGGGCCGACCGGGACGGTCGACGAACTGGTTCCGGCCGGCGCCACCGTGATCGACGCCAGTGGGGCGTCGATCCTGCCGGGCCTGATCGACGCCCATTGTCACGTGACGTTCGACGACGTGCAGTCGAACGACGAACTGTTCTTCCACCGCCCGGCGGCGACGGCGGCGATGGTCACCCTGTTCAACCTCCCCAAACTGCTCGCGGCCGGCGTGACCTCGTTCATGGACCCGGACACCGTGATGGGGATCGGCCCGGAGATCCGCGAAGTGGTCGAGTCCGGGGCCTTTCCCGGCCCACGGATCGCGACGGGGGTCCAGGCCCTGCTCACCTCGGTCGGCGGCACGGCCGGTCGCCTGATCCCCGACGACGGCGAGGTCGGGTACGCAGCGGTCGTCAACACGATCGACGAGATGGTGACCGAGACCCGACGGCACATCAAGCGCGGTGCCGACTGGATCAAGATCCATGCAACCGGATCGATCCCGACTCGATCGGGTGAACTGCAGGTGTGGACGCTCGACGAACTGAAGGCGGTCTGTGACACAGCGCACGATCTCGGCGTGCCGGTCGTGGCCCACTGTCGGAACGCCTCGTCGACCCGTGACGCCGCCCTCGCCGGTGTCGATCTCATCCTCCACGCTTCGTACATGGACGACGAGGCGCTCGAAGCGGTGGTCGATCGTCGCTCGGCGCTCTGCCCGACGTTCACGTTCCTCGCCAATCTCGCCGACCACGGTGACCGGGTCGGTGCCGGGGCGGGGATGCAGGACATCTTTCGTGGAGAGATCAAGGCGACCGCTGCGATGGTCCGCAAGGCCTACGATGCCGGTGTCCCCGTGTTGTGCGGCTCCGAAAGCGGTTTCGCCCTCACGCCGTACGGGCACTGGCACGCCCGCGAGCTCGAAGTGTTCGTCGAGGAACTCGGTCTCACGCCGGTCGAGGCGATCACTTGTGCGACGAAGAACAACGCACTGGCGATCCGGATGGAGGGAGAACTCGGCGTGGTGGCGCCGGGCTACCGCGCCGACGTGATCGTCGTCGACGGCGATCCGGCCTCGGACGTACGTGCCCTCCAGGACCGACGCAACTTCCGGGCGGTCGTCAGCCGCGGCGTCCCGTTCGACCTCGATCGGCCATGGCCTACTCGTCGTCGGATCCCCGGCGAGAAGGTGGGCAACTGGGCGTCGGAGATCCTGACCTACGAGCGGGCGTTCGGCGAGCCGACGTCCTGACAGGAGACCACACCATGTTCCGACACGTCGTGATGTTCCGCTGGAACGACGACGTCGACCCGGCGCACGTCGCCGCCGTCGGCGCCGAACTCGATGCGTTGCCACCGCAGATCCCCGAGATCGCGGTGTACCGGCACGGTCCGGATGCCGGGGTCAACGAGGGCAACTTCGACTACGTCGTCGTCGCCGACTTCGCTTCCGTCGACGACTATCTCGTCTACCGCGATCACCCGGTCCACCAATCGATGATCCAGCGGATGATCGCGGGTCGCGTGGCGCAGCGGGCCGCCGTCCAGTACGTCACCGGGGACTGATGGATCTCGGGCTCGCCGGCCGTCGGGCGCTCGTGACCGGGGCGTCGAGCGGGCTCGGCCTCGCCTGCGCCCGGGCGCTCGCCGCCGAGGGTGCGACCGTGACGATCTCGTCGCGTTCGGCCGACCGTCTCGCCGCCGCCGCCATGGACCTGCCCGCAGGCGTCACCACGATCGCGGCTGATGTGGCCGTGCCCGGCGACGTCGACCGACTGGTCGCCGAGGCCACGACCGCCATGGGTGGGGTCGACATCCTGATCGCCAACGCCGGTGGGCCGCCCCCTGGTGACTTCGCCTCGACCGACGTCGACGCCTACGAGCCGGCGCTCCGGCTCAACCTGTTGTCCGCCGTGGCCCTGTGCAAGGCGACCGTCCCGGCCATGCAGCGACAGGGTTGGGGGAGGGTCGTCGCGATCACCTCGATCTCGGTGCGCGAGCCACTCGACCGACTGATCCTGTCCAACACCGCCCGCGCCGGTCTGACCGGATTCCTCAAGACCCTGTCGCGGGAAGTGGCTGGCGACGGAGTCACGGTCAACTCGCTCCAGCCGGGCTTGCACGCCACCGATCGACTCCGTTCGGTCTACGGCGACGACCTGTCCGAACGTGCGGCCACCGTGCCGACGGGGACGATCGGCGAACCCGACGACTTCGGGCGCGTGGCGGCCTTCCTGTGCTCGGACTCGGCGAAGTTCATCACCGGGGCGGCGATCCCGATCGATGGCGGCCAGGCCCACGGCCTCCAGTGACCGACCCGACCGGATGCCACGAGTAGCGTCCGGACGCGTGCAGAGCGCTCGTTCCGCCGATGTCGTCGTCCTCGGTGCCGGCTCCGCCGGAGCTGTCGTTGCGGCCCGGTTGGCGGCGGCCGGGACGAACGTGATCCTCGTCGAGGCGGGGCCCGACTACGGTCCGCTCGACTCCGGCCGTTGGCCGTCGGAGATCCTCGACGCGACGGCGCTCGCCACCACCCACGACTGGGGGTACACCTCCGGGCCGGTGCCGGGACGCGAGCCGTGGATCTGGGAGCGGGCGAGGATCATGGGTGGCTGCTCCTCGCACAACGGGGCGATCGCGGCGGTCGGGCACTCGTCCGACTACGACGACTGGGGCCTGCCGGGTTGGACGGCGGACGAACTGCGGCCGCTGTTCGCCTCGGCCCTGGAGGCGATGCGCGTCCGGGCGTACCTCGACGACGAGGCCGGCCCGTTCCACGCACGGTGCCTCGACGCCGCCCGGTCGGCGGGCTGGCCGATCGCCAGCGACCTCTGTGACCTCGACGCCGGGGTCGCGTTCGGCCTGGAGACGGTCAATGTGGTCGACGGGATCCGTTGGAACTCGGCGTTCGCCTACCTCGACGCGGTCCGGGACCGATCGAATCTGCGAATCGTCGATCGGTGCCTCGTCGACCGGATCGCGCCGACGCGAGGTGGGGTGGTGGTCCACGTGATCGTCGATGGAGCGCCGTCGACGATCGGCGCCGACACGGTCGTCGTCGCCTCGGGGGTGTACGGCACGCCGGCGATCCTCCAGCGGTCCGGCATCGGCGACCCGGATCGGCTGCGAGCGCTCGGGATCGACGTGGTGGTCGATTCGCCGCTCGTCGGCACGAACCTCCACGACCACCCGATGATCAACGCCGGCAGGGAGCTGGCGCCCGAGTTGCGGAACGCGATCACCGAAGCGGCCGCTCGTGGATTCGTTCCCGAGGAACAGACGCTCGGCAAGGCGTGTTCGAGCCTGGCCGTCGACGGGGTGTACGACCTCCACCTCTTCCCGGTGTGTGCCTCCACCCAGACCAGCTTGACCGGGGGCCGGGCCCTGGTCGAGGTGGCGTGCATGACGCCACGGAGTCGGGGCGAGGTCCACATCACCTCGGTCGATCCGGAGGCCCACCCCCACATCGACCATCGCTACCTGACCGACCCCGACGATCATGACCTGACGGTGCTGAGGGACGGACTGGTCATGGCCGAGGATCTGCTCGCCCAGCCGGCGCTCGCCGACGTGCTCCTCCCCGGCGAGCGTCGCGACCTGTCCGACGAGTCGATCCGTCGTGACGTGATGCACTACTACCACCCTGTCGGCACCACCCCGATGGGGATCGATCCCGCCACGTCCGTCTGCGACCCGACCGGTCGGGTCCACGGCATCGACCACGTCGTCGTCGCCGATGTCTCGTTGATGCCGCAGATCCCGCGGGCCAACACCAACATCCCCGCGGTCGTCATCGGCGAACGGATCGCCCTGACGTTGCTGGGGTGAGCGTCCGCTCAGCGGCCGCGCAGTTCGTCGATGCGTCGGCGGTCGCGCTTGGTCGGGCGGCCGGTGCCGCGGTCGCGGACCGCGAACAGGGGAGTGAGGTGGTCCCGTTCCGGAGGTGGCGGGCTGTGGTCCGTGAAGCACTCGACGGCGATCGCCGCACCGACCCGTTTCGCGATCACCCGGGTGACCTCGACGATCCGCTCGCGCCGGTTCAGACGGGCCACGACCCGGTCACCGACCGACACCGGTGAAGCCGGTTTGGCCGTCTTGCCGTTGATCTTCACGTGACCGCCTCGGATCGCATCGGCTGCGTCGGAACGCGTCTTCGTGAGTCGGACGGCGTGCAGCCACTGGTCGATACGGACGGACTCGATGCATGCCGATCGTAGTGTCGGCGGATCGCAGTGGCGCACGGACACGGGCGAGTACGGTCGGACCATGGCATCCCGTCGGAACGTGTCCATGACCGGCCGGAACTCGGCCTGGCTGGCCGTGATCATCGTCGTCGGACTGGTCACCGCCGTCCGTTCGGGATGGGCGGCCGGACTCCTCGCCGCAGCCGTCACGCTCGTGATCAGCGAGGTCTACGAACGGGCGCGACGATCGCGGGTACGACGCGAGGCCGCCGGGCGCACCGGCCGGTGACTCCCCGGTGACCCGAGCGGGTATCAGACCCGTTCGATGATGATCGCCGGGGCCATCCCGCCTCCGGCGCACATCGTGATCAACCCGAACCGGCCGTCACGTCGTTCGAGTTCGTCGAGCACGGTGCCGATCAGCATCGCACCGGTCGCTCCGATCGGGTGTCCGAGGGCCATCGCCCCACCGTTGACGTTGACCTTGTCGCGGTCGAGGTCGAGGTCGCGCATGAACTTCTCGGCGACGACGGCGAAGGCTTCGTTGATCTCGAACAGGTCGATGTCGTCGATGGTCAGACCGGCCTTGGCCAATACCTTTCGGGCAGCGGGGACCGGGGCGTTGAGCATGAGCGTCGGGCAGTCCCCCATGTTGGCGGTGGCGACGACGCGCGCTCGAGCGGTCAGGCCGTGGGCCTTGGCGTAGTCCGCACTCGCCCACAGGATCGCCGCTGAGCCGTCGACGACCCCCGATGAGTTCCCGGCGTGGTGGACGTGCTCGATCGCCAGGTCGGGGTACTTCTGGTTGATCAGTTCACGGAACGTCGGAGCGTCATCCGAGAAGCGATGATCCGCCACCGACGGGAAGCTCGGTGGGAGCGAAGCGAGGGAGTCGATCGTCGTGCCCGGTCGGGGGTACTCCTCACGATCGAGGGCGACACTGCCGTCGAGGTCGAGGACCGGGACGAGGCTGCGGTCGAAGCGGCCCTCCCGGATCGCCTGCTCGGCGCGTCGTTGGGATTCGACGGCGAGGGCGTCGAGCACGGAGCGGGGGATGCGTTCCATGGTCGCGATCGCGTCGGCGCACACACCCTGGTGCGACTGCGGGTGGATCTCCTGCAGTGCTCGGTTGCCGGCCCCCATCGGCAGGAGGCCCTTCTTCGGGAGCGACATCATCTCCGTGCCGCCGGAGACGACGAGATCCTGCATGCCCGATGCGACGGTCGCGGCGGCCAGGTTGGCGCTGGTGATGCCCGATCCGCAGAACCGGTCGAGCGTGACCCCACTCGCCCGGATGTCGTACCCGGCGGCGAGTGCCGACATCCGGCCGATGTCGCCGCTCTGCTCGCACACCTGCGAACTCGTGCCCCACACGACGTCGTCGACGTCGGCGGTGTCGAAGCCGTTGCGGTCGACGAGTGCTCGCAGCACCGTCGCGCCGAGATGCTGAGGGTGGAGGTGGGCGAGTGCGCCCTTGCCCTGCTTGCCGATCCCGCGTGGGGTCCGGACGGCGTCGATGATCAGTGCCTCTGACATGGTGTGACGGTAGACGACGATTCCCTGGCGCGAACCCATCGGGCGATGCCGATCACCCCGTGGGACGAGTCAGGCTGGGGAGGTGGAGATCATCGCTCATCGAGCGGGGAACACCCCGCAGGCACTCGTCGACGTGATCACCCATCGCACCGCGGTCGATGCGGTCGAACTCGATGTGCACCTGTTCCGGGGACGGTTGGAGGTGCGACATGCGAAGCTCGTGTGTCGACCGTTCGGACGGCTGTGGGAGCGGTGGCAGTTGTTGCCGGCCGATGCGCCCCGTCCGTCGCTCGAGTCGGTCGTTCCCGAGGTTCCCGACGGTGTCGGACTCTGGATCGACCTGAAGGGCTTCAGTCGTCGCCTGCCGGCAAGGGTGCATGCCGTCGTGGGCGCCCGGTCGGGGACGACCTACTCCTCGCGGCAGTGGTGGTTGGTCGCGTGGGTCCGCCGACACACGTCGGCCCGGGCGTTCACCTCGGTCGGCAGCCGGTGGCAGCGGTGGTGTGCGGTGCATCTCGGTGTGCCGGCGGACGGGATCGTGGTCGCGGATCGATTGGTGGTCGACGGGTGGCTCGAGCGACTGCTGCAGCGGGTGCCGACGGTGGTCGTCTGGGGCGTCGCCGATCGGGACCGTGCAGCCGACCTCGCCCGTCGCGGCGTGCGGGGGTTCATCCTCGACGACGTCTCGGTCGGGGGTTCCAGAGCCGATAAACCACTCTTTGTGACAGGTTTGCTACGAAGCGTGGCATCGTTACGCTCGGGACACGGTGATCGACTCCGCTGGGCCCGCACTCGACCGAATCGACGGGCCGATCACACCGGCCGTTCGTCCGATCGTCATTCCGTGCCTGCGGACGGCCGTGCCTCACGCAGTCCCCAACGTGGTCCACGGAAAGCTCGTACCGCTCGTGGTGTTCCTCGTTGCACTCCGGTACGTCGGCACCGTGCCGGCCCTGTTGGCCGCCCTGGCCTGGTCCGCCGGACTCGTCGTCGTGCGGCGTCGCCGCGGCCAGGTGGTTCCGGGCCTGGTGGTGCTCGGCGTGGCCACGTTGACCGCCCGTACGGTCGCTGCGGTGGCGACCGGATCGATGGTGGTCTACTTCGTGCAGCCGACGATCACGACGGCCTTCGTCGGGTGTGCCTTCCTCGCCTCGGTGCTCCTCGGCAACCCGCTCGCGCAGCGACTCGCCCGTGACTTCTTGCCGTTCGACGACGACACCGTCGCTCACCCGCTCGTCGAACAGTTCTTCGTCCGCCTCTCCCTCCTGTGGGCGTTCACCAGCCTGGTGAATGCGGCTGTCACCCTGTGGCTCCTGCTCACGCAGTCGACCACGACGTTCGTCCTCGTCAAGTCGCTCCTCGGGCCGACCACGGCGATGGTCACCGTCGCGACGATGCTCATCTGGTTGCGATCACGCATCGCGCGGGCCGGTGTCCCGGTCCGGTGGGCGTCTGCAGTGGCGGTCGCCCGCCCGGAACTCGACGTCTGAAACGTCACCACGCCCGGGGTCGGAGCGATCGGGCGGTCCGGCTCAGTTGGTGTATCGACCGAGCTGGCCGCCTTCGGAGGCGAGTCGGTCGAGCAGCGGCGACAACTCCCAGTGGCTGCCTCCCAGCCGCTGTCCGTAGTCGCGAATCTTGGTGGCGACGTCGGTCAGACCCAGCGAGTCCGCCCAGTGCATCGGCCCGCCCCGGTACACCGGCCAACCGTATCCGTTGACCCAGATGACGTCGATGTCGCTGCCGCGTAGAGCGATCCCCTCGTCGAGGATCTTGGCGCCTTCGTTGACCATCGGCAGCAGGCAGCGCTCGAGCACCTCGTCATCGGTGACCTCGCGCTGCTCGTGACCCTGACGGATCGCGAACTCGCGGATCATCTCGACCACTTCCGGGTCCGCCGTCTTGGCGCGGGTCTCGGGGTCGTAGACGTAGTAGCCGCGGCCGTTCTTCTGTCCGCGGCGACCGCTCTCGCACATGATGTCCCTGACCGACGATCCGGTCGAGGTCTCTGCCTTCCATCCGATGTCGAGGCCGGCGAGATCGCTCATCGCGTACGGTCCCATCGGGAAGCCGAAGTCGTAGAGCACCCGATCGACCTGAGCCGGGGTGGCCCCTTCGAGGATGAGACGGTCCGCCTCGATCCGACGACGACCGAGCATCCGGTTGCCGACGAATCCGTCGCAGTTGCCGACCAGGACGCCGATCTTTCCGACCCGCTTGCCGACCGCCATGGCGGTGGCGATGGTCCGGGGGGACGACGCGGACCCGCGCACCACCTCGAGCAGTTTCATGACGTTGGCGGGTGAGAAGAAGTGCATGCCGATCACGCTCTCGGGGCGTGTGGTCGCCGAGGCGATCTGGTCGACATCGAGGTACGAGGTGTTCGACGCCATGATCGCCCCTGGCTTGCAGATCCCGTCGAGTTCGGCGAACACGGACTTCTTGAGCTCCATGTCCTCGAACACCGCTTCGATCACGATGTCGCAGCCGGCGAAGTCCGACTTGTCGGTCGACCCGGTGATCAGTGCCATCCGCTGCTCGACCTGCTCAGGGGTGGTCGAGCGTGACCGCTCGTAGTTCTTGCGGACCACGCCGAGACCGCGCTGCAACGACTCGGTGTCCCGCTCCACGATGGTCACGGGGATCCCGGCGTTGGCGAAGTTCATCGCGATGCCACCGCCCATGGTCCCGGCGCCGAGCACACCGGCGGAACGGATGTCGGCGGTCTCGGTGTCGGCCGGCACCGGCACCTTGTTGGCCGCCCGTTCGGCGAAGAAGTAGTACCGCTGCGCCGCCGACTGCGGGCCCGTCATCAACTCCATGAACAGCCCACGCTCGACCCGGAGCCCTTCGTCGAACGGCAGATTCGCTGCGGCCTCGATGCAACGGATGTTGTACTCCGGAGCGAGGAACCCTCGGCTCTTGTGAGCGATCGAGGCGCGGAAGTCGGCGAAGATCTCGGTGTCGCCACGATGTTCGGCGACCTTGTCGTCGCGATCGCGGACCTTGTTCAGCGGGAGGTGTTCCGCAACTGCTCGTCGAGCGAACTCGATGGCTGCGTCACGCAGTCCGGCGATGTCGGCGGCATCGACGATCTCATCGACCAGACCACCTTCGACCGCCTCGGCGGCGGGGATGTGGCGGCCCGAGGTCATCATGTCCAGGGCCTTGGGCACGCCGACCAGTCGGGGGAGTCGCTGGGTTCCACCCGCCCCTGGCAGCAGACCGAGATTGACCTCGGGGAGCCCGAACTTCGCCGAGGCGAGCGTCACCCGGTAGTGGGCGCACAGTGCCACTTCGAGTCCGCCGCCGAGCGCGGTGCCGTGGATCGCTGCGATGACGGGGACCGGGGCGTTCTCCATCGCCGCCTGGGTCTCGGGAAGGCTGGGGCCTTTCGCTGCGCCACCGAACTCGCTGATGTCGGCACCGGCGATGAAGGTGCGTCCGTCGCAGACCAGGACGATCGCCGAAGCGCCGCTCTCGATCGCCTGTGCCATCCCATCCGCGAGACCTTGGCGGACGTGCCAACTGAGCGCGTTCACGGGCGGGTTGTCGATCACGATCACGGCGACGTCGCCGTCTCGTTCGAGGCGTACCGATTCGGTCAGCTGCGTCATGCCCGCCAGTCAAGCAGGGCGACTCCGAACGAACCCGGTCCGAAGACGCGCTCAGCCGACATCGGGACGCGGTCGTCCGGGCGCGACCGTGCGGGCGAGGATGCCGAGCGTCGCCCGCAGGGCCGATTCCGGGATGATCGGGAAGATGTCGCGTTCCCGCCAGATCGGGTCGATCTCGGACCAGTCGTAGAACGACGTCACCATCGTCACCGGCCCGTCGGGATGATCGAGCGGTTCGAGTGCATAGCCGTAGACATGGCCGATCGGTGGGCGGATCGCGCCGTGGATCGTCCAGGCGATGCGTCGGTCGCGCTCGAACTCGACGATCTCGATCTCGACGTCGTACAGGCCGAGTGGGAAGTCGTTGAGGGCGTCGCGGTCCATGTGCACCACGAAGCGATCACCGACCGCATCGGCCATGGTCCCGGTCGCGGACATGAGCGTTCCCGACGCGTCGATGGCGACGTGGCCACGAGGGTCGCGGACGATGTCGAAGATGGCGGATGCCGGAGCAGGGATGGCCCGTCGGGCCTCGAGTCGATCGGTCATGCCGCCATGCTGATCCGTCTCGACTCGCTTCGCGGCGTCGGGAGTTCACGGGGCGGTCAGAATCTCGGCAGGACCGCGCTCGCGGCCCGACCGGCCCGCAGGATCATCTCGGCGGGACCGAGTCGGTCGAGACGCAGCGCACCGGTCGCGAGTCGGAGTGCGGTCTCGGCGGCGTCGGAGTGACGACTGACCGTCGCTGCCAGCGTCACCGAGGCCGCCGGACGGCCGAGGATCCGATCGGCGAGTCGACCGACCCGGTAGCGGGGTTCGAAACTCGCTGCCAGGCGGGACGGGTATCGCTGCAGGGCGGCCGACGATCCGGTGCCGAGGGCCTCGACCAGCACCTCACCGGCGATCGTCCCGGTGGTGATCGCCGGTCCGAGCCCGAGCCCTGACCACGGGTCGGCGGCGGCGACGGCGTCACCGACGAGCAGCCAGGTCGGCCCCGCAGCAGGTCCGACGGAACGCCCGAGGGGGATCCGGCCACCGGTCGGTGGCTCTGGTCGGTCGCCGTCCAGGTGCCATCGGTCGGCGTGGTCGGTGACGAACTGGTCGAGGACGTGCAGCGGGTTGAGGACCTGGAACGACGGTGATGTCGACAGCAGGAGCACGCCGATGTCGACGTGGCCCTGACCGGTGGGCAGCATCCAGCCGTATCCGGTGACCGGTGTGTCGGCCTGGTCGGCCAGGCCGACGACGATCTCGAGTTCGGTTGCAGCGTGGATCGGTGCGCGGTGGGAGCACCGGTGCGCCACGGCGAACGGGACCCGCGGGTCACGGGCTGACCCCAGTGTTCGTCCGAAACGGCTGTTCGCTCCGTCGGCGACGACCAGGTAGTCGGCGCGCAGCTCGTGTCGTGTTCCTCGGTGATCGGTGACCAGGGCTCCGCGGACGAACCCTCGCTCGACGATCGGCTCGGTGGCCTCGTGCACGAATCGGACCTCGACACCGGCGTCGCGTGCCGCATCGGTCAACACCTGTTCGAGGCGGTGACGCGGAACGACGGAGGCGGCTTCGGACGGACCGTCGACCGACGGCCAGCCGACAGCCGTCGTTCGTGCACCGCAACTGAATCGGACCTGCCTGATCGGGTGGGCCTGGTCGAGGATCGCACCGAGGCCTTCGTCGACGACCTGACGGACCGTGGTCGGTGGCACGACGATGTCGCCGGGCGTTCGCCGATCGGCGTGGTCGGCATCGACGACGACGACCCGGTGTCCGGCGAGCGCCACCCGTCGTGCCGTCACGAGACCGGCGGGCCCGGCGCCCACGACGAGAACGTCGACACGGCCCCCGGGCGAGCCGTTCACGTCGAGATCAGCTCAGCCGGGGGAGCCGGGTACGGGCATGTCGCCGATCGGCATGATGCCCTCGAACTCCTCGTGCACGGTGGCGAGCGCCGACCCGCTTTCCAGCGCGATGAAGATCTCCGACTCTTCCGAGCACCATGTCTCGAACTCTTCGGCATAGTCACCCGTCGGATCCGCACCTCCGAGGGCGTAGCGCTCGTGGCAGACGACGGCGAGGATCTCGTAGTCGGTCAGGGCGCCGCCAGCGGTCGACCCCTGCTGCGGCATGACACCGAATGCACCGGTGAGATGGGGGCCGCCCTCTCGATCCGGGTTGCCGTAGATCTCGACTCCGGCGAGGTTGTAGCCCTGCGTCCCGTGGTACACGTAGCGGATCTGGTCCTCGATGTGCGGGAAGGTCTTGAGCACCTCACCACCGGCGAAGGGGTAGCCGGCTCCGCCGCCTCCGGCGGCACCGTGACACCCGGCGCATCCGCCGTACACCTCTGCGCCCATGCCGAGGGGACCCGCGGCCTCCTCGGGTTGCTCGGTGACCGCACGGGCGTACATGAGTGCCCACACCGGCATCAGACTCAGCGCCGCCATCGCCCAGAACGGGATCCGCTTGCGACGCTTCGCGGCTGCGACGACGAAACTGTCGGGCTTCGGCGGTGGCGGTGCAGCGGGCGAAGGGGTGGCGGCCCGCCCGGCGGGCGCCGACGAGGTCACAGCGGGGGCCGAGGACTCCACCTTCGCCGGGGTCGACGAGGTGCTGGCCGTCTCGGACCCGGCATCGAGTGCTCCTCGGCGCTCGCGGCTCCGCTTCAGCAGGTGCTCGGGGATTTCGGTCACGCTCGTCCTCTCATGACTCGTTCGGGTCAGGGTGGGTGCTTTCGGGCGGCTTCGTCGAGGTCTTCGGTTCGTGCCAGATGTTCGGTTGGTGCTGCTGCATCCCGATGCGTCGATGTCGCCCGGTCGCGAACATCGCCACGATAGACGGCCGAACGGCGAGATCCGAATTCCTGATCGCTCGGCCAGGTGTGACTCGCGTTGCGTGCCTCCCGGCGTCCGGGCCTTCGAATTCGTCACTTATGCACAAGGCAGTGAGTGCGACAGACTTCACTGCAGCACGGGGTGCCTCGCCGAGGACTCGTGCGACTACAGTGCGATCAACGGCGCTCGTGATGGCGTTCACGAGACGAAGACGACCAACAGCGGCCAGGTCGGAAGCGGCCAGGTCGACACCCCGAAGCCGATCACGAAGCAACGAAGTGATGACCACGATGACGACCCAGAACCAGACTCGGAAAGGCAGCCGACCGTGATGATGGCGTTCAACTGGGCGAACCCGCTCGAAGGCAAGGCCGTCCCGGGATTGAACACGGCGTTCCTCGTGTCGCTCGTCGCCGCCACGGTGTTGACCCTCGTGGCGATTCCCTACGGCAAGCGCCGTCCCCGGGGGACGCCGTTCTCGTGGGGCGAGGCGATGCTCGGCTCGACCTACGCCTTCGGCGTGATGTTCTTGGCGTTCGGCATCGTCCCGCACCAGTGGATCGACCACGCCGACAAGAATCTCGGCTGGGACAGGACGTATCTCATCTACGGTCCCGGTGGAATCCTCAAGCCGCAGACAGCGGGGGGCTGGAACCCGATCACGTTGCAGTACCAGGCGGTCCGCGACGTGGTCGTCGTGATCATCCATCTCTACTTCTTCGGCTTGCTCCTGTACATCTGGCTCTGGTGGCAGAAGCGCGGCGAACCAACGACGAAGGAACTGCCGACCAGTTCGTACGGGCGTCCGCTCGTGAAGAAGTCCTGACCGGCCACCCGGCACCGACCCCACCTCCCTCCGACCCGACCTGAGAGCGACCAGCCGAGAGCGACATGGCAAAGACCGACGCCAATCCGCCGATGATGCCCTACACCGACGAGTACACGCTCGTCGAGGTCGACGCGGACTACCTCACGCGGGCGGTCAAGCCGAAGCAGTTCATCCACATCGACCAGACCGAGTGCATCATGTGC
>JBMUCX010000013.1:0-41434 GCA_049458915.1 Ilumatobacteraceae bacterium
CATCATCCGGCGATCGGCTCGGCGAGAGCCCGTTCCGCGTACCGCACGTGCCCGACGCTAGACCGGATCGGGCCGGACCACCTCGCCGCGGTCATCAGCGGCGGCCCTCGTCCTGGCGCCGTCGCAAGACCGTCATCGCCTTCCACGCACCCCACGCGATGCCGGGTTCGTGCAGGTCGGCGTGGACATCGGACCAGGTTGCCGGACCGAGGCCGAACGCATCATCCGGGAACCGATCGGTGACGAAACGATCGGCATCGGTGGGCCGAGCCCCGCGCTCCAGGAGCCAACGGTTCGGATCGATCACCGCTGCACGGAAGAGCGCGAGCGGGTTCATCCGCTGGGCATCGACATCGGTTCCGAGGAGCACGGCGAGGTCGGCCACGAGGCGTTGCACGGCCTCGTCCACCACCTGCGCGAGGTCCTCGTCGTCGGCTTCGAGCCTCAGTCCGGACCGTCGAGCGGCTCGGACGAGTCCGGCCGTCAGCCATTCGCGCGCCCGGCGCTGCGTCGCTGCGAGGAGCTCACCGGCAGGCGTGCCCGGTCGGAGAACGTCCTCCTCGTCCGGCTGCACGTCCCTCGTCACGACGTCTCTTCTATCGTGGCCGTCGTGCCGCCATCGCATCGCCGGGTCGTTCAGGTCATCGGAGCCGTCGCGTGCGTCACGTTCGCCGGATGCACCGGCGGCAGCGACCGGGACGCACCGCCGGCCACGACACCACCGACCAGCATCGCTCCGACCGTCGAACGCGAGCGTGACGGTCGACTCCTGCTCGGCGTCTACCTACCTCAGACCGGCCCCGGTTCGACGCTCGGGCAACCGATGATCGCCACCGTCCAGGCCGCCGTCGACGAGATCAACGAAGCAGGCGGCGTTCTGGGACGCGACGTCGCCGTGACGATCCAGGACGAGGGTGCCCCGACCGGTCCCGGTGCCCTGCTCGATCAAGGTGTCGATGCGGTCATCGGACCCGCATCATCCCGGAACGCTCTCGCCCATCTGGCGACGCTGGTCGGCGAGACGACGGGGGTGGTGACCTGCTCGCCGGCTGCCACAGCGCTGCCGCTCGACGACTACCCGGACAACGGTTACTTCTTCCGGACCGTGGCCAGCGATTCACTCCAGATGGCTGCGATCGCTCGGCGGGCGGAACGAACAGGTGCGGCGACGCTCGGCATCGGCTACCTCGACGACCCGTACGGTCGTGGACTCGCCCGGTCGCTGATCGACGAGGTCGCGCAGCGACGTCGCCAACTCGTCGTCGACGATGTGGCGTTCAGCCCGGACCAGGAAGACCTGTCGGACGTCGTCGACCAACTCCTCGAGGGAGACCCGGGTGTGGTCGTCGTCCTCGGCGATGCCGACGATGGCGGCCGCCTGCTGACGGCCCTCGACACCGAGGTGCCGGACGGGACCTTCCAGGTCGTGGTGAACGACTCGATCCGCACGGCCGCAGCGATCCAGCAGCTGTCCCCCGGGATGCTCGATCGGCTCACCGCGATCGCGCCGGTCGCGACGACCGAGCAGTCCCCCGACTACTTCACCGCCCAGGTCGCCGACTGCGTCGCTCTGATCGCCCTCGCCACCATCGAGGCCGGCACCGACGATCCGAGCGAGATCAGACTGTGGATGGCCCCGGTGAGCGGTGGTGGACGGCAATGCACGTCGTTCGCCGACTGCCTGGTCCTGCAGCAGCAAGGTCTCCAGATCGATTACAACGGTCGTTCGGGACCGATCGAGTGGTCGAGCACGTCGGGAGATCCGACCCGAGCGACCTTCGTGCAGTTCCGCTTCGATTCGAGCGGCAGCGAGATCGATCTGCGGACCTTCGAAGTGCCCTGAGGCATCCGAACGGATCAGACGAGCTCGTCGAGGTCGGTGAGGTAGCCGACGAAGAACGGGCCGAACTCACCGTAGAGGGCCGAGCCCTTGTCGTAGCGCAGGGTGTAGACGACGTCCTTGATGACCTCGAGGTCGATCCCGAACAGCGTGACGCCCCACTCGTAGGCGTCGAGACCGGTCGACCCGGTGACGAGTTGGACGATCTTGCCGGCGAACTTGCGGCCGCTCGCACCGTGCTCGTACATCATGTCTCGGCGTTCGTCGTAGGACGTCATGTACCAGTTGGCGTGGGCTTCGCGCCGCTTGCTCATCGGGTAGAAGCAGAACGCCGGCTTCCCCTCCGGCGGGAGGTTCGGGTAGAGGCGGTCCTGCAACATCTGCTCGGGGAGTCCGGGGGCGTACTCCGACACCTCGGTGATCGACACGTAGCTGTCGCTGACGACGATGCCGGCGCGCTGCAGCGCGGTCTGCACACGGCGCAACGCCGTCACGTCCGGACCGAGCGCCATCACGGCGAGATCGGCCTTGTGACCGAGGATCGCAGCGGTCACGACCTGGCAACCGTCGGTCCGAGCGGCCTCGACGGCTCGCCGCACCGCGTCGCCGTCGCAATCGGGCCTCGCCGCTCCGAAGAGGTGCAGGACGCACACCCCGGTCGTCATGCGCAGTGGAACGGACGGCGACGGGGGAACGGCGGACTCCATCGGGTCAGGCTAGCGATCGGCCGGAGTGACCTCGCCGGACAAGCGTTCCGGCGAGTAGACGTTGCACGACCGGTCACGCGTGAAGCCGACGAGGCACATACCGGCTCGCCGGGCAGCACTCACCGCCAGTGCCGTCGGAGCGCTCACCGCCACGAGGGTGCCGAAGCCGGCCGACCACGCCTTCACCACCATTTCGACACTCGCTCGACCGCTCACGAACAGCCCGAGATCGGTCGCCGGCAGCCGACCGGCGAGGAGCATGGCCCCGACCACCTTGTCGACGGCGTTGTGACGCCCGACGTCCTCGCGAACGGTGTCGACACGACCGGACGCGTCGAACACGGCGGCGGCGTGGACGGCACCCGTGCGAGCGAACAGGTCCTGGTGGTCGGCCACCAGAGCCGGGACCGAACGGAGCACGTCCACGGAGAACGGATCGGTGGGCGGGAGTGCCGCGACCCGACCTGCGATGTCGTCGAGTTGGTCGCTCCCGCACCATCCGCAACTCGAGGACACCGGGCCGAGCCGGGGGGTCGGCGGCAGGGTCGGCGATCCGGTCTCGACGGTGGTCACGTTGAACTCGGTCTCGGCGGCGCTGCCCGTCCCGCAGTAGCGGACTCCGGTGACGACGACCGGACGACCCTCCGGACCGACGAGGAGTCCCTCGGTGTGACAGAACCCGACCGCCAGCTCGAAGTCGTGACCGGGTGTGCGCATCGTCGTCGCGACGGCGACACCGTTGAGTTGGATGGTGAGCGGTTCCTCGACGATCAGCGAGTCGGGTCGCCGACGCGACGTCGAACCGTCGACGACCGTCACCAGGACCCGTTCGGTTCGACCCCGCGCCACGTCGTCAGGCTAGGGGTCGGCCGGCGACGCCGCTCGGACCGGGTTCAGTCCTCGCCGGTGAACTGCGCCAGGAAGGCGATGTCGTCGGGTTGATCGACCCGGTACACCCCACCGACTCCCGCACAGTTGCCGTTCAGGCCGAACGAGTTCACCGCCACGATGACGTCGGTGCCGCCGGCGAGGATCGGTCCTCCGGAGTCGCCGAAACACGTGCCACCATGCTTGGCGTCGCCCGACACCATGAACGACTGGCCAGGGTTGTAGATGCCGAGTCCACCGACGCCGCGGACGTCGACGATCATGAGATCGGCCTCGTAGCGGGTCTTCTCGTTCTGCAACTTGATGTCGGCGTCGTCGAACGGATTGCCGTCGATGACCTGTTGCAGGCCGTAGCCGACCGCCGTCACCGTGGCCCCTGTCTTCCGGCGCCCCTTCGTCATCTGGTCGACGTATCCCGCCGTAGCGAGCGAGGCGTAGCGAGCGACCGAGACGGGATCGTCGAGCACCACCACGCCGAGGTCGTGGGCCCAGAAGGTCGAATCGTCGTAGTCGGTGTGCGGGTACACCGTGCCGGACACTTCACCGTCCTCGGGGTAGCCGTAGTCGGCCGGATCGGGCTCGAGGTCCGAGCGGAACCAGATCTCGGCGGTGACAGCGGGCTCGCTCACGCAGTGGCCGGCCGTCACGTAGAGGGTCGGCGACACGAGCGCTCCCGAGCAACGCCAGAGCGGCTCTCCGTCGGCATCCTTCGCCACCATGATGCCGGTGTAGGGGTGCTCGTCCCCGTCGAGTGTTCCGCCTCGCGTGATCGCGTCGACCGGTCCTGCCACACCGACGCCGACCAGTGCAGCGACCACTCCGACGAACAAGGTGCTCCTGCGCATGACATCTCCTCCGTGCCAACCACATCGACGGCCGCCATCCGGCCGTTCGGTGGCGGAAAAGTACCTCGGCCCGACCAATCGCACAAGAGCCGATCGGTCGGGTCGCGAGGGGCCCACGAGGAGGCCAGAACGCGATGGTGCCCCGGGTCTCCCCGGGGCACCA
This sequence comes from Ilumatobacteraceae bacterium, assembly GCA_049458915.1. Taxonomy (GTDB): domain Bacteria; phylum Actinomycetota; class Acidimicrobiia; order Acidimicrobiales; family Ilumatobacteraceae; genus Ilumatobacter. Next base: position 4,444 of record JBMUCX010000013.1, read on the forward strand.
TCACAGGGTTCGAAGGGACTCGGACCGAATCAGAAGTCGTGGTCGTGGCCGCCCATGCCGGCAGCTTCCTTCTCCGGCTTGTCGGCGACGATGGCCTCGGTCGTGAGGAACAGGGCCGCGATCGACGCAGCGTTCTGCAGCGCCGAGCGGGTCACCTTCGCGGCGTCGATGACGCCGATCTTCACGAGATCCTCGTAAGCACCCGTGGCGGCGTTGAGCCCCTCGGCGCCCGAGAGCGACCGGACCTTGTCGATCACCACGCCACCTTCGAGGCCGGCGTTCTCGGCGATCTGCTTCAGCGGAGCGGTCAAGGCCTTGGCGACCATCCGGGCACCGGTGGCCTCGTCACCCTCGAGCTTCGCCGCAGCGGCCTCGACGGCATCGAGCGACCGGACGAGCGCCACGCCGCCGCCGGGCACGACACCTTCTTCGATGGCGGCCTTGGTGGTGCTGACGGCGTCCTCGATGCGGTGCTTCTTCTCCTTGAGTTCGACCTCGGTGGCCGCGCCGACCTTGAGGACGGCGACGCCGCCGGTCAGCTTGGCGAGGCGCTCCTGGAGCTTCTCGCGGTCGTAGTCGGAGTCGGTGTTCTCGATCTCGGACTTGATCTGGCTGATCCGGCCCTTGATGTCGGACTCGTCACCGGCGCCTTCGATGATCGTCGTCTCGTCCTTGGTGATGACGACCCGCTTGGCGCGGCCGAGGAGGTCCAGCGTGGTGTTGTCGAGCTTGAGGCCGACGTCCTCGCTGATGACCTGGGCGCCCGTCAGGATCGCCATGTCCTGCAGCATCGCCTTGCGACGCTCGCCGAAGCCCGGGGCCTTGACGGCTGCCGACTTGAAGGTGCCGCGGATCTTGTTGACCACCAGGGTGGCGAGGGCCTCACCCTCGATGTCCTCGGCGATGATGACGAGCGGCTTGCCCGACTGCATGACCTTCTCGAGCACCGGGACGAGGTCGCGGACCGAGGAGATCTTCGACGAGACGAGGAGGATGTACGCGTCGTCGAGCGACGCCTCCATCCGGTCGGTGTCGGTCACGAAGTACGGCGAGATGTAGCCCTTGTCGAAGCGCATGCCCTCGACGAGGTCCATGTCCATGCCGAAGGTCTGGCTCTCCTCGACGGTGATCACGCCGTCCTTGCCGACCTTGTCGATCGCCTCGGAGATCAGGCCACCGATCTCCTCGTCGGCAGCCGAGATGCTGGCGACCTGGGCGATCTGGGACTTCGAGTCGACCTCGACCGACAGCGCCTTGATCGAGTCGACGGCAGCGGCGACTGCGGCTTCGATGCCCTTCTTCAAGCTCATCGGGTTGGCACCAGCAGCCACGTTGCGGAGACCCTCGCGCACCATCGCCCAGGCGAGCACGGTCGCCGTGGTGGTGCCGTCACCGGCGACGTCGTCGGTCTTCTTGGCGACTTCCTTGACGAGCGACGCACCGATCTGCTCGTACGGATCTTCGAGTTCGATCTCCTTGGCGATCGAGACACCGTCGTTGGTGATCGTGGGAGCGCCCCACTTCTTCTCCAGCACGACGTTGCGGCCCTTGGGGCCGAGGGTGACGCGCACGGCGTCGGCGAGCTTGTTCATGCCCGCTTCGAGGCCACGACGGGCCTCCTGGTCGAACGCAATCTGCTTCGGCATCTGAGTGTCCTCCGTTGGACGTGGAGCGAGGGAAGTTCGATCGCTGACCGGAACGGTCAGCACTCACCCATGGCGAGTGCTAGCACTCTACAAGGAGGACTGCTAAGCGACAATCAACCGCCGGCGACGGCGGGGATGATGCTGACGGTGATCCCGTCGGCGACCTGGGTGTCGAGCCCGTCGAGGTACCGGACGTCGTCGTCGTCGACGAAGATGTTGACGAACTTGCGCAGAGCACCGTCCTCGTCGAGGAGTCGATCGGCGAAACCCGGATGAGCCGCCTCGAGCGCACCGATCACCTCGCCCAGGCTCCCCGGACCGACCTCGATCGTCTTCTGGCCACCCGACATCGGGCGAAGGGTGGTGGGGATCCGAACGGTGACTGCCATGCGTGAAAAGATAACCGAGTCGGTCGGGATTCCGACCCGGACATCACCCGCCGCGTGGACGCTACGGTCGACGTCGTGCGAGTCGTGGCCGCCGTCGACAAGTTCAGAGGAACCGCATCGGCCGCCGACGTCGCGGCGGCGATCGGTCACGCCGCCTGGGAGCGCGGTCACGACTGCACCGAGTTCGCGCTCGCCGACGGCGGCGAAGGGTTGCTCGATGCGCTCGGCGGACCGAACCGATCGACCGTCGTCACCGGGCCACTCGGCCGCCCGATCGAAGCCTCCTGGCGACTCCATCGCGGCACGGCGGTCATCGAGATGGCCCTCGCGAGCGGCCTTCTCCTCGCAGGAGGACCCGCGGAGAACGACCCGATGAACGCCACGACCGCCGGGACCGGAGAACTCATCGATGCTGCGATCACTGCCGGCGCGACCCGGATCGTCGTCGGCCTCGGCGGCTCGGCCACCACGGATGGCGGCCTCGGTGCGCTCGACGCGCTCGGCTCGCCGCACCGTCTCCGCGGTGTCGAGGTGCTCGTTGCCTGCGACGTGACGACCCCGTTCACCCGAGCGGCCGAGGTGTTCGGACCGCAGAAGGGCGCAACGCCGGCCCAGGTCCGGATGCTGACGTCCCGGCTCCGCCAACTCGCCGAGCGGTACCGCACCGAACACGACATCGACGTCGATGCCGTTCCCGGGTCGGGTGCCGCAGGAGGCATCGCGGGGATGCTGGCGGCGCTGGGCGGTCGCCTGATGTCCGGCTTCGATCTCGTCGCCGATGAACTCGGGCTTCCGGACGCGATCGAGGGGGCCGACCTCGTGATCACCGGCGAGGGCCACCTCGATGCCCAGAGTTTCGCCGGAAAAGTCGTCGGAGGAGTTCGAGACCTCTGCTCCGAGGCGGAGGTCCCGGTCGCAGCGATCGTCGGGATCGCCGATGCCGACGTCGCATCCGAGATCCCGACCTGGGTGATCGGGGAACGGTTCGGAATCGATCGTGCCGTGCGCGAGCCGCTGTGGTGCGTCGAACGGATCGCCGTCGACGTGCTGACGGCGTTCGAACCGACGTGACCGTCGGTCAGCCCGGAGCCGACGACGGTGTGGCGCCCGCAACCGGCGGGTTGGTCGCCACCGGGGCCGCGCCAGAGGGCACGACGAGTTGGCCGATCGTGGTACCGGCCTTGTCGGTCCCGAGCATCAGCAGCACCCCTGCGCCACCGAGCGTCCCGTCCTGCGTCGGCGCGGCTCCCTGCAACGGAGCGATCTGCAACCCTCCGCCGAGCACCTTGACGACCGACTCGGCGACGGCCTGAGCGCCCGTCATCCCGGCGTCGTAGTAGATCAACGAGACGTCGAGCGTTCCGACGGCACTCGACGCATCGACCGGATCGACCATCTGGAACCCGGCACCGGATTGCAGGGTCCGGGTCATCTCGCCGGCCGAACCGCGGATGCCGTTCGCGTTCGCGACGATGACCGATGCGCCGGTCGTCACGAGCGGCGGTTCGGTGGTCGACGTCACCACGCTGACGACCGGCGGTGCCGTCGTCGCCGGCACGACGATGTCGGCGGGGGACCCGCCGCTCGATGCACCACCGTTCGACAGGTCGAACGAGTTCTGTCCACCATCACTGATCGAGCGGAGGATCAAGAAGCCTGCGACCAGCGCAACGGCAGCGAGCACGATGGCCAAGCCACCGCTGACCTGGGCAGGTGGCTCGCCGACACGAGGTCGACGTCGAGCGGGGCCGGGCCCGTCGGGATGGTCGGTCATGCGGGCGATCCTCCTCGGGCATCGGCCGCCGCCTCGGAACGCGCCCGGCGGCGACGGAGCCGCTGCCGCTGGAGCCGACGCACCACGAGCGGATCGAATTCGAGCGCCTCGGGTCGGTCGACCAGGTCGTTCAGTTCCTCGTAATACGCATCGGCCGAACACTGGAATCGAGCACGAATCAGGACGTCCTTCGGCTCGTCGAACGTCCACGACGTGCGCTCGAACTCCAACATCGCTCGATGACGCTCAGAGATCACCCGTACAGACTGGCCGCGAGGACAGGTGTTTTACAAGCACCCCACCGACGAACACGTACAGTTCCGGACGTGTCCGACGTGGCCGATCACGACCGAGCCGAGGTCCATCGACCGTTTCTGATCGGTGTCGCCGGTGGGAGCAACTCGGGAAAAACCACCATCGCCCACCGTCTCGCCGACCTCATGCCGGCCGATCACCTCTCGCTCATCCAACTCGACTCGTACTACGTGACCCGATCGCACCAGCCGATCGAGGAACGGGCACGAGCGAACTACGACCATCCCGACGCCTTCGACTGGACGTTGCTCGACGAGCACTTGGCGCGATTGGCGGCAGGTGACGCCGTCCACGTCCCCGTGTACGACTACGCCGCACACGACCGGTCGGACCGTTTCGAGACCGTTCATCCGTCGCGCGTGGTGGTGGTCGAGGGGATCCTCGTCCTGTGGGAGCCGCGACTCCGGGCTCGTTTCGACCTGAAGCTGTTCGTCGACACGCCGGCGGATCTCCGCATCATCCGACGCCTTCGGCGCGACGTCGCCGAGCGTGGTCGCTCACCGGAGAGCATCATCGAGCAGTACCTGTCCACGGTGCGGCCGAGTCACGAGCAGTTCATCGAACCGAGCAAGCGGTACGCCGACATCATCGTCCCGGAAGGCGGACTGAACCGTCCGGCGATCGACGTGCTGCTCGCCCGAGTGCGCGAGTTGACCAACGGCGACTGAGCCTCCGGGGCCTCAGCCGCCCGAGTCGTCGGAGTTCGTCCCGTCGTCCGTCGAGGTGTCCTCGGTCGCTGATTCGTCGGCGGGTGGCACGAGCCCCTGCAGTTCCTCGAGCGACTTGTCGGCGATGTCGTTCCCCATCAGCACGAGGACGCTGGCGGATCCGAGGTTGCCCGACTCGGTGAGCGCCGGCAGCACCAACTCGAGCACCTCGATCGAGCCACCGCCGAGTGCCGCCTTGATCGAGTCGGCGATCGGCCTCGCCGACGCCACGGCAGGGTCGAAGTAGATCCGGGTGATCTCCAGCCCACGAACGGTGTCGGCCGAATTCGCGGCGTCGACCATGGAGAACCCGGCGATGGCCAACCGATCGGTGAGCCTGCCGGCTGCACCGTTGATCGTGCTCGCGTTGGCCACGATCACCGAAGCTCCATCGGTGACCAACACCGTGTCGACCGGCGTGACCGTGCTCGGAGGCGCCGTTGGTACCGGTGCCACCGTCGTCGGTGGAGGTGCGGTCACCACCATTGGTTGGGTGGTCGACGTCACCGCGTCGTCACCACCTCCGCACGCCGCCGCGAGTGTCGCGGCAACAGCGGCCGATACGGCCATCGAAACGAAACGTACGCGCGGCGAGCGTCGATCGTGGGCGATCTGTCGACGGTTCACGATCGACACGCTAGTTCGTCCGATCGGGCCACCGGGACCACTTCGCAGTTCCGACCGCGTCGCAGGGTCGGATCTCGTGACAGGGTCAGATTTCCGCGTCGACCGCTGCGAGGAGTCGCTCGATCGCTGCGGCATCGAGTTCGAGGTCGTCCGCATCGGCGCTCTCCCGACCGACGAGGGCGAGCCGGCCGGTCGATGACGTCGACATCACCGTTGCGATCACCTGGTCGATCACGTTCGGGTCCCACTGCGTCCCGGCGTGCTCCCGGAAAATCCGAGTCGCGACCGACGTCGGCATCGCCTTCCGATAGGGACGGTCGTTCGTCATCGCGTCCCATGCGTCACAGCAGGCGATGATCCGCGAAGCGAGCGGGATCGCCGTGCCGACGAGTCCGTCGGGGTACCCGCCACCATCGACACGCTCGTGGTGATGACGCACGATGTCGGCCGCCACGGCGAGCGCCGGCTCGGCTCGCAGCATCTCTTCGCCGTGGACGGGGTGCAACTTGATGACCTCGTACTCGGCGGCATCGAGGCCGGCGGGCTTCTTCAGGATCTCGTCCGGCGTCTTCAACTTGCCGACGTCGTGCAACATCGCCGCCAGACCGAGTCGACGCATCTCGGCCCCGGACAAACCGAACCGCTCTCCCACGCGGAGGGCGAGTTCACCGGTCCGGATGACGTGGTCACGGGTGATCTCGTCCTTCTTCTCCAAATCGGCGATGAACTGATGGACGGTCGGGCTGAGGCCGAGTTCGAAGGCGACGAGGGGCTCACGCGCCAGCAGCGGAGCGAGGATCTCCTGCGCCGACGCCGAACGCCACTTCATGACCAGCAAGCCGACGAGGACACCGAACACGCCGACACCACCAGCCAGATGGAACCACCAGAACGCAAGGCCGTACTGGGTCTGCACCATCGGTTGGAACGCCGTGGCACCGATGAAGAGCAACGAAACCGAAGCGATCAGATTCGACGACCGGCGGCCGATCTCGTAATACACGAGCTGCCGCCACGACAGCACGACGAAGCACACCGCCATGGCGAGCGACACGACGATCGTGACGATGTTGCCGGGCGCCGGCACCTCGATCGCGTCGGGTGCCACCGCCAGCACGGCGGCGAGGACGAACACCACGAGCAACGTGAGCAGGGTCCAGTCCCGCCAACGTCGAGAGGCCCACCGGCCGAACGAAGAGTTCGGAACGAGCAGAGGTGCGCCGAGCGCGATCGCCACCGGAAGCGTGAGGAACGACGAGGCGCGGAACGCCGCCGAATCCTCGTAGATGACCCCGGGAGTGACGAGGCCGTGGACCAACGGCAACAACGACGCCGCCATGAGGGCGGTGCCGAGCAGGCCGATCTCGGCGAGCTTGCGTCGGTCGGCGAGAGCGATCACCACCGTCGCGCCGAACACCGCCAGGAGTGCCGCACCACCGGCGAGGACCAGGAGCACCTCCGGCCGGTCGATGACCCGATCCGCAGCCGGACCGAACGACGTGAGCAAGCTGATGAACAGGAGACCGACCGCAACGGAGGCCCAGGTCATCTGGCCGGACGTGGGACGGGAACGTGTCACGGAAACTCCATCGGTCGGGTGTCGTCGAGTCTTGAGATGGGCCAGGACCGACTTCGGGACGAATCGGACGCCGTGCCAGGATCGACCCGTGGGTCGACTCGAAGATCAGCGTAGTGCATTGCTCGAGCGGTACCGCGAAGAGCGTGACAAACGTCTTCGCGAGGACGGCAACGACCAGTACGTCGAGCCGGTGGGGCGTTTCGCTCACTTCCTCGACGACCCCTACGTTCGCCCCGAGCCCCGTGAGCCCGTGACCGACCACGTCCTCGTGGCGGTGATCGGTGGAGGGTTCGCCGGGCTCGTCACCGGGGCCCGACTCGCCGGAGCCGGCGTCGGGCGCGTTCGCATCGTCGAGAAGGGCGGCGACGTGGGAGGGACCTGGTACTGGAACCGGTACCCCGGGGCGCAGTGCGACACCACGTCGTTCATCTACATGCCGCTCCTCGAGGAGACCGGTCACATGCCGTCGGAGAAGTACGTCCACGGTCCCGAGATCCTCGACCACTCGCGTCGCATCGCCCGCCACTTCGGCTTGTACGACGACGCCCTCCTCTCGACCGAGGTCACCTCGCTCGAATGGGACGACGGCAGCGGACGGTGGGTCATCGGCACCAATCGGGGTGATCGGTTCACGGCGACGTTCGTCACCGTCGGCACCGGGCCGCTGCACCGACCGAAGCTGCCCGGCATCCCGGGCATCGAAACGTTCGAGGGACACAGCTTCCACACGAGCCGGTGGGACTACGAGTACACGGGCGGCGATCCGTCCGGCGCTCCGATGGATCGACTCGGCGACCAGCGGGTCGGGATCATCGGAACCGGAGCAACGGCGGTGCAGTGCGTTCCCCACCTCGCCCGATCGAGCGGTGAGTTGTTCGTGTTCCAGCGGACGCCGTCGTCGATCGACGTGAGGAACAACCGGCCGACCGACCCGGACTGGTTCTCATCGCTCGAGCCGGGCTGGCAGCAGCGCTGGCTCGAGAACTTCACCGTGCTCCAGACGGGCGGATTCGCCGACGAGGACCTGACGATGGACGGCTGGACCGACATCACCAAGCGGATCATGGCGAAGTTGTTCGAACAGGACCCACCGGACCTCACCCCGGTGGGCTTCGAGCGGGCCTACCACGACAGCGACGACGAGAAGATGACCGAGATCCGGGCGAGGGTCGACGCCGTCGTGAGCGACCCGGCGACGGCCGAGGCACTCAAGCCGTGGTACCGGCAGTTGTGCAAGCGACCGTGCTTCCACGACGAGTACCTCGACGCCTTCAACCGACCGAACGTGCATCTCGTCGACACCGACGGCCGAGGCGTGGAGCGGATCGACGCCACCGGAGTGTGGGTCGGAGACGAGCACATCGAACTCGACTGCATCGTCTTCGCGTCCGGATTCGAGGTCGGGACCGACTTCGCCCGACGAGCAGGATTCGACACGGTCGGACGTGACGGCCTCCGCCTCTCGGAGAAGTGGGCCGACGGCATGCAATCGCTCCACGGCATGCACGTCAACGGGTTTCCGAACCTCTTCGTCGTCGGACCGGCCCAGGCCGCCAACCTCATCTCGAACGTCCCCCACAACCTCGTGGAGGCCGGCACGACGATCGCAACGATCATCGGACACGCCGAGCGAACCGGCACCGACCTCATCGAGGCGACCGCCGAGGCCGAGGCCGCCTGGGTCCACCGGCTCGAGCACGGCGGCCGACGCTTCGGGAACAACCCGGACTGCACTCCCGGCTACTACAACAACGAGGGCCGCCCGGCCGACCGGCGGGGGCTGCTCAACAGCGTCGGTTACCCGGAAGGTCCCGTTGCGTTCTTCCGGTACATCGACGAGTGGCGGTCGTCGGGTCGGTTCGAAGGACTCGAGTTCTCGTCCTTCGGCGCTCCGATCTGACCCGGAGGAGTGCCGACCGCACCACGGCCGTGGGGTCGACCAGACACCGCTCGACGGGCCGGGCGCAGCCGACTCAGATGGAGCGGACGGCGTAGATCGGCGGCAGGTGGTTGACGACCTCGGACCAGTGGTCACCCTGGTCGTCGGTCACCCAGAGATTGCCGGTGGTCGACCCGAGCGCCAGCGACTCGCCGTCGTCGGCGACGTCGAGGGCATGGCGGAGCACGAGGTCGTAGGCGTGGGTCTGCGGCAGGCCGTCGGTGAGCACCTCGAACGTCGCGCCGGCATCGCGGGTCCGAGTGACGACGACCCGCCCGTCGATCGGCGCCCGCTTCTGGTCGGAATGCGCCGGGACGAACCACGCCGTGTCCGGCTCGGTCGGGTGGACGGCGACCGGGAACCCGAACGACGACGGTTCGACGTGCAGCTGATTCCATCGTCCGAGATCGTCGTCGGAACGCCAGATCCCCATGTGGTGCTGACACCAGAAACGATCCGGATCGGAGGGACTCTGCACGACGCAGTGCGGATCCTGGTGCTCGGGCCACTCGGCCTGCTCCGGCGGGACGTACAGGGCGACCATCCCGATCGTGTGCGGCGCCCAGGTGGCGCCGAGGTCACGGGTCCGCCAGACACCTCCGCTCGACACCGCCACCACCACCGACCGGGGATCGCGCGGGTCGACGCAGATCGAGTGGAGGGCCGGCATGTCGAGGCCGCCGCCGTTCCAGCGCACGCGGTTCTCGTGGTGCCAGAGCGACTCGACGAGCTGCCACGAATCACCCCGGTCGTCGGACCGGAACAACCCACCCGGGGCGGTGCCGCACCACAGCGCCCCATCGGCATCGGTCGCCGATTCGAGCGCCCAGATGCCGGTCAGAGCCCAGTCGCGTTCTCGGCCCCACATGTCGATGTCGACGAACCCCTCGGGCTTGGGCGGGTAGGCCGGGACGGCGATCTCGGTCCAGGTCGCACCCTCGTCGGCGGATCGGTGCAACTTGACACCGAAGTGGCCGTGGTCGAGGGCCGCGTACCACGTGCCGTCGCGCTGGTCGACGTGCGCCAGCGCCACCGTGTCACCGACGAAGTGAGCATCCGTGATCCGCGCTGCGGATCCGGAGCCTCCGACGACGAACAACCCCTTGCGAGTACTCACGTGCCACCGCGGTTCGGACATGACTCAACCTCCTGAAAGTGCCTGCATGACGTAGATCTCCGAGGTCGGGCCGACCTCGTCGGTGAGACCGACCCGGTCGCGCAACTGCTCGCCGTCGACGAACACGCTCATGTGCTTACGGAGCGCACCACGCTCGTCGAGGACGTAGCCCCTCAGCCTCGGGATCGCCGTGAACACCTGGTCGAGCGCAGCTCCGACGGTGTCGGCGTGCACATCGGTCGGTGGGCAGGCGACGTGGCGTTGGAGATTCGCCGTGAACACCACCCGAGTCACCGCGCGGATGGTAGCGGGCGGTCGACGACCCGACGAGGGCGTGGAGCCCGGGAGGGGAATCGAACCCCTGACCTACGCATTACGAGTGCGTTGCTCTACCGACTGAGCTACCCGGGCGGCGGTCAGCGAGTGTACCGGCCGCGCCCGATCAGAGCACCGGAAGCGACCAGAGGAGCGCCTGCAGCAGCAGCGTCTCGTTCGGGTTGCGGTCGAGCGCACCCATGTCACGGTGAAGACGGGCGATCGCCTCGGCGATCGCGTCCGGACGCGCAGCCGAACCGGCCACGAGCACGTCTCGGTACGTGCCCGCCATCGCCGAGAGCCCGGCCCTCCACTCGTCGGTCCGATGACGACGCAACTCGCGCTTGTGACGGTCCTCCAGCGCCTTCTTGCCGCTCCCCCGCTCGCCGTATCGGGCGATCCGCTCGTCGAGTTCGCTGATCTCGGCGGCGTGTCGCTCGGCGAGTGGCGTCGCAGCAGCATCGACCAACGACGTGAGCTCGTCCACGGTCCGCATCACCGTGGCGCCCGTGCCGTCGAGTCGATGGGGCACGTCGGCGAACGTCCGGCGGCGCGCTGCGAGCGCCGGGTCGGCGGCGAGCACCCGGGCCCGCTGGAGGTTGCCCGACGCCGCAGCCGCGGCCTCGGCCGCCGAGTCGGGGTCGACCCCCTCACTCACCAGCCGATCAGCGATGTGTCGCTCGTCCACCAACCGGAAGTCGATCCGAGCACAGCGCGATGCGATGGTGATGAGGTCCGCCGGGATCACATCGGCGAGGATCACGAAGATCGTCGAGGCGGGCGGCTCCTCGATCGTCTTCAGCAGGATCGCAGCACCGTCGGGCCGCAACAGGTGGAACTCCTCGAGGATCAGGACTTTCCGGGAACCCTCGACCGGCGCCAGAGCAGCGACCCGAACGATCTCGCGAGCCTGCTCGAACGAGATCGCCGGGCCGACCCGGGCGACCTGGCGGACATCTGGATGCTCACCGCGGAGCACGAGTTCGACATCGCGATTCGACGGGTCGTCGACACCGGCGATGAGGAGCGCTGCGAAGGCCCGCGCCGCTTCGTCCTTCGTCGACCCGGCCGGGCCGACGAACAGATAGGCGTGTACCGGCAAGTCGGCCGCCCGACGGAGACGCCCCACGGCTTCCGGCTGGGCGACGACGTCGTCCCAGACCGAACCGACCGTCGCGTTCACACCCCGAGCCGCTCCCTGACGGCGGACCGGATCCGGTCGGACACGGCGTCGATCGCATCGGTCGTGTCGATCACGACCCACCGATCGGGGTCGGCGACGGCCATCTCGTCGAAGCCCGCATCGACGCGAGCGTGGAAGTCGTCGCCCGCACGTTCGAACCGGTCGAGTTCACGTCGGCTCATCCGCTCGGCGGCGACCGCGGCCGGCACCGTGAGGAGAACGATGAGATCCGGCCACGTGTCGGCGAGGGCCCACGCATTGAGGTACCGGACCTCGTCCACCGGCAGACCCCGTCCGTATCCCTGGTAGGCCAAGGACGAGTACACGCTGCGGTCGCTCACGACGTGCCGACCCGCAGCGAGAGCCGGTCGGACGACCTCGGCGACGTGCTGGGCCCGGTCGGCAGCCGCGATCAACGCTTCGGCGTGGTGGTCGAGATCGGTCACCGAGGTGTCGTGGAGGATGTCACGCAGTCGCCGGCCGATGGCGGTCCCACCGGTCTCCCTGGTGAGGACGGCATCGATCGCCTCGGCGAGACGACGCGCCTGGGTCGACTTGCCGCACCCCTCCGACCCCTCGAACGCGATGTACGCCGCCACCGCCGAGCACCCTACCCATCGTGGGGAGTCGTGCCTGGCACGACTCGTCGCATCAGGAATCGACGGGTCGACCGCTCATCTCGAGTTTCGTGGCGAACACGGCGGCTTCGGTCCGACGCTCCATGCCGAGCTTCGTCAGCATGTTCGACACGTAGTTCTTGATCGTCTTCTCGGCGAGGAACATCTCGTTCGCGATCTGCCGGTTCGTCATCCCGTCGGCGATGAAATGCAGGATCCGGCGTTCCTGCGGGGTGAGCCGGGCCAACCGTTCGTCCTCCTCGGCCGGAGCACGGAGCCGCTGCAGTACCTTGCCGGTGATCGCCGGATCGAGAAGGGACTCGCCGGCCGCGACGCGCTGCACGGCGTCGAGCAACTCGGTACCTCGGATCTGCTTGAGGACGTAGCCGGACGCCCCGGCCATGATCGCCTCGAACAGGGCCTCGTCGTCGCTGTACGAGGTCAGCATGAGGCAGTTCGTCCCGATCGAACTCCGCACTTCGCGACACACCTCGATGCCGTTCCCGTCGGGTACCCGGACGTCGAGGATCGCCACGTCCGGTCGGACGGCCGGAATCCGAGCGAGCGCCTCGGCGGCATTCGATGCCTCGCCGACGACCCGGATGGCACCGGTCGACTCGAGGAGTGCACGCACACCCTGCCGGACGACCTCGTGGTCGTCCATCAGGAAGGCGGTGATCGGACCCGTCATTGTTCCATTGCTACACGCAGTCGAGGGGATCGACAAGGGACCTTGGTCATCGTTCCCGGCGGGTACGGTGGACGTCGTGGCGGACCTCCCGGACGCAACGCTGCTGACCCAGGCCGTCGAACTCGCACCGGACGGCGTGCTCATCGTCGATGGGGCGGGCGTCATCGTCTACGCCAATCAGTCGATGGCCGGGCTGTCGGGGTACGACGACCTCGTGGGCCGCTCCGTCGACGAACTCGTCCCCGGGGTCGCTCGCGATCACCACGGTGCCCTCCGCACCGGCTACGTCGACGCGCCGGTGCGGCGGCCGATGGGAGCCGGTCTGGAGTTGGCCCTGGAGCGTGCGGACGGAGAGCTGGTTCCCGTCGAGATCTCGCTCAGCCCGTTCCAGCACGGCACCGACTACGTCGTCACGGCGGTGCGCGACATCTCGGACCGACTCGAGAACGACCGACGGCTGACCGCCGCCCACGAGCAGTTGGCGCTCGTCGCCGAGCGGGGCCGGATCGGCCGGGACCTGCACGACGTCGTCCTCCAACACCTCTACGGGATGGGGCTGTCCGTGCAGGCGACCGCAACGGGCGCCGACGCCGCCACCGCCGGAAAGCTCGAGGCGATCATCGACGACATCGACCGGATCATCTCCGAGGTACGCACGATCGTGTTCACCCTCGGGACGACCGGACATCGTGGGGCACTCGGTCAGGAACTCGCCGACGTGGTGGCACAGGCGAGCCGGGTGCTCGGCTTCACACCCGCACTGCGGATGGACGGCCCGGTCGAGTCGGCGCTGTCCGACGAGATCCGCACCGAGATGGTGGCGTCGATGCGCGAGGCGCTCGGCAACGTGGCCCGACACGCACGGGCGACATCGGCCCAGGTTCGCATCGAGATCGTGGACGATCGGGTGGAGATGGTGGTGACGGACAACGGTGTCGGGCCGCCGACCGATGCTGCGGCGCTGCGCGGCGGTCACGGCCTCTCGAACCTCCGGAGCCGCGCCGCAACGTTCGGCGGCGACTGCACACTCGACCCGGGGGCCGGTGGGCGGGGCGCCGAACTCCGCTGGTTCGCCCGGTTCTGAACGTCAGGCTCCGGTTCGGGACCTTGGTCCCGGTGTGATCCTGCGGTGGTCCCTGGTCGTCGGGTCGGGCCGCTCGCAGACTCTCGGCCATGACGTCAGACGACCGCTCGTTCCTCACTTGGCTGTCCGTGGCCCTCGCCATGGCGGCACTCGTCCTCGGTTTCTTCGCCCTCGGGCGCGTCGGTGCCGGTGGTGAGTCGGCGGCCGGTGTCGGAGGTGCGACCGAGGTGTCGGTCATCGAGATGGAACTCGGTGCGCTGAAGTTCTCGCCGCAGCACATCATGGCCCCGCCCGGCGAAGTGATCGTCCGGGTCACCAACACCGATTCGCAGGTCCACAACATCACCATCCTCGGCAGCAAGTCGAAGGACCTGCAACCGGGTGAGTCGCAGGACCTCGAACTCGGCGAGCTCGGCGTCGGTGTGTACCCGATGCTGTGCGAGATCCCCGGGCACAACGAGGCCGGCATGAACGGCAACCTGCACGTGATCATGAACGCCGAGCCGGGCGCGTACACCGGGACGGGTTCCGACGACGGCACCATCGATCACTTCCACGGGTTCTCGACCTGGGAGGAGATGCAGATCGCGATGGACGAGCGGGCGATGCGCTTCGTCGAGGAGCCCAAGGGCGAGTTCGGCGGGCAGCCGCTCGAGTGGACGATGAGCGACGACGGCTTCAAGACCTTCGAGGTCACGGCGATGCTCGCCGACTGGGAAGTCGAGCCCGGCAAGGTCGTCGAGGCCTACACCTACAACGGAACGGTTCCGGCACCCGAGATCCGTGCCGACGTCGGTGACAAGATCCGGGTGGTGTTGAAGAACGAACTCCCCGTCCCGACCGTCATCCACTGGCACGGGGTGCGGGTGCCGAACTCGATGGACGGGGTGCCGCCGTTCACCCAGCCGGCCGTCGAACCCGGCGACGAGTTCGTCTACGAGTTCGAGGCCCTCGAGCCGGCGGTCGGCATCTACCACTCCCACAACGGTGCGAGTCAGGTGCTCGACGGCCTGTTCGGCGCGGTCACGATCGGCCAGATGCAGACGCCCGACGTGCTGCTCGACCAGGGGTTCGCCGCCACGCCCGACCAGGAGATCCAGATGGTGCTCAACGACGCCGGCGTGATCGGTCTGAGCCTCAACGGCAAGAGCTTCCCGGCGACCGAGGCCTACTCCGGCAAGGTCGGCGACACGATCATGGTGCACTACCAGAACGAGGGCCTGCAGGCGCATCCGATGCACCTGCACCAGCCGCTCGGGTGGATCATCGCGAAGGACGGCAAGGAGCTGCTGGTGCCGATCCCGGGCGACACGATCAACATCGCCCCCGGCGAGCGTTACACGGTGCTCTATCGGCTGACCGACCCGGGGGTCTGGGCCTGGCACTGCCACATCCTCACCCACGCCGAGCGCGACGACGGGATGTTCGGGATGGTGACGGCGTTCATCGTCGAGGAGTGACGCGCCACCGGCGAGGAACCGTCGGTGGGGATCGCAGGACTCGCTCCACCCGAGCGGCCGACGAGCCCGGATCGAACGTTCGATCCGGGTTCGGCCGCGCTCGGATCAACCGGCAGCCGCCTTCTTCGCAGCCGCCTTCTTCGCTGGAGCTTTCCGTGCCGCGGTCTTCTTGGCCGCGGTCTTCTTGGCCGCGGTCTTCTTGGCGCCCGTCTTCTTGACGGGTCCGCCCTTGGCGGCGACCGTCTCCCGGCGGATGGCCAGCAACTCGAACGCCCGCTCGGGCAGCATCGCCTCGATGCGGTCACCCTTGCCGATGCTCGCGTTGGTCTCGCCGTCGGTGACGTAGACACCGAACTTGCCGTCCTTGGCCACGACCGGACGTTCGCTCACCGGGTCGGTACCGAACTCGCGCAGTGGCCCGGCCGCCGCCATGTTGCGGTTGCCCCGCTTGAACACCTTCGGTAACTGGAAGATCGCCGACGCTCGTTCGAGGTCGATCTCGAGCAGTTGATCCTCGGAGTCGAGCGAGCGGAAGTCCTTGCCCTTCACGATGTACGGGCCGTAGCGGCCGTTGTTCGCCACGATCTCCTCACCGTCGACCGGATCGGCACCGAGCGAGCGCGGCAACTGCAGGAGTTTCTCGGCATCGTCGACGGTGATCCGCTCGAGGCTCATCGTGGCGAACAGGCTCGACATCTTCGGCTTGCTCAGTCCCGGCGGAAGGTTCTCCGGATCACCCCACTGGACGTACGGACCGTAGCGCCCGTTCTTGGCGTACACCGGGTAGCCGTCGAGTTCACCGATCGGCTCGTCGCTCTTGGGCAGGGCGAGCAGTTCGAGGGCCTTCGTGATGGTCAGTTCGTCGGGTGCGAGGTCGTCGGGAACCCCGGCGGTGTCCTCGCCTCGCTTGACGTACGGTCCGTACTTGCCGGGCTTGACCACGACGAGCGTGCCATCGGGATCATGGCCGAGCGGGAACGTGTTGATCGCCGCAGCATCGATCGCGTCGAGGTTCTCCTCCACGGTGCGCTTGAGGCCCGGGAGGTCGTCGTCACCGAAGTAGAAACGTTCGAGCCAGCGGTCCTTGTGCTGCTCGCCGCTCGCGATCTCGTCGAGATCGGCGTCCATCTTGGCGGTCAGTTGGTAATCGACCAGGTCGCCGAAGTGCTGCTCGAGGAGGGTCACCACGGCGAACGCCGTCCACGACGGGACCAGTGCTTGCCCCTTCTTCCAGACGTACCCCCGGTCTTGGATGGTCTGGATGATCGACGCCCAGGTGGACGGGCGACCGATCTCGAGTTCCTCCAGGCGCTTGACGAGCGACGCTTCGGTGTAACGAGCCGGAGGGCTCGTCGTGTGGCCGGTCGGTGTGAGCGACTCGACGGGGACGACGTCGCCGACGGCGAGCGGTGGCAGGAGCGCCTCGTTGGTGCCGTCGTCGGCGTCCGATGCGACGTACACGGCCCGATAGCCCGGGAACGTGATCGTGGTGCCCGACGCGCTGAACTCGCAGTCGGTGCCCTCGTGTGCGGACACGGCTCCGAGCCGGATGCTCACGGTCACCCCGGTGGCATCGGCCATCTGCGACGCCAACGTGCGCTGCCACACCAACCGGTACAGGGCGAGTTCCTGGCTGTTGAGCTCACCGGCCACCTGCTCCGGCGCCCGGTACGGCGTCGTCGGTCGGATCGCTTCGTGCGCCTCCTGGGCGTTCTTCGACTTCGACGTGTACTGCTTCGGCTGCGGCGACAAATACTGCTGGCCGTACGCGTTGGTGATCGCGGCCCTGGTTGCGCCGAGCGCCTCCGCCGACAGCGTGACCGAGTCGGTTCTCATGTAGGTGATGAAGCCCCGCTCGTACAGGCCCTGCGCCACCCGCATCACCTGTGACGACGACAGGCGGAGTTTGCGGCCACCCTCCTGCTGGAGCGTCGAGGTCATGAACGGTGGCTTGGGGGACGACCGGTACGGCTTGTCCTCGACGGACCGGACGGTGATGGCGGTGTCGGTGAGTCCGTCGGCGAGCGCGGTCGCCCGAGCTTCGTCGAGCGCCACGGCGGAGCCGGTGACCCGGCCCTGTTCGTCGAAGTCACGTCCGGTCGCGACCTTGGTGCCGTCGACGGCGACGAGTTTGGCGTCGAAGGACGGGCTCGTCGCCGAGACGAGATCGATGTCCCAGTAGCCGGCGGTGACGAATGCGATCCGTTCGCGCTCGCGCTCGACGATCAATCGGATCGCCGGACTCTGCACCCGACCGGCCGACAGGCCGCGGTTGACACGACGCCAGAGCACGGGCGACACCTCGTACCCGTAGAGCCGATCGAGGAGGCGGCGGGTCTCGGCGGCATCGACGAGGCCGTAGTCGATCGAGCGAGGGTTGGCGATCGCATGGTCGATCGCCGCCTGGGTGATCTCGTGGAACACCATCCGTTTCACCGGCACCTTGGGCTTCAGGTACTCGAGGAGATGCCACGAGATCGCCTCGCCCTCGCGGTCCTCGTCGGTGGCGAGATAGAGCTCGGTGGCGCTCTTCAGTGCGGCCCGAAGATCCTTGACGACCTGTTTCCCGCGGTCGGTCAGTTCGTACGTCGGCTTGAAACCGTTGTCGACATCGATGTTGAGGCCCTTGCTCGGCAGGTCGGCGACGTGGCCGACGGAGGCGCGCACATCGAAGCTGTTGCCGAGGAACTTGGCGATCGTTTTTGCCTTCGCGGGGGACTCCACGACGACGAGTGGTTTGCTCATGCTTTTTCGTGGTTACGGGATCGGAGCGGTGGTTGTCAAGGCGAGTCTGCCCGGCCGTCGACCGAACCACACGTGCGCAGCTTCCGAGACGACGGTGGATCAGTGCCCGCGGGACCGTCGCCGCAGCCTGCGCACGACGTCGTCGTCGTCGACCAGTTCGATCATCACCGAGATGGGTGTCACCGGCGCTCCGGCAGCCGAACGCCCTGCCGTCGTCGCCACCGGATGCCCGGCGACACCGCCGTTCCACCACTCCCGAAGTCTCCGGCTCACGCGGCCGGAAGAGGCGTCGTCGACGAGCAGATCACGACCCTGTTCGAGGAGCGTCGAGCGGATGCGCTCCACCTCCTGCCGACCGACCACTCGCTCGACGATCGAGAACGCCGCATCGACGGCGCTGATCCGCCCCTCGCACGTGAGGATGTTCCTGGTGACGACGAGTCGGCGGTCATCGGGATCCGAGCCGTGGCGTCGGAGCAGGTCGTCGGCGAGCCAGTGGGTCGCCGCCGACTCGCCGCGCAAGAGTCCGGCGGCAGCGAGCACGACCGTGCCGGTGGAACTGGCGGCGATGAACCGAGCCCGGTGCTCCATCGCCCGGAGGAACGACCGCAACCGATCGTCGTCGGTCGCCCGTTCGCATCCGATACCGCCGGGCACCACGACGATGTCGATGTCGCGAGCGGCGATGTCGCCCGCGGCGATGTGTCGCTCGGCGAGCACCTCGTCGAACGTCACCTCGGCGAGTCGTCGGCCACCGGGTCCGTTGTAGACACGACGCTCGGCACCGACGGTCGTGACCACTGCCCCGTCGAGCGATCCGAGGACCGAGGTGAAGGCGTCGCACTCGTCGGCGAGTACGCCGTCGTAGACGACCAGCAGGATCCGTGCCCATGGACGCGTCGTCACGGCCGCAGTCTCGCAGACCACCGGGATACCGTTCGGGCGATGGAGCCCGATCGGGCGCTCGGTTGGAGCGACGAACTCCGAGACGCATGGACGCGGATCGGTGCCCCGGGCCGCCCCGGCCGGGTGGCTCGCATCGATCGCGGATGGTCGACGGTGCAGTTCGACGCCGCCGGCTCGGAGGTCGTGCGGGTCCGGAACCTCCACGTCGACGTCGCCATCGGTGACTGGGTGGTGCCGAGCGGCGACCACGAACGGGTCGACCACATCATCGATCGCACCTCGGCGTTCGTCAGGCGAGCCTCGTTCGAGGGTGATCGGTTCGAGGCCGACACCCTCGCCGCGAACATCGACGTCGTCTTCCTCGTGCACGCGCTCGGTACTCCGCCGAACCAGCGCCGACTCGAACGAGAACTCGTCCTGGCGTTCGACTCGGGCGCCGTTCCGGTGGTCGTCGTCACCAAGACGGACACCGTCGACGATCCCGAACCGATGCGGGCGGAGTTGGCTGCCGTCGCTCTCGGTGTCCCGGTGCTCCTGGCGAGCGGGCTGACCGGCGACGGGGTCGAGGCGATCCGGTCGTACGCCGTCGGCAACCGGACCCTCGCCTTCCTCGGGGCGTCCGGGGTGGGCAAGTCGACGCTCGTCAACGCGCTGCTCGACGACGAGGTGATGCCCACCGGTGAGGTCCGTGGGCACGACCAGCGCGGGCGCCACACGACGGTCGCCGCCCAGCTGCTGCGTCTGCCGGGCGAGGGTTGGTTGATCGACACGCCCGGCGTGCGAGCGGTGAGTCTCTGGCTGTCGGGTCAGGGGATCGAGCGCGCCTTCGCCGACGTGTTCGACCTCATGGACCACTGCCGGTTCCGCGATTGCAAGCACGATCGCGAGCCGGGATGTGCCGTCCGTTCGGCGATCGACGACGGACGCCTGGACCCCGCTCGTCTGCACAGCCTCGAACGACTCGTTGCCGAGGAGGCGGCCCTCGAGGCGGAACAGGAACGGTACCTCCGGCGCGCCGACCGTCGTCGAGCCCCCCGGACGTGACCTCCGACGGCGTGCCCGTGTCGGTCGATGGGAGCCCGCGGCGGGCAGATCACTAAGTTCAGGGGTGATCGGGCGGGACCGATCCCGGCAAGTTCGTAGCCGACGACACCAGGGAGAATCGAATGACTGCGTTGCCATCAACCGTCGACATGTACGACCTCCGCATGTCCGACAAGGTGAAGCCCCTGTACGAGGCCGTCAAGAAGTTCATCGCCGAAGAAGTCGAACCGAACACCGAGGAGTTCTTCCGACTCGGCGCAGGAAGAGCCGATCGTTGGGGCTACGGCGAGGGGCAACTCGAACTCCTCGACAGCATCAAGGCCAAGGCGAAAGCACAGGGGCTGTGGAACTTCTTCCTCCCCGATGCCGAGACCGGCGAGGGGCTGTCGAATCTCGATTACGCGTACATCGCCATCGAGTTGGGCAAGAACCCGATCGCGTCCGAGTCGATGAACTGCGCCGCTCCCGACACCGGCAACATGGAAGTGCTCGAGCGGGTCGGCACCCCCGAGCAGAAGGAGCAGTGGCTGAAGCCTCTGCTCGCCGGCGAGATCCGCTCCGCCTACGTCATGACCGAACCCGATGTGGCGTCGTCGGATGCCAAGCAGATCGCGTGCTCGGCGGTTCGTGACGGTGACGAGTGGGTCATCAACGGTGAGAAATACTGGTCGTCCGGCGCCGGCGACCCTCGCTGCAAGATCATGATCGTCATGCTCCAGACGAGCCCCGACGGCCCACCGCACAAGCGTCAGTCGCAGATCCTCGTCCCGCGCGACACCCCCGGGGTCGAGATCAGGGGTGCGATGCACGTCTTCGGAGAAGACGACGCCCCGCACGGTCACATGCACATCCGCTTCAACAACGTTCGAGTTCCGGCGAGCAACATGCTGCTCGGTGAAGGACGCGGCTTCGAGATCAGCCAGCTCCGGCTCGGACCCGGTCGAATCCACCACTGCATGCGGTCCGTCGGTGCCGCCGAGCGAGCGCTCGAGTTGCTCGTCAAGCGCGGCCTCAACCGCGAGGCGTTCGGCAAGCGGTTGGCCAATCTCGGCAAGAACCCCGAGGTGATCGCCAAGGCCAGGATCGAGATCGAGTCGATGCGCCGCATGGTGCTCACCGCCGCCAAGGCGATGGACGAACTCGGCAATGCCGAGGCGCGGGTGTGGGTGAGTGCCGTGAAGGCGATGGTCCCGATCCGGACGTGTGCGATCGTCGACGAGGCGATCCAGATGCACGGGGCGACCGGCGTGTCGCAGTGGACACCGCTCGCTCGTCTCTACGCCGCCCAGCGCACGCTCCGCCTGGCCGACGGTCCGGACGAGGTGCACTGGTTCGTGGTGGGTCGCGCCGAGATCGCTTCGATGGAGGAAGCCGCTCGCGGCTACAACCCGAAAGAAGCGTTCTACGCCGCGAAGGGTGACGACAACACCGGGATCTTCTCCGGCCCCTGACCCGACCCCGACAGGATGGAACGCGGACCGAACGGCAAGCCGATCGAATCGGTGTGGGACTTTCCCAGACCGCCGCGCATCGAACGTGTCGACTGGCGCGTACGCGTCGTGGTGGCCGGGGTCACGGTCGTCGACGCACCGTCGGCGCTGCGGGTGCTCGAAACCAGCCAAGCGCCGGCCTACTACGTGTCGTTCGAGCACGTCGCCGACGAGCACCTGCGGGCCGCGTCGGGCCGTCCGACGTATTGCGAGTGGAAGGGCCTGGCCTCGTACGCCGACATCGTCGTCGGTGACCGTGTGTCCGAGCGGGCGGCGTGGAGTTACGCCGAACCGACCGCGCCGTTCGCCGCGATCCGAGGCCACTGGGCCTTCTACGCCCAGGCGGTCGACGAGTGCTGGATCGACGACGAGCGGGTCGCCCCGAACGACGGAGACTTCTACGGAGGGTGGATCACGTCGAACGTGACCGGACCGTTCAAGGGTGGTCCGGGGACGCTGCTCTGGTGAGTGCCCCGAGGCCCGCTTCACGCCGCCACACGACGGTCGCTGCGACCGCCGAGATCGGGATCGGCCCGTAGACGTGCGGGAAGAGGTCGTCGGCCCCGGCGACCGGAGGTTCGACCCGGACCTCGGCGTCGAGTCGACGCACGTCGACGTGGAGGACGACGAGTTCGTCGATGTCGGCGTAGAACCGATCGACGACTCCCGCTGCCTGGTGCGGGAACGAGCAGTGGATGAAGCCCTCCTCGTCGAGCGTCCTCCCCCGGGTGCTGATCCGGTACTCGCCGTCGGCGACAGCTGCGGCCCAGTCGTCGGGAAGGGCGAGGTGGACGAAGGCGTCGGTCGTGGTCACAGTTCACCCCGGTCGAGCATGGCGAGCACCTCGTCGGCCCGCGCTCGCACGGCGTCGAGGTCGGAGAGTCGCCGGGCGGCGCTCACCTGTCGGGCCATCCGCGGATTCCTGCCGAAACGGTCGGCATGTCGGGCGACGAAGTCCCAATAGAGCGTGGTGTACGGGCACGCGTCCGGCCCGGTCCGCTGCTTGCGATCGAACCGACAGCCACCGCACGAGTCGGACATCTTGTCGATGTAGTTGCCGCCGGCGGCGTACGGCTTGGTCGCCATCCGACCGCCGTCGGCGTGGAGGGCCATGCCGATCACGTTCGGGAGCATCACCCACTCCGCTCCGTCGACGAAGCTCTCCCACATCCAGTTGGTCATCGCCCACGGGTCGATCCCGGCGAGGAGCGCGAGGTTCCCGAGCACCATCAGCCGTTGGATGTGGTGGGCGTACGCCCGCTGCTCGACACCGTCGAGCGCCTCGGCGAGACAGCGCATCTCCGTCGGTGCAGCGCCGACGAACACCGGCGGGATCGGACGCGAGGCCCCGAGTTCGTTGGCCGACCGGTACCCCGGCATCCACAACCAGTGGACTCCCCAGACGTACTCCCGCCAGCCGAGGACCTGACGGATGAAGCCTTCCGCCGATGCGATCGGCACCCGTCCGGCGTCGTACGCCTCCTGCACGGCATCGCACACCTCACCAGGAAGTAGCAGGCCGAGATTGAGCGCCGGCGACAGCAGGGAATGGGCGAGGTGCCACGAACGCGTCGTCATGGCGTCCTCGTGCGGCCCGAACACCGGGAGCACCTCGTCGACGAAGTGTCGCAGACGAGCGAGAGCAGCCGACCGAGAGGTCGGCCACAGCCCGACCGGTTCAGCACCGAAGCAACCCTCCGGCAGTTCGGCGAGTACCGCTCGGTCGACATCGTCGAGCGGGTCGATGACGGGGCTCGGCCACGTCCCGTCGGTCGGCGGTGGCTCACGGTTGTCGGCATCGAAGTTCCACCGGCCCTCGGCCGGTTGGTCACCTTCCATCAGGTATCCGGTGGCGGTTCGACGCCACCGGTAGAAATCCTCCATCTTGAGTTGCCGACGGCCCGCAGCCCACTCGGCGAAGTCGCCGTGATGACACATGAACTGATCCGAACGCACGACCTCGACATCGAACGCTTCGAGCCGATGGCGGAGGTCCCAACTGTTCGGCTCGGTCACCAGGACGGACGACGGACGGTGATCGGCGATGTGGCCGGTGAGCCCGTCGATGAGCGTCGGGGCACGCCGGAGATCGACGTCGAAGCCCTCCTCGGCGAGTTCGGACGCGAACCGACGCATGGCGGTGAGCACGAGGTGGAGTCGCTGTCGGTGCCACCGACGACCCGCGACCAATCCGGCGCTCTCCACGAGCAGCACACGATGGCTGCCCGGTCGCGCCGCGGCGAGGGCGCCGATGCGACGGTTGAGTTGGTCGCCGAGGACCCAGACGGTCTGCACGGAACCGTGCTACACGATCCGGTCGCGCACCGTCACGGCGAGCTCGAATCGAGTGACGCGGAACCGCTCCCGCCACCGGTCGGATGTGGCGAGCACCTCGAGATCACCGCCGGCGTCCCGCGCCGTGGCGGCTGCACCGAGGAACACGCCGAGCGCCACGTCGTCGATCGTCAGCGCTCCGTCGACGTCGACGATCAACGTGGAACCCGGGCGCGCAGCGATCTCGCGACGGAGTTGGGACTGCAGCACCGGGACCGACGAAAGGTCCAACATCCCGTCGAGCGCCACGACACGAACGTCGCCGACGTCACGAAGCGAGATACGCACATCCATCGTCGGCGCAGGGTAGCTCACCACTCCGACACGGGTCGGGGACGTCTCGGTCAGGGTGGGGGCTCGCGCATCATCGTGGCCGAACCGACCACCTCGACGGGCCCGACGAGCCGTCCGATCAGCGGGACGTCGGTCGATGATCGGTATCGCACCGTTGCAATCACTCGTTCGACGCGATCGACCCGCGCCGGCCCGCCCGTCGACAACTCGACCGAGACGTCGAGCGGGGCGAGTCGAACCGCTGCGGCTGCCGCCTCCTCGGCAGCCGCGGCGGGATCGGCGGCGACAGCGGCAGCACGGGCGGCCTCGCGTGCTGCGTACTCGACGGTGAGCTGGTCACGAGCCACGGCCACGACCTGGACGATGCCGAGCACCAGGAGCGCGGCCACCGGCAGAACGAGCGCGAACTCGACCGTCGCCTGTCCTCGATCACCCGTGCGGCCCACCGTCGGCAACGGCGTGCGTCGAGTCACAGCTGATCGATGACCGAGCCGATCGCACTGTCGAACAGCCGCCCGATCGCAGCCGCTCCCCCGCCGGCCGTGGCCCAACCGATGAGCAGGACGCCCACCAGAGCGGCGGCGAGCATGACCAACGCATATTCGGTCGTCGCCTGACCTCGGTCGATCCGATCCGGCACCCGAGGGGTTCGTCGGGCCCGGCCGACTCCTCGAGCGTCGTGCGTCCCGGTGTAGTGCGTCCCGGTGTCATCCATGTTCATCTCCTCTTGGCGTTCGAAGGTGGTGGTGGTGTGGAGGCACGCCTGGTGCGAGTGGCCGACCCGGGACTCACGGCATCGAGCCGCGCAACGACGCGACGGCACCGAGCACCGCCGGGACGACGGCGAGGAGGACGAACGACGGCAGCGTGCACGCCACCAACGGGAACGAGAGACGCACCGGCAACGCCCGAGCGTCGGCTTCAGCGCGACGACGACGCTCCGCTCGAGCCTCTGCGGCGAGTCGGTCGAGCACTGGGCCGAGCGCCGAGCCGTACCGCTCCGCTGCAGCGAAGGAGTCGGCGAACTCCGATGCCGAAGGACCGAGCCGATCGGGCAGAGCACGAAGGGCATCGGCGAGTCCTGAACCACGGTGGCACCGATGGACCACCTCGGCGAACGCCGCACCGGTCTCACCATCGAGCAGTGCGGCAGTCGACTCGACGGCGGCGAGCGGCGCCGAGCCGGCGTGGATCGCGAGGATCACCAGTTCGATCGCCTCGGGCCAACCTTCGGCTCGCTTCGATCGACGCACGTACCTCAACGGCGGCCGCCGATCACCGCACGCATCCATCGCCAGCCGATGACGTTGAGCAGCAGCCCGACGACGACGGTGATCGCACCCATCGGCGTGACGAGACTGCCTCGAACGGTCGTCGAGGTCAGGAGCAAGATGAGCAGGACGAGCAGCGGGATCACGGTCATGACCCGGGCGGAGAGACGGGCCTGAGCGCTCTGGACGAGCCGCTCGGCTTCGTCGGCAGCACGTCTCCGGAGCGTCGATGCGACCCGGTCGAGCGGTTCCGCGGCAGGACCACCGGCCGTGGCGCAGGCGACCAAGACGGTCCCGACCGCCTGCTCGTCGGCGGTGCCACCATCGGCACCCGCCGCCGTAGCGATCGGGACACCTCGACCGAGGCGTTGCGGAAGGTCGGAGAACACCGAGTCCGGTGGGGCCGGCCGCGACCTGAGCGCGAATCCCAGAGTGGCTCCCGACCGCAGATCCCGGGCGAGGACGTCGCACCAACCAGCGAGATCCGCCGGTCCAGGGGGACGCCGCCGAACTCGTCGCCACGACCGGCCCCGAGCGGCGGAGCGGCGGCGGAGCGGGGCACTCGGATCGGGCCCATCGCTGAGCAGCCTGAGTCGGTGGTCGGGTCGGACCCGGAGTCGGGTCGCCGTTGCGACGACGAGCAGGCCGGCCAGGACTCCCTCGACCGTCACGGGGCCACCCGGCCCGACGGCCCCGACGTCGTCGGCGACGAGCGACGCGTCGGATCGGAGGTCCAGACGACGTGCCCGTCGGGTTCGTCGTCGTGCTCGACGATCTCCACCACCTCGGTGACGCGTCGCTCGCCGTCCGACGTACGTTCGAGGTGGACGACGAGATCGATCGAACGCGACACCTGACGGCGGATCGCAGCGAGCGGCCACGTCGGGACGCTCTGCATCACGAGAGTGCCGACTCGACGTAAGCCGTCGAGTGCCGAGTTCGCGTGACAGGTCGACAGTGAGCCGTCGTGCCCGGTGTTCAGGGCCTCGACGACTGCGACAGCCTCCGATCCCCGGAACTCTCCGACGACGAGTCGGTCCGGCCGAAGGCGGAGCGCGGCCCGCACGAGCCGACCGGCGTCGACGGGGGTGACACCGTCGACGGTCCCGACCCGCGTCTCGAGGCGGACGGCATGGTGTCGCTCACACGTGAGTTCAGCGGTGTCCTCGACCACGACGAGTCGCTCGGTGGGCTCGACCTCGGCGAGCAACGCCGCCAGCAGCGTCGTCTTCCCCGACGACGTGGCTCCGGTGATCAGTACGTTCGACCGGGTGCGCACTGCATGACGCAGCACCGCCGCCCCATCGGGCGGAGCGAACGCCTCGAGCGGTACCTGTCGCCGGCGATGGCGACGAATCGCCACGCACGTGCCGTCGACCGCGATCGGCGCGATGACGGCACACAGGCGGGCACCGTCGGCCAGGCGGGCGTCGACCACCGGATTGAGCCGGTCGAGCCGGTGCCCCAGCGGGGCGAGAACCCGCTCGAGGATGGTGTCGATCGCCCCGACCTGGAGCCGGTCGGCACGGGAGAGCCGGCCGGCGCGGTCGACCCACACCTCGGTGCCGGCATTCACCATGACTTCGTCGACCTCGGGATCGGCGAGCAGCGCGTCGAGCACGTCGAGACCGTCGAGTCGGGCGATGCACCGCCGGACGAGCTGTCGCCGGCGTTCGTCACCCGCCAACGGATCGAGTTCGTCGACGAGTGCATCGACCACATCGACGAGCGCGCCCGGTCGATGGAGCGCGGCCTGGCAGATCGCGTCGACGACCGCATCGACATCGGCGAGCGACGAACTCATGCGGCGGCGCCGAGTTCCCGTCGGAAGCCGGACGGCAGTCGTGACAGGAGGAGTCCGGCGTCGACGGCTCGGGCGATCGCCGGATCGAACTCCACGTGGGCCACCACCGGTGCCCCGAGTGCGGCCTCGACGTCGGTGGAGGTCAGGGCACGGCCGGGTTCGTCGATCAGGACCACACCGTCGACGGGGCCGCGGAGCGCCACCGCCCGGTGGAGCGCGAGGTAGCAGGGTCTGGTCACGAGCAGGGTCCGATCAGCGGACTCGACGAGGCCGGCGGGCGGAACACCGGTGCCCGCATCGATGATGACGGACCCCTCGACGGTCGCCAGGTGACCGCCGAGTTCCTCCCATCGACCGGCCGGAGCGACACGTCCCCGGTGAACGAGCTCGAGTCCGGGAGACACGGCGGTACGGAGAGCACGGAGGCGCTCGGTCCCCGCCGACGAGACCGACCAGTCGCCCACGCCGGGGCCGCTCGGCACCGGGACACCGAGGACCAGCGGCACGTCGCCGGCGAGATCGACCACGAGCGTCGGGTCGGGTGCGGTGACAGCGAGCGCAGCGGCGACGACCGTGGTGCCGCTACCACCCTTGGCGGACCAACACAGGGTGAACATGGTGAACCTCCCGGAACGTTGCCAGGCGCAGCGCCCCTGGCGGGGGGAGGGGAAGTCGGATCGGTGACGTTATCCGGTGGGGCGCAGCCCGTCCGGGGTGGATCAGGGGGAGGTGTCCCCGACCGCTCCGTCAGTGGACGCCGCGCCAGTGGCAGCGTCGCCGGAGGCAGTGGCGCCGCCGGGACCGGTGACACCGATCAGTGGTTCGCCACTGGTGAACCGGCGGAAGTTCTCGAGGAACCGGTCGATCGTCCGACGGGTCGTGGTGCTCGTGTTCCCGGACGAGTGCGGCGTCACGATCACGTTCGGTAGCGACCACAGCGGGTGACCCGTCGGCAGCGGTTCCGTGGCGAACACGTCGAGTCCCGCTCCACCGAGATGCCCCGACACGAGATTCGCGACGAGCGCGTCCTCGTCCACGATCTCTCCTCGCCCGACGTTCACGAACCACGCACCACGACGCATCCGGGCGAAGGCGTCGGCATCGAAGAGGCCCCGTGTCGCGTCGTTGAGCGGAGCCGTGACAGCCACGACGTCGGCCCACTCGATCAGTTCGTGGAAACGGTCGTCGGTCCAGGTCTCGCAGGGCTCGTCGCCACGAACCGTCCGCCGGAGTCCGATGACCTCCATCCCGAGTCCGCCCGCGAGTCGGGCCGTCTCGGCACCGATCGACCCGAGCCCCACGATGCCGAGTCGCATCCCGTCGAGGTCGACGGCCGTCATCGCCGGATCCCACCGTTGCTCGGCCTGGTTGCGCATGACCTCGGGGAGTCGGCGACTCAGCGCGAGGAGGTAGGTCATGACCGACAGAGCGATCGACGGTGCCGATCCGCCAGCGGTGTTGGTGACGGTGACCCCTCGCGATCGGAATGCATCGAACACCGGGTGCTCGGTGCCCGACGCCGCCGAGTGGAGCCATCCCAGGTGCTCGGCCCGAATGCACGCCCCCATGAACCGCTCCGAACGGTTCGGCCAGACGTCGGGCGAGAAGAAGGCGATGGTGATCCGGTCGAGGTCGCTCGGAAGGACGTGCTCGTCCCCGACCAGTCGGACGACTTCCACGGTCGGGTCGATCGCGACGACACGGTCACCGCCTTCGTCCCAGAACGTGTCGGTGCAGAACAAGACGGTCCCGGGCATGCCGTGGACGTTAGCGACGTCGGGACTGCCGGGTAGGGTGGGGTGTGGAGGTGTCCGGGCACCTGGTGGGCTCCGCCGCCTTCAAAGCGGTCGGGACGGGCGATCCCCGTCCGGCGGGTTCGATTCCCGTCCACCTCCGCCGATCGACTCCCGTCGGCTCACGGCTCGCTCGTACGTTCCCCCGTCAGGACGACGCGGGCGGCCGCCAGGTCGGCGAGAGCGAAGCCGACCGATTCGAACACCGTGATCTCCTCGGCCGTCGTCCTCCCCGGATGGCGACCGGCGACGAGATCGGCGAGCTCGGCGACGATCACGGACTCGTCACAGTGACCCTCGGCGATCGGCCGGTGGAGCTCGCCGGCCAGCAGAGCCCCGGGACGCGTGTCGGCGAACACGGTCGCAGTCAGGATCAGATCGGCGTCGGCTTCGCACATCGAGGGCTGGTAGCTGCCGATGAGTGACACGTGCGTCCCTGGCTGCACCCATGCGCCACGGACCAGCGGTTCGGCCGCCGCCGTCGCCGTGACGATCACATCGGCGTCGCGCACGGCGAGTTCGAGGTCGGTGACGGCACTGGCTCCGGAGGCGGCAGCCACTGCAGCCGCTCGACTCGGCGTGCGCCCCCACACCTCGACATGGTCGAACGGGTGCAGGGCCCGGTGCGCTTCGACGAGCGGCACCGCGAGCTGGCCGGTCCCGATGACGAGCAGACGCCGGGCGTCGGGCCGGATCGTCCATCGGCCGGCGAGCGCCGACAGCGCTGCGGTGCGCCGAGCCGTCAACGCTTCGCCGTCGATGACCGCCGAGAGCGTCCCGTTCAACGGGTCGAACGCGAGGTACGCCGCCCGGATCACCGGCTCGCCCCGTTCGGCGTTGCCCGGGACGTGGGTGACGACCTTGATCCCGACCGGTCCCTCTGCGTGCCAGGACGGCATCACGAGCAGATTGAACTCGTGCCCGAGTGTCCCGCCGGCAGGAAGGACCCATCGAGGAGGGCCTGCGGCACGGTCGGTCTCGACGAGGATCTCGGCGATCGCTTCCGAGAGTCGACGCCAGTCGAGAGCTGCGACGACCGCGTCGGCACCGACGATCCTGACCGCCGAGCCGTCGCCGTGGTTCGCGTCGTCGTCCACTCGGACAGTTTGGCGTATCGAGAACCTCCGGACGCCGGCACCGCTGCTTCGGCACCGCTGGTTCGGCCGACGACGTCACGACGTGCCGAGCACCTCGGCGAGGGCCACCATGCGGTCGGGCCGGATCCTGAACCAGGCCCACTTGCCGCGCTGTTCCCGCTCGATCAATCCGGTCCGGACGAGTACGGCCAGATGATGGCTCACCGTCGGCTGGCTGCGATCGACGAGTCCGGGAAGGTCACAGGCGCACACCTCGCCGCTCGGTGCGGTCGCGATGATCGACACCAACCGGAGCCGCACCGGATCACCCAACGCCTTGAAGCGATCGGCGAGTTCGATCGAACTGCTCTCACCGATCACCGCTCTGGTGAGCGGAGCGCAGCGGGCACCAACGGCGGAGCGCGAGGCGGGATCGGTCACCAGGACATATTGACATCTTTCGATGCGTAGTGGATCATATCGATCACCGTCGAAACGACGGTCGCGTGCCGTCCACCACCGAGTTGGCGATCGACGACAGCGCACGAGGCCCACCATCCCGGGAGACGACACATGCGTCTACAACTCGCTCTCAACGTCGACGACCTCGAAGAGGCCGTCGCGTTCTACTCGAAGATGTTCGGTGTGGGTCCGGCCAAGACCAAGCCGGGCTACGCGAACTTCGCGATCGAGAACCCGCCACTGAAGCTCGTGCTGTTCGAGGGGGCGGGCCCCGCGGGTTCGATCAACCACCTCGGAGTCGAGACCGAGTCCTCCGACGAGGTCGTCGCGGCCGAGGCTCGTCTCGGCGGTGCGGGTCTCGACACCACCGGCATCGACGAGACGATCTGCTGCTACGCCGCCAAGACCGAGACGTGGGTCCACGCCCCCGATGGCAACCGCTGGGAGTGGTACGTCAAGCACGCTGACACCGAGCAACTGGAGAACGTCGTCGTGACGAGTTCGACCGGGTCGTCGCCAGGTTGCTGCGGTTGATCGTCGCACGATGACCGGGTCCCGCCTGTCGACCCTCGACCGGTATCTACCGGTGTGGATCGGCACCGCCATGGTGATCGGCATCGCGCTCGGGCGGATCGTCCCCGACCTCGATGACGCACTCGGGCGGATCGAGATCGGCGCCGTCTCGCTGCCGATCGCCGTGGGACTCCTGGTCATGATGTATCCGGTCCTCGCCAAGGTGCGGTACGGAAACGTCCGAGCGGCGGTCGATCGTCGATCCTTGGCGTTGTCGCTGGTCCTCAACTGGATCATCGGCCCGGCCCTGATGTTCACCCTCGCCTGGTTGATGCTGCCCGACCTCCCCGAGTACCGGACCGGCCTGATCGTGGTCGGCCTGGCCCGGTGCATCGCGATGGTTCTCGTCTGGAACGACCTCGCCGGTGGCAGCCGCGAACTCGCCGCTGTGCTGGTCGCCGTCAACTCGCTGTTCCAGATCGCCGCCTACTCGCTGCTCGGCTACTTCTACCTCGAGGTGCTGCCCGGCTGGCTCGGCCTCGCCACCGATGGGATCGACGTCTCGATGTGGGAGATCGCCCGATCGGTGCTCGTGTTCCTCGGCATCCCGCTGATCGCCGGATTCCTCACCCGAACCATCGCCGAGCGAACGAGGGGTGTGGAGTGGTACGAGCACCGATTCCTGCCGCGAATCGGACCGGTCGCGCTCTACGGGTTGCTGTTCACGATCGTGGTCCTGTTCGCCCTGCAGGGCGAGCGGATCACCGCACAGCCGTGGGACGTCGCTCGGATCGCACTGCCACTCCTCGCCTATTTCGCGATCATGTGGACCGGGTCGTTCATGATCGGTCTCCGGTTGGGTCTGCCGTACGAGCGCACTACGTCGGTCGCATTCACCGCAGCGGGCAACAACTTCGAGTTGGCGATCGCCGTGTCGATCGGCGTGTTCGGCG
Source organism: Ilumatobacteraceae bacterium (assembly GCA_049458915.1). Classification (GTDB taxonomy): domain Bacteria; phylum Actinomycetota; class Acidimicrobiia; order Acidimicrobiales; family Ilumatobacteraceae; genus Ilumatobacter. The sequence goes on from JBMUCX010000013.1 coordinate 36,572, forward strand.
TCGCCTCCGGCCAGGCCTTGGCCGGCGTGGTCGGCCCGCTGATCGAGGTGCCGGTCCTCGTCGGACTGGTGCAGGTGTCGCTGTGGGCTCAGCGAACCGACCTCAGCCGAGACCGGCGAGTACGGCTTCGTTGAGGGCGATCGTGCGCGGGTCTCCGGTGAGCGCCGCACCCATCTTGTTCATCACGTAGCCGTAGCCGATGCCGAGTTCGGGGTTGGCGTAGCCGAGTGAGCCGCCGGCACCGGGATGGCCGAACGAGCCGTCCTGGATCATCGGCGTCGAGGTGTCGTGGAGCCAGAAGCCGGCACCGAACCGCGAGGGCTCCAACAGGGTCAGGTCGTCGCCCATCACCCGCTGGGTGCGGGCGGTGTTCATCGTGTCGGTGTCGAGGAGACGGACACCGTCGACCTCGCCGATGGTCGCTGCGTACATCCGGGCGAGCGACCGGGCGTTGGTGATGCCGTTGGCGCCGGGCATCTCGGTGGCGTGCACGGCTCGGGAGTTGAAGTGGTTGTCGCCGGCGGTCGAGATGCGACCGTCGAGGGCGAGCGCCTTGTAGCCGTAGGCGTCGCGGGCGTAGAGCTTGCCGTAGTACTCGAGCCGGGCCGGGTCGTTCGGGAACGGGGCCAGCTCGAGGCGCGACACCCGCGACTCTTCCGACTCCGGCAAGCCGATCCACATCTGGAGGCCGAGCGGTCCGGCGATCTCGTCCTGGACGTACTGGCCGATCCGGCGGCCGTCGACCCGGGCCAGCAACTCGCCGGCGAGCCAGCCGTAGGTGATGGCGTGGTACCCGTGGGCGGTGCCCGGTTCCCACATCGGTGTCTGGCCCTGGAGTGACTCGATCACGGGGGTGACCGACATGATCCCGTCGAAGTCGAGCGGCGCATCGACACCGATGAGCCCGGCTTGATGGCTCATCATCTGGCCGACGGTGATGTGCTCCTTGCCGTTGACGGCGAACTCGGGCCAGTGCTCCGCGACCGGGTCGTCGTACGACAACTTGCCGGCTTGGACGAGGCGGGCGATGCAGGTCGCCGCAATGCCTTTGGTCGTCGAGAACACGAGTTGGAGGGTCGACTCGTCCCACACCCGACCGGTCGACGAGTCGGCGGTCCCGGCCCACAGGTTCGCTCGCTCCACGCCGTCGACGTAGAGGGAGAACGCCGCACCGACTTCCCCTCGCTCGGTGAAGTTGGCGGCGAATGCGTCGGCGATGGCACCGAACCCCTCGTCCACGTGGCCGTGGATCTCCGGAACGTCGTGTTGCGTCACGGTGTGAGTCTTGCCCACCCGACGAACGGTGGAAGACTCGGGCCATGTCTGACGACCTGACCGGCGAGACCGTCGAATTGCTCCAGACCCTGATCCGGAACCGGTGCGTCAACGACGGCACCGCCGAGTCCGGTCACGAGACCCGCAATGCCGACGTGCTCCAGTCGTACGTCGAGGTGGCCGGTGTCGACATCGAGCGGTGGGAGCCGACGCCGGGCCGGGCGTCGTTCGTCGCCCGGATCCCGGGTACCGACCCCACGGCGAAGTCGCTGTGCCTGATGGGACACACCGACGTCGTGCCGGTCAACGAGGACGGCTGGCGGGAGGACCCGTTCGGTGGCGAGGTCATCCGCAACGCCGCCGGGCACGACGAGGTGTGGGGGCGCGGGGCGGTCGACATGCTCAACCTCACGTCGTCGATGGCCGTGGTGTTCCGATCGTTGGCGCTGCGTGGCTTCCGGCCGAAGGGTGACCTGCTGTATTTCGCCGTCGCCGACGAGGAGGCGGGAAGCGCCCATGGCGCGCGTTGGGTCGCCGACGAGCACCCCGATGCGATCCGCTGCGACTACCTGCTGACCGAGTCGGGCGGTCTGCACAGCGGTCCGGACGGCGACCGCAGTATCGGGCTGACGGTCGGAGAGAAGGGTGTCGCATGGCGGCGGCTCCGGGTGCGCGGCACCCCGGGTCACGGCTCGATGCCGTTCGGGTCGGACAATGCGGTCGTCACCGCCGCCAAGGTGGTGACCAGCCTCGACCGGTATCGACCGAACCCGCGCTTCCACGAGTTGTGGCGAGGGCAGGTGGCATCGCTCGATCTCCCCGCCGACATGAAGGCAGCATTGCTCGACGAGGCGGCGATCGATGATCTACTCGCCGACCTCCCGAGCCCCGGCTCGCAGCGGTTCCTCCACGCCTGCACGCACACCACGTTCTCCCCGAACGTGGTGCAGACCGTCGGCACGCCGAAGACGAACGTCATTCCCGACATCGTCGACCTCGACATCGACATCCGGACCATGCCGGGTGAGCACACCGACGAGGTGACGGCGCACCTCCGTGCCGCGCTCGGTGACGACCTGTTCGAGCGGGTCGAGATCGAGGTGCTGATGGACGATCCGGCATCGATCAGCCGGATCGACACACCGTTGTGGGACGCCCTCCAGCGGGCCGTGAACGTCCCGTTCCCGGATGCCCGGCTCAACCCCCAGTTCTCGGTCGGGTTCACCGACTCGCGGATCTTCCGCGAACTCGGTGCCGTCTCCTACGGGGCGGGCCTGTTCAGCCCGACCGTCGATGCCGGTGAGTTCAGCCTCCGCTTCCACGGCCACGACGAACGGGTCGACGTCGAGAGCCTCCGCCTCACCACTGAACTCTGGGAACGGGTGGTCCTCGACCTCATGACCTCATGACCTCATGTGTCAGTTCGTGCCAGGCACGAACTGAAATCATGCCGGTCACGGCTCTAGAGCCACATGTAGGTCGTGGTGGCGCTCGCGGCTCGTCGGCCGTCGGGGAGGACGAGATCGATCTCGCCGAACACCAGGGTGCGACCCGGCTTGGTCGCCCGGGCCTCGAAGGCCACCCGCCCGATGTCTTCGGGCACCCCACGCTCGAACGAGGTCTTCAGTTCGACCGTCGTGAACGGCCGGTTGGATCCGTCGTCGAGCGACATCATCACGAACACCATCCCGGTGTCCATGCACGCCATGATCGCCTGCCCCGACAGGACCCCGCCGCCGTGGGTGAGCCGTTCGACCACGGGCAACGAGAATCGGACGAGGCCCGGCTCGGCGTGGGTGATCACGAGGTGGAACTCGGCCATCAGGCGCGAGCCACCAGCAGCGAACTGCTCGGTGATCCGAGCGGCGAGTTCTGCGTCGTGGGCCCCCGCTGCGTGACTCACGCGGTCTCCGCCGCCGTCAGGCCCAGTTCGGCGATCGAGGTTTCACGCATCTCGACCTTGCGGACCTTGCCGGTGACGGTCATCGGGAACTCCTCGACGAACTTCACGTAGCGCGGGACCTTGTAGTGGGCGATCTTGCCCCGGCAGAAGTCGCGGACGTCGTCGTCGGTCAGGGTCGCTCCCGGGCGGGCCTTCACCCACACCATCAGTTCTTCGCCGTACTTGACGTCGGGCACCCCGATCGCCTGCACGTCCTCGATGTCGGGGTGGGTGTAGAGGAACTCCTCGATCTCGCGCGGGTAGATGTTCTCACCGCCGCGGATCACCATGTCCTTGATCCGGCCGACGATGTTGCAGTAGCCGTCGTCGGCCATCACGGCCAGGTCGCCGGTGTGCATCCACCCGTCGGCGTCGATCGCCTGGGCGGTCTTGTCCGGGTCGTTCCAGTAGCCCTGCATCACCGAGTAGCCGCGGGTGCAGAACTCCCCGGCCACGCCGCGTTCGACCGTCTCGCCGGTCTCGGGGTCGGCGACGCGGATCTCGACGTGGGGGTGGGCCCGGCCGACGGTCGCCGTGCGGTGGTGGAGGGAGTCGTCGGGCAGGGTCTGGGTCGACACCGGGGAGGTCTCGGTCATCCCGTAACAGATGGTGACGTCGGCCATGTTCATCTGGTCGACGCACTGTTTCATCACCTCGACCGGACACGGCGACCCGGCCATCACCCCGGTCCGCAGTGACGACAGGTCGTACGAGGCGAACTCGGGGTGGGCCAACTCGGCGATGAACATCGTCGGCACCCCGTACAGCGAGGTGCAGCGCTCGGCCTGCACGGCCTCGAGCACGGCGGTGGCGTCGAACGCATCGCCGGGGATCACCATCGTCGCCCCGTGCGAGGTGCAGCCGAGGTTGCCCATCACCATGCCGAAGCAGTGGTAGAAGGGCACCGGGATGCACAGTCGGTCCTCGTGCGTGATGCCCTGCAACTCGGTGGTGAAGTACCCGTTGTTCAAGATGTTGGCGTGGGTGAGCGTGGCGCCCTTGGGGAACCCGGTCGTGCCCGACGTGTACTGGATGTTGATCGGATCGTCCGCCTTCAACGCCGCCGTCCGGGAGTCGATCGCCTCGTCGGACACCGAGTCGTCACCGGCGGCGAGGGCGTCCCACTCGTCGGTCCAGAAGAACACCGCCCGCTCGAGCCCGGGAACCTCGTCGCGGATCGACGCCACCATCTCGACGTAGTTCGACGTCTTGAACTCGGGAGCGGCGATCACCCAGCGGCAACCGGACTGGTTCAGCGCATACGCCAACTCGTGCGTCCGGTAGGCCGGGTTGACGTTGACCAGGATCACGCCGATCTCGGCCGTCGCGTACTGGACGAGGGTCCACTCGGCGTAGTTCGGTGCCCACAGGCCGACCCGGTCCCCGACCTCGAGGCCGGCCGCCATCATCGCCTTGGCGAGGGCTCGCACCCGATCGCCGAACTCGCGATAGGTCCAGCGGATGCCCTGGTGGCAGGAGACGAGCGCCTCGCGATCACCGTGCGTGGAGATGGTGCGGGCGAGGTTGGCCGGGATCGTCTCGTCGAGGAGATCGACGCCGGTCGGCCCGTGTTCGTATGACGGTTGCCCCATGCGGGCGATGGTAGTGGGGGCGGTGAGCGTGACGAGTCGTGCCTGGCACGACTC